>CANJOI010000066.1 GCA_947475365.1 Fidelibacterota bacterium | reverse complement strand
GATGTCCGTGCGCGCGCTGCTCCGCTCCTATGCCGGGAGTGGCGCCAACCTGCGGCCGGTGATGCGCGCGGTGAACCGCCATCTGAGCGCGGACACCACCGCCGGGCGTTTCGTGACCCTGGTCTACATGGTGATCACGCCCGGCTCGCGTCATATCCGCTGGATCAGCGCCGGCCACGGACCGATCCTGTTCTACGACCCCGGCAGCCAGCAGTTCGAGGAACTGGCGGTGCACGACATTCCCCTGGGGGTGAAGGCCGATTGGCCGTACCACGAGAACGACCGCGCCGCCTGGCCAGCCGAAGGCCTGATCGTTATCGGCACCGACGGCTTGTGGGAAACCCGCAATCGCGACGGCGCCATGTTCGGCAAGGAAGGTCTGCTCGCGGCCCTGCGCGCCACGGCGCATCTGCCGGCCGCGGAAATTTGCGGTGAGGTGATCGGCCGCGTGCGCGCTTTCGCCGACGGCGCCCCGCAGGAGGACGACATGACAGTTGTGGTCGTCAAATTCAGCGCATGACGGTGAACCTGATCAAACTCGCGGTCGGAATCGAGGATATCGAACATCTTGCCGAGGTGCAGAAAAAGCGCCGCAATAAGGACGGCAATTGTTTCCACCGCACCCGCATGACGCCCACCCGGGGCAAGGAGATCGTGGGTGAGGGGTCTATGTACTGGGTGATCAAAGGCTTCATTCAAGTGCGCCAGGAGATCGTCGGCCTGTCCGCGGGCAAGCGCGAGGACGGCCGCCCGGCCTGCGTGATCGAGCTGGATCCGAAACTGGTGCCGGTGCAGATCACCGCGCAGCGCGCCTTCCAAGGCTGGCGCTACCTCAAGCCCGAAGCCGCGCCTCCGGACCTCAAGGGTAAGAGCCGCAGAGCGGTGATCGATCCCAAAATGCCCGAGGCCTTGCGTCTGGAACTGGCCAAGCTCGGCCTTCTCTGAAACCCAGACCTGCTTTGCGCGCGGCTTTACCGGCGCGCAAGGCTGTCGCATGGTCTTGCGCCTAACACAGGAGAGCTTTCATGCGGGTTCTGATTCTCGGCGCGGGCGCCATGGGCGGCTACTACGGCGGACGCTTGATCGAGGCTAATGCCGGCGCTGACGTGACCTTCCTGGTCCGCGAAGGCCGCAAGGCGCAACTCGCCGAGAAGGGGCTGGTGATCGACAGCCCGGCCTGCGGCAATTTCCAGACACCCGTGCGCGCCATTACCAGCGCTGCGTTGGCGCGGGAGAAGCCCTTCGACGTGGTGCTGTTCACCTGCAAGGCCTATGACCTCGACAGCGCGCTCGACGCCATCACGCCCGCGGTCAGCGCGACCACGGCCGTGCTGCCGGTGCTCAACGGCATGTCGCATGTGGATCTGCTCAACAGCCGCTTCGGAAAGGAACGGGTGTGGGGCGGGGTGGCCAAGATCGCCGCGCAGCTTCTGCCCGACGGCACCATCAAGCATCTCAACGACTGGCGCGCGCTGGTGTTCGGCGAACAATCGGGCGAAATCAGCGCACGCGCACTGGCGTTCGCGAACGCTTTTGGCTCCACCGCGGTCAAGGCCGAGCCGGTGGCCAATATCATGCAGGCGATGTGGGAGAAGTGCGTGCACCTGACCACGGTGGCCGCCATGACCAGCCTGATGCGCGCCTCGATCGGCGAAATCGTGCGCGGCGGCGGCGCGGACCTGATGCTGGAGGCCTTGAAGGCCAACTCCGAAGTGGCGGCGCGGGAGGGGTATGCCCCCTCCGCGACCTTCCAGGAAGACTACGGACGCATGTTCACCGACCCCACCATCCCCTACGGCGCGTCCATGCTGCGCGACATTGAGCGCGGCGGGCAGGTGGAGAGCGACCACATCGTCGGATTCATGCGCGATAAAGCCCAAAAGTACGGCATCCCGGCGCGGCTGCTCGATATATCTTATGTGCATCTGAAGGCTTACGAGCAGCGCCGCGCCGCCGGCAGGCTCTAGCGCAGCCGCTGGCGCGTTCTACGCGCGGGATGCCGCGGGCGAGGTCAGTTCCACAGAACCAGTGGCAGTCCCGCGGCGATGATCACGACGCCGGCGATTTTGGCCGGCGTCAACGGTTCGGCGAGTTTGACACGGCCCACGACCTGGGCGCCCAGGATACCCGACACCCGGCGAATCAGTTCCACTGCCGCCACCAGCATCAGCTGGTAGGCCGCGAGCTGCAGCACATAACCGGCGCCCCCGAGAACGCCGGCGAACAGCAGCGGCCGCCGTGCTCGCGGCTTGATGGCGAAGGCGCGAACGCCGTCAGCGGCCGCGATCCACACGCCGATGAGCGCTGTGATCGCCGTCACCTGAATCAAACCATGCAGGCCCACCGATGATTGCGCGATGCACAGCTTGTCGAGGCTTGGCGTGGTCGACCACAGAACCACGACCCCCATCATCAGGCGCGCGCCCGGTTCGCGGCGCAAATTGCGCACGGCATTGGCAAGGGGCGCGAGGATGCCGCTGCGCGCGGCGCCCGGTTCACCCGCGCTGTAGAGCACGAACAATCCGGCCACCACGATCAGGATGCCGAGGCTCTGCGGAAGACCTGGCCACTCGCCCAGCAGCAGGCCTGAAAGGATCAAGGTGACCCCGGGAATCAGCGCGAGCAGCGGCACCATCAACGACAAGGGCGAGCGGCGGAGCGCCAGGAGATAGAGCACATTGGCGCCCATGCCCGCCGCGATGTCGGCGAGCCCCGGCAGCCAGTAGCCGGCGGCGACCGGCGTGGCCGCGGCGAAATCGCCCGCATACCACGCCCATCCGCCGAGCACCGGGATCTGCAGACCGATGAAGACGAACAAGGTCTGGCGCGGGGGCGCGTCGACCACCTTGCGCAGGTAATCGATGGCCAGATAGGCCAGGCCGCAGCCTAATGCTGCACCTGGGCCGAGCAAAGTTGCTGTCAGCACAAGCCTGTTCCTGTAGATGCGCGCCTTCCGCGCGCGATTCCATTAGATGCGCGCCTTCCGCGCGGGATTCTATTAGATGCGCGCCTTCCGCGCGCGGGGCCATTGACCGGCTGGGTGTTAGTGCTCATCTTGGCCCCACTTCCACTCTCTGGACCCATCATGTCCGATTTCCTCAAGCGCACGGCCAGTTCCCTCGCATCCCAGGCGGCGGCTCTGGCGGCGCGCGCCCCCGGCGCCTTCGCCGCCCTTGATCAACGTACCCGCATGATGATCGGGGCGGGAGTGCTGGTGCTGCTCATCATCTACTACCCCTTGGGTATGGTGATCTACGACCGTGTCGACGACGACATCGCTTTCCAGCCCTTGCCTGCATACAGCGCTTCGGGCGGCAGCGCGGCGGTGGCCATGGCGGCAAGCCTGGCGGCGCGTGAGGCCAACCACTGGATCGCCAACAAGCCGTTCTTCCACCCCGCGGCGCCGCTCGACAACGGCCCCCACTTCCAGCTCGGCGTGATCTACGCGGTGTCGCGCTTCGCGCTTGAGCTCGGCGACTACCTGGGACGGGTGCGCGGCACCAGCGCCATCGATGCCAACCTCGACCGCGCCGCCGCGGAACTCCGCTTCGACGGCACTGTCTGGGGGATCTGGCCCATGGCGTCCGCCGAGCGGCAGTACCGCGCCGGCGCCGAACACCTGCTGGCCTATAACCAGGATGTCGCCGCGGGAAAGTCGGTCTACGACCGGCGCGCCGACAACTTGATCGCTTTCCTGGACCGCGCCGCGGCTGACCTGGGCTCGGCGAGCGCCGAACTGGACGCCAGGGCCGAGGCCGGCGGGGGCTATTTCGACACCAAGGCCGACGACGTGTTCTATAACGCCAAGGGCAAGCTCTATGGCTACTACATGATTCTCGCGGCGCTCGGCGACGACTTCGCGCCGGTGATTCGCGAGAAGCAGGCCACCGAGATCTGGGCCGCCATGCTGAGTTCCTTTCGCACCGGCGCCACCATGTCGCCCCTGATCGTGGTCAACGGCCGCCACGACAGCATGTTCATGCCGGCGCATCTCGCCAATCTCGGCTTCCACCTGTTGCGCGCCCGCACCCAGGTCAAGGAACTCGCCGATACGCTGAGGAAGTAAGACGCGTGGAAATTCCCGCGGCCGCTCCTTAAATATCGGGAAACCTCAGGAGCCCCGCATGACCAAAATCATCAAGACCGACGGCGAATGGCGTAAAGAACTGACGCCGGAGCAGTTCCGCATCCTGCGCCAGAAAGGCACCGAACGCGCGTTCACCGGGCCCTACAACGCGTTCAAGGGCGAAGGCGTGTTTCAATGCGCGGGCTGCGGCGAGACCCTGTTCGATTCCCGCGCCAAGTATAATTCCGGCTCGGGCTGGCCCAGTTTCTTCCAGCCCGCGAGCCCGTCCGCGCTGGAAGAGCATCACGACAGCAGCCACGGGATGCAGCGCACTGAGATTACCTGTGCGAAGTGCGGTGGCCACCTCGGGCACCTGTTCCCCGACGGCCCAGCGCCCACCGGCCAGCGCTATTGCATCAACTCGGCGTCGCTTGCGTTTAAAGAGGGGGCTTTTAAGGACGCTAAAGAAAAGCCCTGAAAACGGCCTTTTCCGGGAGCCCGGCTGGGGTCTGCAACCGGAGTGCGAACCGCGGCTGCGTCAACGGGAATATTTCAGCGCTTCCGCCACCGAACGCCTTGCGAGGACGAGCGGCTCACGTATTCTGTCGCCGCACGCGGGGTTTCATACTTGGGGGCAAGGGGAATCAAGCTGCAGGGGGAAGGGGCTCCATCGGGCTGCGCTTCAGCGCGCTGGACGGAGAACCAAGATAAAAAGGGGTACGGCCTTGCGGCTGTACCCCTTTTTTCTTTGGGACTTTGTTAGCCCGCCCGGGGGCAACGCGAGCCAACACCAAGCCGCGGCGGGCGCGCGATTCAGAGGCCAGGAATCCGGGAGAGCCGAGACCTAGCCCCGGCCCCGGTAGGGCTGTACGCCTTGATCGGGGACCCATAGGCCTTCCGGCAGTTTTCCGGTCTGCCAGAACACGTCGATGGGGATGCCGCCGCGTGGGTACCAATAGCCCCCGACCCGCAGCCATTTCGGCGCGATCGCTTCCACCCGCCGTTTGCCGATGGTGAGGGTGCAGTCCTCGTGGAAGCCGGCGTGATTGCGGAACGAACCCAGGAAAAGCTTGAGCGACTTGGATTCCACGATGGTTTCGTCCGGCGCGTAATCCAGCACGAGGTGGGCGAAATCCGGCTGCCCGGTCACCGGGCAGAGCGTGGTGAACTCCGGACAGGTGAAGCGGATCAGGTAGTCCGTGTCCTGGTGCGGATTGGGTACGGCCTCCAGCACCGCCGCATCGGGTGAGGCGGGCAGCGCGCTGGCGCCCCCAAGTTTGGTCAAATGCTCGAAGCGGTCTGTCATGGCCGTGCTATAACCTAGTGGAGCGGATTTGACATTCGCTATATGCCTTGCCCAGGGACAGCGACGCGAATGTCAAATCCCGTAAGCTCCACTAGATAAATAATGGGCTCGTGGTCCTTATGATTTTAACATTCGCAAACGGGGCGGCGGAACTGTATGCGAATGTTAAAATCGGACCACTAGCTTATGGATAACGTCATCCCTGTCGCGGACATGGTGGCATCGCCCTGTATCGGCGTATGCACCGTTGATCGCGCGCGCAGCCTCTGCATTGGCTGCCTGAGGACCCTCCAGGAGATCGGCGCCTGGCGGACCATGACCCTGGATGAGAAACGCGCCACCGTCGCCTTGTGCGAAGAACGCGCCAAGTCCCTGACCCGTCTGGGGAAGGACTGGCAACCCCTGGAAAATCCTGCACCAAAGCTGCCCTAAGGGCCGCAAAGCCGCGGCCGGAACACTTTGGGGACCCGCGACGTTGCACCTTGCGACGCGCCGGAATCCCACCCTATTCAACTAAATCTGGTGGACCGGCGTGACCCTGCTACAATATCTGGCAGGGCGAGACAGGACCGGGACAGGGAGTTGCTTCATGGCCACGCCGCACATTGCGCCGACCAAGGCTTCAGTTGGTTTCACGCCGGTCATGGGTGATCTGCGCGGTATCGTCGATCGCGCGGTTTCCAGCGCGCGGGCGTGCGGTCGCGACTATGTGGGGCAGTGCCATATGGCCGCGCAGGCAGTGATGGCGGTGCGTCCGGATTTGACGCCGCGCCAGGCGTTCGACGCCGTGACCCACCTGCGCGATCACTAGCTCCGTGGCCTAGCGCCGCGCGACCACGAACAGTCGCCGCATCGTAAACAGCACGCGTCCGTCCGCTTGCGGCCGATAGATCTCCGCCGCCGCTTCCCGGTAATCCCCCAGGAAGTGCTGTTTCTCCTCGCTTGCCAGGGCGCTCAGGTAAGGCACAAGCGCGGCGCCTGAGACCCAAGCCACCACCGCATCCAGGTTTTCCAGGGGATGCGCATAATGAGTCTCCCAGATATCCACCGCGATGGCGTGCGGCGTCAGCAGATCGTAGTAGTCCTCTGCCCGCAGCGGGTCGGTGTGCGTGGAAATTCCGGCCAAGCGCGTGCGCCAAGGCTCCTGTTTCAGCAACGCGTCGAGGCAGCCGCGATACGGCGCGTCCGCGGTATTGGGCATCTGCACCGCCAGGATACCGCCAGGCGCGAGTGCGGCCACAAGGCGGGGAAGCAGCGCCGCGTGGTCCGGCACCCAGTGCAGAGATGCGTTCGCGAAGATCACAGCGGCCGGTTCTGGCGGTGACCAGTCGGCGATGTCGCCCAGGTCCCACCGGATATGTGAGGTGCGGTTCCGCGCTTGCGTCAGCATGGCAGCGGAGGAATCGACGCCGATGACCGGCCTGTCCGGCCATTTCGCGGCCAGCAGGGCGGTAATATTGCCGGCGCCGCAGCCAAGGTCGTAAATCGGTCCCGCGGCCTCCAGCGTGAGGCGGTGGAGGAGATCTTCCACCGGCCGCGCGCGGAAGGCGGCGAAGGTGAGATAGAGGGACGGGTCCCAGACCCGCGTGGTCACGGTGCGGCGCCCGGCGTGTCCCGCGCCGCCGGCTCCTGGCCTGCTTCTGTCTGAAAGGCTTCGTCCACGTCCAGCAGTCCGGGATGGGCGGCGAGCACCGCGCGGCGGCCGCCATGCTCGGCGGCGTCATCCAGCGCCAGTCCCGCGCGGCGCAGCAGATCACCCGCGGCGCGGTCGAGGGCGTGGATCGCCGCGGCGCCAATGCTCACGGTGAAGTTCAGCTTCTGTCCGTCGACCGCCACATCCAGTGCCGCGACGTCGCGGCACATGCGCTCGGCGAGCACCGCGGCCCCGGCGCCGGCGGTTTCCGGCAGAAGGGCGAGGTAACGCGCGGGCGAGAGGCGCCCGAGGCTATCGCAGTGGCGCATCACGACCACGCAATAGCCGGTCAGCACCTGGGCGACGGTATCGGCGGCCCGGCTGCCCCATTGCTTCACCAGCGCCTCATAGCCTTCGACCTCGATCACCAGGCACGAGAAATCCTCGCCGTAGCGCCGCGCGCGCGCGAACTCGTTCTGGGCGAGCTGGGTGATGTGCGCGCGGTTGGAGACGCCGGTGAGGCTGTCGGAGGTTGCGCGGCGCGCCAGTTCCTGGCGCAGGATCGCGGTGGTGGCCTGCTGCGCCACCAGACGCTGGGTTCCGACCACGGTCGCCGCCAGGAACGGCAGCCAGTAGATCAAGGCCTCGGCCCGCGCAAAATTGGGATTGAGTCCCGGCAGGTAGAGCGCCGCGCCATAGACCCCGATCACGCTCATGGCGCCCAGGCTGATCCATACCGCGCGCGGCACAGCGGACAGATGCGCGACGAATAATCCCAACAGCCCGAACAGCAGGGCGAAGCGCACGGCGCCGGCGGTGGGCGCCGCGGCGACTCCGAATACGATATGCACCGCGAACACGACACTGGCGAGAACCGGCACGATGAATTGCCGGATGCGCTCCTCGCGCAGGAACGTCAGGCCATAGATCGACAGCAGTGCCGCGAGCAGGCCGAGCGTCAGGTCAGAAAAAACCTGGCTCGCGTAGCCGCGGTACCCCACCCACAAGGCGGCAAGCCCATAGAGGCCGCCGCCGCCGATCAGCAGCCGGCGCTGGGCGACCGCGAAATCGCGCCGCCACACTGTGCTGCCCAAGGGAGAATTCTCGATCACGGCTTCAAGGTCCCAACGCCCGCAGGAAAGGCGTGGACCATAGCAGCAGGACCCGGTCCAGCTTTCAACAGTTCAATGAATATGCGCGAAGCCGAGGCGCAATCCGTCCGCGGGCGCGGCGTCCCGCAGCGCCGCTGCCGCGCGCTTGAGCAGACGTTCGGCCACTTCCATCGGCGCATCGGCGCCGGTCACCGCTTGTGCGGCGACACCGGCGCGCAGGTCGACCGGCATTGTCACCGCGCCCAGAAGTAGCGGGTCGGCCAGCGCGGCCGCGACGTCGCGGCCACGGGTCGCGGCGTGGGGCGCGATCAGGAAATCGGTCATCATCAGCGCCAACAGATTGCCGCCGAGCCTGGCCGCCACTTCGAGCGGCCCTTTCGCGCGGCGCAGGCGCTGACCGAGGAGGCGCAGCGCCTCGTCGCCCGCCGCAAGGCCCAGCGCATCGTTGATCTCGGCGAGCGCGCCAGCCTTCAGCAGCGTAAGACCGACCATCGCGCCTTTCCCGGTGCGGTTGGCGATGGCGGCCGCCAGCGAATCAATGAAGGGGGCGCGGGCGACCAGCCCGGTGAGCATGTCGCGCTCGGCGCCGCGGCCGAGGGCAGCTTCACGCCGATGACCCGCGAGGGCGTACCGGATCGCGCGTTCCAGACGTTCGACCGTGAGTTCGCTCTTGGCCAGAAAGCCGTAGGCGCCGTGCGTCAGCGCTTTCTGGTCGATGGCATCGTCGTCGAGCGCCGACATGACGATGAACGGGACATCGAACTCGGAGTGACGGGTCTCGTCCATCAGGTCGAGACCCGTGTGCGGTTGCAGATAGTAGTCGGCGAGCACGAGGTCGATCGGCTCGCGGCGCAACACCTGCAACGCGGCGGGAATCGTGTCGGCGTGATGGACGTTGGCGGCGCGTACGCCGGCGGCTTCCAGGAATTTCTTGATCAGCGCCCGGTCACGGGCGTTGTCCTCGAAAACGAGCACGCGCAGTGCGCCCACCTCGAATCCGGGAGAATTCCCGGAAATGGCGGGAGAGACGGAAGCGGTGCGCCCGGCAAAGGCGCCGCGTACGGCACGAAGGGTCATCGGTTCTCCACAGGAGTGTGTCGCCGTCGTCCTGGCAGCGGGACCAAGCGGTCTGGCCACCTCATTTGGCTGGCTGCACCCTAGCGACCGCTGGTTGATGGTTTCTGAACGCCGGCCAGATTTTCCTCCCCCGCGGCGAGAATCATGAGACTCAAGGTGTTAGCAGGGACTTTTGAACCGTTCACATCTCCACCCGCGCGAAGTCCACGGATTCGCATGCAATTTCGGTCACCGGTGTCAGTAGGATGACAACGGATTCGGCAGTGCGAAACTCTTCGTGGTTCCACCTCGCACCGTCAGCTGCCCGGAAATTTGGTCAGCATGTTTTCCCGGATTGCGCGCGGAGGCCCGCGCGATGCAGATATCTTATTGCCGCAATGAGATCGGCGACCGGTCGGTCAAGAGGGGGCAAATTTTGCAACCAAAACAAAACGAATCGCTGCGCGCAGCACCATGGCTTCATCGTCCGCGTCGCGCGCGCTCCTCCAAGATTGATCACGCATTTGCATGTGAGGTTGGGAAGCAGCGGTTAATAACGTTCGCGCGGGAACATTCTCCCTTGACAGCTAAGCGCCCATGCCGTTGGTTACGCCCATCCTGTGGGTGCTCCAAAGGGGACGGGTTGGGGGGGCATCGGACCGATGGGCTACATCGGTCCAAAAGGCGCGAGTGTTGCCAAGGCGGCATTCTGCCTGTTAGACCCTCGACACTACTTTTGCCCATCAGGACCGGCCAAAACGCAAACCCATTTTGTTGAGTGAGCGCATGGATCTTTCGACCGCACCACGTTACATACCGCCGCCCACGAACAATCGCCGCACGATAGGCTTTTTGATCGTGGTCGCCTTCCACGCCCTCGTCGTCTGGGCATTTATGTCCGGTCTCGGACAGATGGTCGTTGACCGCCTCAAGGGTCCGCTCGAGACCCGCATCATCGAAGAGGCTAAGATCGAAGAAGACGCTCCGCCGCCGCCGCCGCCCAAGTTCGCAGCGCCGCCGCCGGTGTTTGTTGACATCCCGGTCGTCGCGATCACCGAAGCGGTCTCCGATACCTCGGCGATCCAGAACACCACCAACGTGCGTCCTGTCGCCCCGCCCCCGCCGCCGAAGGCGGACGTGGTCGTGGCGCCCCGCCAGAACCCGCGGCGTCCGAATACCGGCGCCGAAGACATGTACCCGGCGATGTCTCGTCGTCTGGGCGAAGAGGGTACGGTTGTCCTGCTTCTGACTGTGAACGAAGAAGGCAGGGTGACAGAAGCTAAAGTCCAGACGAGCAGCGGCTTTGAACGTCTCGACGAAGCTGCAGCGAAAGAAGCTGGAAGGACGTGGCGTTTCTTGCCGGGGACCATCAACGGCAAGCCTTCTGCCATGCAGATGCCGATCAGAGTGACCTTCAAGCTTCCGAAGTAAGTCGAGAAAGAATGAGCCGCGGCCTAGCCCGCATCAATGTAATGACAGTTTGAGTCTAGCGAGGACACATCAATGAATACCCGACTGACCAACCTTTGCTCGAAGATCCTGGCCGTGGTGCCGGCCGTGGCGTTTGCCGTGGCTCTGGCCACCAGCCCGGTCGTCTCCTACGCCGCTGACGAAGCTCCGGCCGCTGCTCCGGCTGCGGAACCGGCCGCCGCTCCGGCCGCTGACGCCGCCGCTCCTGCCGCTCCGGCTGCTCCCGCCGCCGCTGCCGGCTCGACCGAAACCATCGAAAACCCGTACGGCCTTGAGAACCTGTGGTCCTCGGGCGACTTCCTGTCGCACACCACCGTCGTGGTGCTCGCGATCATGTCGATGGGCACCTGGTACATCCTGATCATGCGCCTGGTCGACCAGACCGTGCTGATGAAGCAGGCCAACACCGCCCAGAAGAGCTTCTGGGCCGCTGGCTCGCTCAAGGAAGGCATGGCGAAGCTGGAGCCGAACAGCGCGTTCCGCGCGATCGTCGACGACGGCCTGAAGGCCACCGAACACCACGAAGGCAAGCTCACCGACACCGTTGACCTGAACGAGTGGGTCACCATGTCGCTGGCGCGTTCCACCGAAGCCGTGAACTTCCGTCTCCAGGGCGGTCTCTCCTTCCTGGCTTCGGTCGGTTCGACCGCTCCGTTCGTCGGTCTGCTCGGCACGGTGTGGGGCATCTATCACGCGCTGGTGAAGATCTCGCTCGCCGGCCAGGCCTCGATCGATAAGGTCGCCGGCCCCGTCGGTGAAGCGCTCATCATGACCGCCTTCGGTCTGATCGTCGCCGTGCCGGCCGTGCTGGGTTACAACTGGCTCGTCCGCCGCAACAAGGTCGCCCTGGATCGCGTGCGCAACTTCGCGTCCGACATCCATGCGGTGCTGCTCAGCAACCGTACCAGCCGCGCCCGCGCCTAATCGGCGGACGTTGCTCTCGGGCTTTTGTTTAACGAAAGCCCGTACGACCTAGTAAAGTTCGTCTCGGCCCAGGGGTCCGGCAAAAACCGGACCCCTGACCCGGACGCCTAAAGGAGAGTTTCTCATGGGTATGAGTGTTGGTCCGGCCGAAGGCGACGATGAAGTCATGTCGGCCATCAATACGACGCCGCTCGTGGACGTCATGTTGGTGCTGCTGATCATCTTCCTGATCACCATTCCGGTGGTGACCGCGGAAGTGAAACTGAAGCTGCCCGTCGTCACGAACGAAGCGCTGATCACCAAGCCGGAAAACATCACGATCGCGATTGACGAAAAAGGTTACGTCTTCTGGAATGGCCGCCGCATCGCGCCCGAGAGCATGCTCGAGCGCATGAAGGCTGAAGCGCTCAAGGTGCCGCAGCCGGAAATTCACATCCGCGGTGACGTGCAGGCCCGCTACGAGTGGATCGGCCGCGTGGTCGCCACCGTGCAGCGCGCCGGCATCCTCAAAGTCGGTTTCATCACCGACCCCGAACTGCGTGACGTCAGTTTCTAACAGACCAATGACAGGCGAGCCGGCAACCCCGGCTCGCCGCTTTTTTAGAGCGGAGATTTAGTTATGGGTATGAGCGTAGGCGGCGACTCCTCAGAAGGCGCCCCGATGGTGGAAATGAACACCACGCCGTTGATCGACGTGATGTTGGTGCTGCTCGTGATGATCATCGTCACCATCCCGGTGCAGAAGCAGGCGGTGAAGCTCGACATGCCGCGCCCCAGCGCCAACAAGCCGACGGCGCCGCCGGAAGTGGTCGAACTCGAAGTCGACTTCGACGGCACCATGCTGTGGAACGGCACCGTCGTGCAGGACTTGGACCAGATGATCCGTTATCTGGCGCAGTCCGCCGCGGCCAGCCCGCAGCCTGAAATCCATCTGCGTCCGAACCGCCTCGCTAAATACGAGCCGGTGGCCAAGATTCTTGCGATCGCCCAGCGCCTGGGCGTGAAGCGTATCGGGTTTGTCGGCAACGAGCAGTACCTGACCGAGTAAGGTCTGCCCGGTTAAAGCCGCAATCCCAGAGTATCAACGTGGTGTGAGGGGGGAGCGCCGCGCGGAATATCCGGTGGCGTTCTTTTTCGTGGAGAGAAAACAAATGACGAAGTCACGTACTGCTGCATTGGTCGCCGTTATCGGACTGGCGACCGGATTCATGGGCGCGGAAATGATTGCCGCCCCGACGGCCGCGATCGCGGCCGAAGCCAAGAAGACCCTGACGCCGAAGATGAAGCCGCAGCTCGAAGCAGTGAATCTGGTGAAGGGCAACAAGCTCGACGAAGCGCTCGCCAAGGCGCTGGAAGCCGAAAAGGTCGCCGGCAAGAGCCCCTATGAAACCCTGATGGTCAATCAGGTGCTGGCCGCGATCTACGCCCAGAAAAAGGACTTCGCCAATGCGGTGAAGGCCATGGATGCCCAGGTCGCCACCGGCGAAATGTCGCCGGAAGAAGCCAAGAAGATGCAGAAGCAGGTCGCCACCAGCTACTACCAGCTGAAGAACTACCCCAAGACCATCGAAGTCGCGACCGCCTACACCAAGGTCGACCCCAGCGACACCGACATGCTGGTGCTGATCGCGCAGTCCCAGTATCTGCAGAAGAACTACAAGGGCACCACCGAAGGCGTGCAGGCCATCATTAAAGCCGCCAAGGCGTCCGGCAAGCCGATGCAGGAAGGCTGGCTGCGTTTGCAGATGAGCGCCGAGCACGAGCAAGGCAATGACGCCGGCACCGCCGCGGCGCTGGAGCAGATCATTGCCATCGCGCCGAAGGAAGAAGACTGGAAAGCCCTGATCCAGTACGCCGAAAAGGGTATGCGCAACCAGGGCAACTCGACCAAGAACGCCCTCGACATGTATTTCGTGAAGATGCAGGTCGGCACGCTCGCGACCGCCAACGAGTACAGCGACTTCGCGCAGCTGGCGCTCCAGGACGGTCTCCCGGGCGCGGCCAAGAAGATCGTGGATAAGGGCTTCGCCACCGGCGTGATGGGAGCGGGTGCTACCAAGGACCGTGAAGTCCGCCTGCAGACCATGGCGACCAACCAGGCCGCCGCCGACGAGAAGACCCTCGCAGCGGGTGAAGCCGAAGCCCGCAAGGCCAAGAGCGGCGACCCGCTCGTGAAGGCCGGCGAGGCCTACTGGAGCTACGGCCAGTACGACAAGGCCGCGGAACTGATCCAGGAAGCCATCACCAAGGGCGTGACCAACGCGGACGACGCCAAGTTCCGCCTGGGCGTGGTTTACATCTCGGCCGGGAAAAAGTCGCAGGCCGCCGAAGCCTTCAAGGGCATCGCGGCCAACAGCATCCCGGGCCAGCTCTCGCGCCTGTGGACGCTCGCGGCTAACTCTCCGCCGCCGAAGAAGGCCTAAATAGCCTTTCAGGCCTAAAGATCGTCGCCGGAGCGCAGTTTCTGCCTCCGGCGATTTTCTTTTGGGCACCCAGGTTCGGCGGTCTTCACCGCAACGTGTGGAGCCGCGGGGCTTGCCCAGGCGTTGATCGGGAGTAAGCTTCTCCTGCAAACTCTCTTTAAGGTGTCGTCATGCTGATTCGCTCAAAGAAAGCGTCTGATCCCGCATCGCACGAAATCACGCCGGAATCGGCCTACGTGAACCGGCGGGACTTCATGGCGGGCGTGGCGGCGACAGCGGCCATCGGCGGGTTTGCG
>CANJOI010000065.1 GCA_947475365.1 Fidelibacterota bacterium | reverse complement strand
GTGGATGTCATGCATCAGCCGCGCGAACCCGCCGTTGGCTTGGGGCGCGACGCGCGCGGCCATGGTGGCGGGATCGACGGTCACGCGCGGACCGAAACCGCCGGGAGGACCGGCCGGTCGTGCTGCGGGGCCCTTCTCCGCCACCTTGCCAGAGCCACTTTCCACGCGCGGGGCGCCGCCAAACCGCACCGCCGCCGGCTTGCCCGCGAGCGGCGCCTCGAACTGCATCGGGCGCAGGCCTTCAGGCGCCTGACCGCGTGCGGCGCCGATATATTCGGCGATGGTGTGAGCCGGGCCAGCGGCCGCGACAATCGGCGCCGGCATGTCGCGCACCAGCATCCACAGGCTGCCCGTGAGGCCGATGGCCGCGAACGGGATGGAGAAGATCACGCCCACCCAGAGGTGGATCACGCCCAGCACCTTGCGAATGCTCATGCTGGAGGTTTTGCGTGCGGGAATTGCGTTCACCGGATCATCTCCCCGATTCCCTGAATCAGGGAGATGATCCGGATTCTGTATTGGTCGTGTTTTTTCACGCCGAACCGGCGTCCACTTCGGCGAAAAACCCTCAGCATCGGTCATGAGTCAGCCCATCGGCGCAAGAGGTTGTGGTAAAGCCCGGTCAGGCGCACGACCTCCGCCGTATCGCCCACGGATGTGCGTAACCCCTGAATCGCGGCATCCAGTTCGAACAGGTGCCCGCGCGCGGCCTCGTCGCGCACCATGCTCTGGACCCAGAAGAACGAGCACCAGCGGCTGCCGCGCGTGACGGGGGTCACGTGGTGGCGGCTGCTGGCGGAGTACAGGATCATGTCGCCGGCGGGCAGCTTGACGCTGTGTTCGCCGAAGGTATCCAGCACCACCAGTTCGCCGCCGTCGTAGTCGGCGGGATCGGTCAGGAACAGCGTGCACGACAGGTCCGTGCGCACACGCACACTGGCGCCACCGGTCAGGGACGCCGGCATGTAGCGGATGGCGTTATCGATATGGGTGTCGAAGGTCATGCCGGCGTCGTAACGGTTGAACGGCGGCGGAAACACCTTCATTGCCAGGGACGCCGACGTGAACAGTTCGTGGCGCCCGAGCTTGCCGAGGATCAGCGCCCCCATCTCCCGCGCCGCCGGTGCATTCTCGGGGATCTGGAGATTGTGCTTGGCCTTCGCCGACTGGCCCCCGGCCGTGACCTTGCCGTCCACCCAGTCAGAACGCGAAAGAAGGTCGCGACAGTGCGCGACCTCTTCCGGAGTCAGCAAATTGGATATGCGGACGAGCATGGTGCTCCTTTAGAACCGCGCCTCGATGGAGGCGATGACCGAACGGCCGGGCGCCGGCGTTCCGCGATTGCCGAACGATTGGCTGTAGTTCAGCCGGTCCGTGATGTTGTTGACGTTGACCTGGAACTTGTAGCGTTCGAACTGATAGGACGCGACCGCATCGAGCTGCACCGTCTGCGGGATCAGGACATAGCGCGTGATGCCGGTGAGGTTGGGCGCGGTGCCGGCCAGGGTATAGGCGTTGTGCAGGCGGCTTTGATAGACCATGCCGCCGCCGACGGTCAGACCCTTCAGTCCCGGAACTTTATAGTCGCCCCAAACCGACGCCGCATGGCGCGGCACGAACGTGATCATCTTGCCGATGGTGAACACGTTCGGACGGCACACGACCGGCGTACCGCCGCAGGTCAGGTCGTGTGTGATGATCGGATCCAGGTAGGTGTAGGCGGCGAGGATGCTGAGGTCTTCGGTCACAGTGCCGGTCGCGGATAGCTCGAAGCCACGCACCCGCTGCCTCTGGCCGGACTGCAGCGTGATCTGGCCGCTCACCGGGTCGACGAGAGTCGCGTTGGATTTGTTGACCTGGAACAGTGATCCCGCAAGGCCGAGCTTGCCCTCCCAGACGCTGTATTTAGCGCCGACTTCAAAGGTCTCGCTCTTTTCCGGATCCAACGCCTGGTTGGCGGTGGTGACCGGCGTCGGCGTGCCGACGACCGAAGTGCCCTGAGGCACCGCGGATTTTCCGTAAGACGCATAGAAGGTGGTGTTTTCGCTGGGCTCATACACCAGGCTGCCGCGCGGGTTGGCGAGTGTCGACCGCGACCGCGCCGGAACGGTGACGCCCGCCACGGTGGTCGAGGCGTAGTCGATCACGAAGCGGTCGACGCGTACGCCGGCGATCAACGATAGCGCATCGTTGAACCACAGGCGGTCGGTGGCGAAGAGCGCATAGTCGTGGGCCTTCGCGGTGGAATACACCACCGTGGTGGCGGTGGCGTTGGTGGCGCCGCCGGCAATGTTCGTCGGCGTCGGCAGCACCACGGTATAACCCACGGGCGGTTCGTAAGCCGGGCTATAGAAGCTGCGGGCGATGTTGGAGCGTGAACGGGTGTGGTCGCCCAAACCGTAGGTGTATTGCGCCGTGGTCGGCAGGGTGTAGGCGTAAATCGTGCGATCGGCGCGCTGATACGAAATATCACCTCCGACGATCAGCTGATTGCGCAGCGCGCCGACGTTGAACGTGGCGTTGGCGCTGAGCGTATCCTGCCAGCCCTTGCTGTCCTGCTGGTATGGACCGCCGCCGCCGACACCCGCCACCGCGGCCAATGGGTTGGCGCTGGTGACGACGTTGGAACAGAAATTGGTGGCGACTGTCTGATCGCAGCGATCGGTGGCGGTGTACTGGAAGTAACGCGAATACCACGCGATGCGGGCGTCGTTCTGAATGGTCAGCCAATCGTTGGCGACGTGAGCGAGTTTGGCGGTGACGATATCGGCATCGTTCTTGTCGTTGTCGGTGCGGAACCCCAGGAACGTATTGCGCGGCACGCCGAACTCGGTCACCGGAACCGCGAAGATGCTCCCCGCCGGCTGAGCCACGGGGATGCCGTAGTCCTGGCGGTTGTTGCTGTGCTGGTGAATCAGGCCGAGGGTGAAGGTGGTCGGGCTGTCGAGACCGAACGCGACCGACGGTGCGACACCCCAGCGGTGCGAGAACACATGGTCGCGATCGACCACGCCGGTATTGGTGTACATCGCCGCGACCCGCACCGCGATGCCATCGGCCAGCTTATAATTGGCGTCGGCGGTGGCGCGGGCATGGGCGCCATTCCCGCCTTCGACGTGGCCGCTGACGAAGGCGCGGTCGGTTGGCGTCTTGGAAACCGTATTAATGGCGCCGCCGGTGGTGCCGCGGCCGAACATCAGGCCCGACGGGCCCTTCATCACCTGCACTTCCTGATAGGCGAAGCTGTCGCGGGTATAGGGCGCGAAGTCACGCAGGCCGTCGAGGTAGACGTCGTCCTTGGCGTCGAAGCCGCGGATCTTGAACTGGTCACCGGCGAGCGTGCCGCCTTCGCCGATGGCGATGGTGATACCCGGCACGTTGCGCAGCGCCTCGCCCAGGGTCGAGGTCGCCTGCTGCTTCATGGTTTCTTCGCCGATCACCGTCACCGCCTGGGGGGTATCCTGCAGGCTGGTGGTGGGAAGGGCCTGGACCGCCGGCTTCCTATTGAGCGTGTTCTTATCCTCGATCGCGCTGTCTTCGATGGTGGCGGGCCCGAGGTGGAGAGTGGCGGGCTCGGCCGCGGGGCTCGCGCCGGCACAGGCGAGTGCGAGGCCCATGGCGGTGGTGCCGGCCAGGAGCTGGCTGCCGCGTACCCGGCGTGAGGAAATCCGGCCGGAACCAAGGCTATTCCCGGCTTGAAGCGAAGACATTATCGAGCACTCCATGTTCTAATTAAGAATGAGAATGACTCTTAATATCATCTGGGGCGGTTGGCAAGTGCTGTGTCATCCATTTGAAATTGCTGGTTCCTTTTACGCGTCGCCTCGGCCCCCACGACTATTTATATATTAATAATGATTCTCATTTTCATAGCTACTGATTCTTAGTAGCATAGTTGCATGAATCAGATGATCTCCTCCGGCGCGCATGTTTCTTCCTCTTGGCAACCCGATCCCGCCGGCATCAGCCGCAAGGACCGCAGGCCCGTAAAAGCCTTGGTGCTCAGCGGGATGTACGGAGAACGCGCCAAGCCGTCTGTGAATCCGGCCCGGCGCCTGGCCAGCATCATCGCCGCGGTGGCGATCCAGGCGGGCGTGGTTGCGGCGCTTCTCGCTGCGGGCGTCGAGCTGCCAAACAAGATCGGTCCGCTGATGGTGGTCAACATCGCCACCCAGGAACTGAAGCCTGAGGACGCGCCGCCTCCGCCGCCCCCGCTGGTGCAGCCGCAAGTGGCGGTGACATTGCCGTTCGTGCCCGATGTGATCCAGGACCTGCCGCCGCCCCCGCCGCAGCAGACAGCGATCACCGTGGCGCCCAAGGACGCCGCGCCCGCGCCGCCGGTCTATAAAGCCGAGAAGTATGAGACCGTGTTGCTGCGCTCCATCAACGCGGCGCTGCGTTACCCCACGGTCGCGCGCCAGCGCCACCAGCAGGGCACGGTCTATGTGCGTTTCGTCATGGATCGCCGCGGCAATGTGCTGTCGTCGCAGATCGAACGCAGCTCGCGCTTTCCGTCGCTGGATGAGGAAGGTCTGGCGCTGCTCTCCCGGGCCCAGCCCCTGCCCGCCCCGCCGGCGGATGTGGCGGGCGACCAGATCCAGCTGGTGGCACCCATCGTCTTCAGCCTGCGGAACTAGGCTGTTTCTTTCCCGCGCGCTCCGCGGTTCGGCTCGCCAGATCTTTCAAGTTTATCTTGAGCTGCTCCAGGGCGAAGCCCACGGCGAAGGTGCGCCCGATGATGTCCCCGGCGAGCCCGCGGGTATGGCCAGCTTCGCGCACTTCCGCGACTTCTTGGGCGTAATGTGCGATGGCCTGCTCCACCGGCATGAGGCTCGGCGGCGGACTGCGGTTCTCGAGTGATTCGCCGATACCCTTGAAGCTGGTTGCGATGGCGTTGACCGCGCCGCGCAAGGGCTCGGCGAGACGATCGTGGAATGTGTCGGGGAACGGCTCGGCGGTGGCGGGCCCCAGCATGATGATGTCGGCGCGCAGGCGCTGGAGCGTGCGCAATACCGGCTCGGGATCAGGTTCGTTCGACAGGAAGCTCGCGCGCTCGCGTTTGGACTCGTCCACGGCGAGGGTGAGTTTCGCGATCTGGTTCAGCGCGGCGTCGTGCCGGGCGGTGAGGTCGTGCTGGATATGAGCGCGGTCGAAGGTCAACAGCAGCGGCAGTATGGCGGCAAAATTGTCGAGGGTGCGCGCCGCGGCCTGGTTAAGGATATTCGACGCGCGCGCCGGCAAAATTATCAGCGACACCACCAGACCGATCGCGCCGCCGATGCTGATTTCGGTAAGGCGGTTGATGGCGGATTCCAGGGCCGACATATGCTGGACCGGCGCCACCAGGATGACGATAACACCCGTGACGGGCGCAAACCGGAAGGTGGGGCGCACGGCGGCGAGAAACGCCAGCGGCGTGATGGCGACGCCCAGGCCGAGCGCCACCGAGAGCGTATCGGCCGTGGCATCGACCTGATGGATCATGGTGCCGACCAGCGCGGCGTACGCCCCGCCGCCCAAGGTGCTGACCAGCCAGTCGAGCGCGGCCTTGACCGACCCGCCCACCGAGGCCTGTGTCACCAGGACCGCCGTGAACACCGCCCAGTAGCCTTGGGGCAGCGCGAGAGTCTCGGCGACCGCAAAGGCCAACAAGGCCGCGGCCGTCACGCGCACGCTATGGCGCAGCTCGCCTTCGCGGCGCTCGGTCCAGGCGCTGATCCGTCCGAAGACGGAAGGTGTCGCGGCCTCGGTCATGGGCCCTATCTTAGATCAATATTCCCGGCCGAGAGCGCGGGAAAAATAGCGCACCGTCTTATCCACGCCGGGAAGTTGGGCGCTGCCGACGATTTCGAACCCCAGGGCGGCATGAAAGGCATCGGAGACAGGATTGGGCGGGTCTGCATTGACTTCGCATACCGCGCGCCCATAGCCGGCGGCCCGCCGGAACAAGTCGCGATACAGCGCCTTTGCCAAGCCCCGCCCGCGCGCCGCCGGCGCCACCACGATACGGTCCACATAGACAAAGCGCGCATAGCGCGCCTTGAACCACGCGAAATTGGCGTTGTCGTAGGCAGCGTCCTGGTCGAAGGCCAGAAGCAAGGCGTCGGCCGCGCCGACGTGGACGGCGGCAAATGCCGTGGCGACGAGATGGGCGGCCTTCTCCGGCGTCAGGAATGAAAGTTCCCGCGCGAAGGCGTTGTTAAGCGCGAGCAGCCGCGCCGGCAAGCCGCCGCCGCGCGGAAGGTCGGCAATGTGAACCGCTGAACTCAGTTGATTGCGCTGAGCGGCTTCTGGCCGATCATATCCTTGTACTCGACAAGGAATGACTTGAACTGCTCGGCCTGCTGGATCTGGGCGCGCACCTGCTGGGCGTCCATGGCGCCGCGTTCGCGCGGCGTGGTGATCAGGTTGAACACATCCTTATAAGGCGTGTTGGACATAGGTCCGGTGTAGCGCTGGCGCACGCGCACGAGGGTGCGTTCATCGCCGGCGAGCGTGAGGGCGGTGGCCCAATCCAGCACCAGACGGGCGTTGACGTCGGACAGCGAACCGGTGTCCGCCTCGGGCACCAGTTCGGACAGAGCCCGCGCGGCGTTGGGCCAATCCTGGGTGCGCCAGTAGACCTCGGCGCGCAGCTGGCGTGTTTCCGGCGTGGTGTCGGTGCCGAGCAGCAGCATGGCTTCGTTGACCTTGCCCAGGTCGGTGAGCGCCCGCGCTTCCAGGCGGCGGCGCTGGGTGTTGAGGTCGCGCCCGGCCTCGACCGACGCGGTGTCATGCAGGACGTCGATGGCCTTCTGCGGCGTGCGATTGAGCAGGTAAACCAGGGCCAGGCGCGCGCCGATGCGGGCGCGGTCGACGCCGGTGACGCGGAACTGGATCTGACGTTCCAGCACCAGCGCCGCCTGGTCGAGCAGGTCCACCGCCACCAGACGGTCGGCGATTTTGCGGATCATCTCGTCGCCCTTCTCGCCGGGCGGGATCAGCGAGCGGAACTCGTCGAACAGTCCGATCGCCGCGACCGGCGTCATCTTGTCGGCGCCGTCCTCGAGGTAGAGCGCCTCGAATATCTTGCGCATCTTGCCGGCCGCCTCGTCGACGCGCGGATCGTTGGCGAAATACGAGGTGGTGATCTTCAGGGTGCGCAGGGCGGTGCCGTATTCCTTCTCGTCGGAATAGAGATCGGCCAGGCGCAGCAACAGGTCGAGTTCGGTGTCGTCCCCGCGCCAGCGGTAGCGCAGTTTTTCGAGACCTTCGATCAGGTCCGCGGTCGGCAGGGTGCCAAGGCGGTGTTCCATCTCCATGCGGTCGCGCGTGGCGAGCACGCTGTACATCAGGCTCGAGCTTTCCTCGGCTTTCTTGTACTGGGCAAGCGCGAGCTTCTGCTCGCCGAGCTTCTCGTTGAGCTTGCCGTCCATGTAATCGATGGCGGCCAGTTCGTTGGTGCTCGGGGTCTCGCGGCGGATCAGGTCAAGGAACCCTTGGGCGCCGAAATCGTCGCCGGCGGCAATGGCCGATTCCACGCCGATCAGCGCCAGCGGAATCTTGACCGCGCGCGGGTAGGCGCGGATGGCAGCACCGGTCTGGATCATGGTTTCGGCTTGGGCGGCTTTGTTGCCGACCTTGGCGCGCGCCGCGGCCAGCCAGAAGCGGGCGTCGTCGTCATTGGCCAGGCTGAAGTGGTTGAAGTCCTCGGACGCTTCCGAGTAGCGGCGCATCATCATGTTGGCCGCGCCGCGCAGTGCGCGGAAGGCCGGGGTGTTCTCGACCTCCCCGTCGGCGGCTTTCATGGTGCGCATGACCGCGAGCACTTCGGGATAGAAGCCATTGACGAACTCGAAGCGCGCCAGCCGGAAGCGCGCCTGCTGGCGGGCCTCGGGCGGTTCGTCGCCGAGCGCGTTCTGCAGGGCCTGTTTGTTGCGGACATAGTCCTCGGCTTTGCCGATCTGCCAATCGGCGATGTTCAGGATGCGGGTCTTGTCCTCGGAGTTCAGAGCGGTCGCCTGATCGGCCAGATCCTTCGATAGAGCCATGCCGCCGTCGACGTCGATGTCGATGCCGATGCGCGAGGCCTGCGCGCGTACGCCGTCGCTCTTGGGCACGACCACCACGCCCTGCGCGGTCACCGGCATGTCGAGATCGGTGTAGTGGCGTTCCGGATAGACGCCGTAACTGAGCGGAATCACCGGCACGATCAGCAGGTAGTCGCCGACTTCCGGATCCTCCACCGCCACGGTGCGGCCGGCTTCGGACACCGGCAGGAACAGGTTGGGATTCGGGCGGTCGAGCTGGGCGTTCACGTCGAGCGCGCGGGTCGGACGCATCGGCAGAGACCGGAAATCGAGGATCCAGTTGAGGCCGTCCCGGCGCGTGGTCGGGTTGACGTCGGGCTTGGTGACCATGCGCAGGATGGTGTTGTTGCGGTAGGGCAGCTGCTCGACGAAGGTGATGTAGGCCGCACCGTCCTTGGCGATTTTGGCGACGTCCACCGGCTTATAGCGGTCGAACACGACCCACAGATAATCGGCGCGCCGGAACACGGCGGCGGCGGCGGGCTCTTCCCAAGGGATCGTGATGGAAAGCTCCGCCGGCCGTCCGGCCAGCGGGTCGACGCGGTTTTCGGCGGCGCGTGTGATACGGCGGCCGGTGGCGTCTACCTGGGTGCGTTCGGCGTTATTACCGGTGAGCGCCGCGGCCGCGGCCGCGGAGCCGGTGGGCGCGCGCGGGGCGGGCTGCGCCTTGGCGGCGGGCGGCGGCGGGGGGGGGGCTTAGCCGCGGGTGGCGGCGGGGTTTGAGCAGCGGCTGGCGGCGGGGTGGTCTGGCCGGGCGCGGCCGGCGTCTGGGTCAGGTCGATGGCAATCGTGTTGCCGGTGGCGAAGTCCTTCACCGCGAATTGCGCGGACTGCGGGATGGTCAGCACCAGCTTACCGTTCTCGATCAGCGCGGCGGCCGGCCGGTTGGCGGCCGGCAGGCGGCCATTGAGCTGCGCCACGTTGATGGACGCGGGCGTATCGAAGGTGATGGCCACACGGTCGCCGCGGCGTTCGATGCGGTAGGTGGTCTTATCCGGCCAATCCAGCGCGAGGCGGAAGTAGTCGCCATGATCGCCGGTGCGCAAGGTCACGGCGCGCCCTGAACCAACCACCGGCGCGGCCGGCGCAGAAGGT
Organism: Fidelibacterota bacterium; assembly: GCA_947475365.1. Lineage (GTDB taxonomy): Bacteria > Pseudomonadota > Alphaproteobacteria > Rhodospirillales > Rhodospirillaceae > SHVO01. The sequence continues at coordinate 5,171 of CANJOI010000065.1, read as the reverse complement.
GTCGGCGCCTGCGGGTTCAGGGAGGTGGGCGTGAGCGGCGGGACGGACTGGGCGCGCGCCTGAGCGGCCTGTGCCGGCGTCAAGCCGGTTACAAGGTCCACCACCACCGCCTGGCCGACGGTAAAGGTGCGCATGGTGATATTGGGTTTGAGCGGGAACGACGCGGTCTTGCGGTCGGCCGACAAACGTCCGCCGCTGACATAGGCGGCCAGTGACTGGCTGATCTTGGCGACATCGCCGGTCACCGGACGCTCGAACTGGATCAGCAGCGTTCCGCCCACCACTTCGGCGGCGTAACGCACGGGCTGGTTCCAATCGAACACGATACGGCCGTAGCCTTCGCGCAAAGCCGAACGCATGTCATCGGCCGCCGCCGGCGCAGTGAAAGCCAGCGCCGCGGCCAGAGGCAGGAGCGTGAGCGCTCTTTTCATGATCATGAGGCCTGCTCCGGCATGATCATGATCTCGACACGCCCGAGCGCCGCGTTCACATCGGTCGCGGCGGCGCCACGGCCCAGCACGGTCACCGGCTGGTCGTAGCCCGCGGCGGCCAGCGCATCGCCCATGGTTTTGGCGCGCGCGATCGCCAGCGACCACGCGGCTTCGCCGGCGTTCCGGTCCATGGGCGCCGTGCCGATTACGGCAATGCGGTTCTTCAGATTGCTCAAGACGCCGCTCAAATCAAATACCGGGGCTTTCGCGCTGTCGGCGAAATCGCCGGTTCCGGGCTCATAGAGGCCCGCCACCGGTAGCGTCAGGATAAGATATTGGGGTGTGAGCCGGAATTCCACGTCCTTCAGGCCTGGGCTCGAGGCGAAAGCCGCCTTTAATACCGCCTGCAGGTAGCCGAGATCGTCGCCGGCGGCGGCCGTCACCTTGGGCAGACGGCGGGTATCCTCGACCGCGGGCGCGAACGCGTCGCCGTAGGATCGCACCACGTCTTTAAACCGCTGCGGCTCGATCTTGGACATGGAAAATAGCAGCACGAAGAAGGTCAGCAGGAGCGTGATCAGATCCACGATCGTGATCAACCACGGCCGTGCCGCCTTGTTCGGTGTCTGTTGCAGGACGGGCCCTACATGCGCGGGAAGCCCATAGGCGCCTTGGGCCGGATGCGCGGAGGCGAAGCGGGCAGGAGCGCTCATCGGCGGCCTTTCCCCTTCGCCGGTACGGCGCGGGTTTCCTCGCCTGGCGCCAGCAGCAGAAAGGTGAACCGCAAACGGTCCTGCTGGCCTTTGGTCGGCATGCCGATCGAAAGCGCGCCCGCGGGAACGCCGCCGGTGGTCAGGTCCTGCGCCATGCGGGCGAGTTTCGCGGGGTCTTCCTGGGCGCGGATCAAAAGTTCGGTGCGGTAGCCGGAGGGCGGATTGTCCACGACGCGCGCGAGGCCGGAGATGACGGCTTTCGGCAGCGCATTGGCGTCAAGCGCGCCGGGCATGTCCACGTCCACACGCCCGTCGTCGGCGTCGGGGGAAATATCGGCGCCCGCGGGCAGGAACGCGTCGAACACATCGGTAACGGCGGCGCGCAGCTGGGCGCTGGCGGCGACGCGCGGCGCCGTGCCGCTGACCAATGTTTCGGCCTTCGGTTCTTCTTTGGGGCCGGCCAGGCTGCTGGCCACTTCCGCGCCGCGCGTGGCGTCGAAGGTCGCGGTGGAATTCATCACCACGAAGAACGCCATGAGCATCAGGTCGAGCGCGAGCAGCGTGATCAGGATGCGTTCGCGGTTAGCTTCAAAACTATTTTCGGGATTTTCCGGCGCGCACGGAAACGGCGACAGCGCCTTGGGTACAAGGCCGGGTGCCGTCGTCGTCGTCGCTGCCGAGAGAGCGCTTGAAATCATCGCGCCGTGCTTTCCCCGAGTCTTGGGCCGGATTTCCGCGCCCGCCCGCCGGGCTGGCGGACGCGCGGACGGATTCCGCCCATAGGTATTCGGCCAAGCTTAGGAAGAAAGGATGAATGAGGCCTTAAAGGCCTCGGCCAAACGGCCTGATTCCAGGGCGTTGAGGCCGGTTACGGCGCAGCGGACAATTGCTTGCGCGAGGTGATGGCTTCGGTTAGGGCCGTGGCCTTGGCGGGGGTCATCAGAGCCATGATCGGGGCGACCTTGGCCTCCTTCATCTTCTGCACCAGGGCGAGCAGGATCGGCATGTCGAGAGTCTCGAAGATGCCGGCGGCTTCCTTGGGCTTCATGGCGCTGTAGATGCGCACCAGCTGGTCGAGTTCCTGCTGCTTCTGGCCGTCGTACTGCTGCAGCAGGCCCTTGATGTTCTTTTCCAGGTCCTGGAGCTGGGCGATCTTGCCGTCGATGCGGGCTTCCGCGGCCTTGAGCAGGCCGTCTTTCGCTTCCAATTCACGTTCGCGTTCACGTTCGCGTTTTTCCACCGTGCTGCGGCGCTCGGCCAAACGCTGCAGAACATCGATCTCGGATTTGGACAAGGTGGAGGGATCGAAGGCTACCGGCTGCCCCGTGCCTTCCGCAGGCGCGGCGGCGGCTGGAACTTCAGCGCCCGCCGCTGGCGCCGGCTGTCCGGCCTGGGCCTGAGCCCCTGCGGCCGGCGCCGGAGCGGCCGGAGCGGGCGCCGCAGGCGCGGGCGCAGCGGGCGCTGGTGCGGCGGCGGCGTTGGCCGCGGACGGCTCGACCTTCACGGTGGCGGTGCGGGTGTTGGCGATATCCTGAACCACGATCTGCACGCGGAAACCCAGCATGAACACCGCGGCAATGATCACGGCCGGCAACAGGCGCACGGCCGGTCCCGGGCCGAACGCGCTGGCCTGAGTGCGGGCGTCACCGCGGGCTTCGGCCGCGCGGCCGATCTGGGCGCGCAAGTCCTGGGCTTGGGCGCGCAGGTCGCGGGGACGGGGCTGGCGGTTCATGATGCTCATGGTCTTATGTTAGCGTGCCGACTGCAGCGCTTTAAGCAATTCCCGCTCGGCTTCGGAGCGTTCTTCGTCGAGACCGGGCTCCGGCGCCTGGCGGTCGGGGGTGCGTTCCGGGCCGAGCGCGCGCTTCGCGCGGGCGGCGCCGATACCACCGGCCATGGGTCCGCTCGTGGCGCCGGACATTGTGCTGGAAAGATGGCCGCTCATACGCGCCTCCGCACGGGCGGCGCCCAGGGCGCTGCGCAACTCCGCGGCGGTTTCCTCGAACCCGGCGGCGGTTTGCGCCAGGGCCGCCGCGGACAGCGTGCCGGCTGGCGCCGCGGCGCGGGGCGCGGCAGGCGCCTCGCCCATGCCGGCGGCAATGGTGCGGGGCGGCGGAGCGGCGGGATAAGAGGCGGACGCGGGCGCGGCGGCGGCCGGGTGCGTGACGACACCTTCGGCGCGGGCGGCGCGGACCGCGCCTTCAAGACGGCCCGCCAGTTCCTCGGCACGCTCGATCATGAAGGCCAGGTCGTCGCGCAGGGTCTGGGCCTTGTCGACCCGTTCCTTGAGCGTGTGATTGGCTTCGGTGGTGGCCTTCTTGAGTTTCGGGATGCCGGCTTCCGCCCGCATGGTCGCTTCATTGAAGCTGGCGACCACCTTGGACAACTCCTCGCGCGACCGGCGCAGGGCGGCCAGGCGGCGATTCAGAATCACGGCGTAGATAATGGTCGGCACCAGGAGAACGATGACGACAACGTCGAGAATCATACCGGTCGTCATGTTCATGTCGGCGCTCTCTCGCAGGAAGGCGGTAGTTTCATACGGAATTTGGCAAAAGGGCCATAAAATTCCGTTAACCCGCGCGCGGAAGGCGCGCATCTGACAAATAATCGCCCGCGCCCATGCGGGCCGGCGCTAAAAGATTGTTTCTACTTGGCTTCCGCGCGCCGGCGCTGGTCGACCCGGATGGCGATATTGGCGCCCCGGCGGCCCATCTTGCCCACGAACATGGGCTGGTCGCCGCAGCGCAGCTCCACCGGGGAGTCCGGGGTGGCGTTCAGCAGGAACTTGGAGCCGACCTTGAAGTCCAACACCCGGGAAAGGGGCAGCATCTGGGTGTCCAGAACCGCTTCCAGGGGCACTTCGGTGAACCACATTTCCTCGGCCAAGTGGGTTTCCCAGATCGAGTCACGGCCGAACTTTTCACCCATGAACATCTGCAGCAGAAGCTCACGGACGGGTTCCAGGGTGGCGAACGGGATCAGGATTTCGAGGCGCCCGCCGCGGTCTTCCATGTCGATGCGCAGACGCGCGACGATGGCGGCGTTGGAGGGCTGCGAGATGGTGGCGAACCGGGGGTTGGTCTCCAGCCGGTCGAAGCGGAAGGTCACGGGCGACAGCGGATCGAACGCCGCCGACAGGTCGGCCAGCACCACATGGATCATGCGCTCGACCAGCGTGCGCTCGATGGTGGTGTAGGGGCGGCCTTCAACGCGCATGGCCGCGGTGCCGCGGCGGCCGCCGAGCAGCACGTCGACGATCGAGTAGATCATCGACGAATCAACCGTCATCAGGCCGAAGTTGTCCCACTCCTCGGCCTTGAACACGGTCAGCATGGCCGGCAGCGGGATCGAATTCAGGTAGTCGCCGAACCGCTGGGACAGAATGTCGTCGAGCGAGACTTCGACGTTGTCCGAGGTGAAATTGCGCAGCGACGTGGTCATCATGCGCACGAGGCGGTCGAACACCACTTCGAGCATGGGCAGGCGTTCGTAGGACACCAGCGCCGAATTGAGGATCGCCTGGATGCCGGCGCGGTCCGAGCCTTCGTCACTGGCTTCATCGAAGCCCAGGAGGCTGTCGATTTCGTCCTGGTTCAGGTCGCGGGTGGATTCACGGCCGCCGCCGCCGCCGAGAAGATCGTCGCCGCCTTCTTCGGCGCCGCCGAGCATGGCCTCCCATTCCGCGGCCATGGCGTCGGCATCGGCGTCCCCGCCCGCCTTGGGGGCTGGGGCGTCGGGCGCCGCGTCGGCGAGGGCCGAAGCCAGATCGTCAGTGTCACTCGGAGGGGTCATAACGGACTTACAAGAACCCGATTTGTATTACTGAACGATAAATTCTTTGAAGAGCACGTCTTTAACCTGAACCGGGCGCACCGCGGCGTTGATCCGGATCAGAAGTTCCTCGCGCAGCTTGTACATGCCGGCCGCGCCCGCCAGGTCTTCCTGCTTCAGCTCGCGCAGGTAGACCTGAAAATTATCGACGATCTTGGGCAGCACGGCCACCACGCGTTCAATGTCGGCTTCG
>CANJOI010000064.1 GCA_947475365.1 Fidelibacterota bacterium | reverse complement strand
GGGGTTATAGCTCTGGCCCACGGCGCCGTTGTAGCCGCCCGGCGTGCGGATCGGCTCGCCGCCGAACCAGCCGGCCAATTCGCTCATGGTGGACTTGGCGATGATGATGGCGCCCGCCTTCTTCAGGTTGGCGGTGAGCGTGGCGTCATAGGGCGCCATGTAGTGCTTGAAGGCCAGCATGCCGCCGGAGGTGGGCATGTCGTCCTTGTCCATGATGTTGTCTTTCAGCGCGACCGGGATGCCGTGCAGGGGGCCGCGCACCTTGCCGGCCTTGCGTTCGGCGTCCAGCGCCTCGGCCTCGGCAATGGCGTTGGCGTTGACCGCCACCGCCGCGCCCAGTTTGCCGCCGTACATGCCGATGCGCGTCAGGTACTGCGTGACGATCTCCTTCGACGTGGTGCGCCCGTCCTTCATGGCCGCCTGCATGTCGGGGATCGAGGCCTCGTAAACGCTGAACGGCGCCTTGGCCTCAACCTTGGGCGCGGGCTTGTCGCAGGACGCGAGCGCAACGGCGGCGAGGGCGGTGGTGGCGTAAAGGCTGAGGCGCATGGGGGTGATCCTTTCGTGAGGACAAAGATCGGGGTGTCGGAGAAGAAAAAGGCCCAATCCAGTTTCCCGGATTGGGCCTTTGTTGTCAGCGGCTGTTTACATCTTGAACCGGACACCGGCGCGGAACACGCGCCCCAGAATGTCGTAGATATTCTGGTTGGTGGCGGTGAAGTCGTAGTTGGAACCGCCCGGACCGCGCGGCACCAGCTTCGGATCCGAGTTGGCGATATTCTTCACGTTGAAGAACAGGTCGGTGGTGGCGGTGTCGCCGATGTGGAACTTGTAGGTCAGGTTCAAGTCCGCAAACATCGCGCCCTCGACATGGTTCTGGTCGACGGTGACGTTGTTGGCGGTCGAGACCGGGCAGCCCGAGGAGCACTCGATCTGCGACGGGCTGACACGGCCGCCCGACACACCGCGCAGGCCCAGGCCGATGGTGATCGGATCCAGGTTGTAGGTGATGTTCGAATCCCAGCGCCAGGACGGCACGCCGTTGCCGGCGTTCTGGCCGCCGCTGTTGATGCCGGCATAGTTGAGCACCAGCAGGCCGGGCAGGCCCGGATCGATGATGTAGTCGATGTAGTGCGTCGCCAGGAAGCGCAGCGACAGGTTGCCGTCCCAGTCGCTGCTGACGTTCTGCAGCGGCAGGCGGTAGCTCGCCTCGATGTCGTAGCCCTTCGCCTTTTCTTTCGCGAAGTTCTGCGGCTGGATGATGAAGTTGATGAACGCCGTGGCGCCCGACCCCGTGCGGGTGAAGGTGTTACAGGCGGTCGCGTTACCCTGGTAGCACAGGGTGAGCAGCTGCTGGCTGGACGGCGAGTTCACCGCGCCCGAGATGTCGATCTTGTAGAAATCGAACGACGCCTGGAAGCCGGGGAAGAACTGCGGCTGGATCACGACGCCGAGGCCCAGGTCTTGCGACACTTCAGGCTTCAGGTTGGGGTTGCCCGACGCGGTGGTGCGGCTGTTGGTGACCGCGTTGCCGTTGAACGGATCGGTGGTCGAGCTCTGCGCGGTCGAGCCGGCCTGGTACAGGTCGACCAGGGTCGGTTCACGCAGGTTACGCGACCGGGTGACGCGGAAGCGCAGATCCTCGATCGGCTGGTAGGTGGCGCCGATCTTCCAGGTGGCGGTGGAGCCGAAGGTCGAATAGCCGGTGCCGCGGACGGCGCCGTTCAGATCAAACGACTTGGCCCAGGCGGTGTCCTTGGCCAGCGGCACGACCGCTTCGACGAAGCCTTCGGTGACCGTGAACTTGCCGGTGTAGGGCAGGCCGGCGGCCTGGAACCAGACGGTCGGGTTGGCCTGTTCTTCCGGATCCGAGACCTGGCGCATCTTCTCTTCGCGGTGCTCGATGCCGGTGGAGATCGACACCGGGCCGGCCCAGGTGGAGAACGGGTCGCCGGCGATGCTGAACGCCGCCACTTTCTGGTTGAGGCGGTTGTTCACGAAGCCGTAGCGGCCCTGCAGATAGTCGATGGCCGCCTTCGAGTTCACTCCGATGCCGAACATATTGTACGGCACGCAGCCGTTGGTCGGGTTGGTGAGGGTCGAGCGGCAGATGATGGCGCCGGTGGTGGGGCTGCGCACCGCGTCGATGGCCAGCGCGAAGCGCGTGGTGTCGCGCGCGCCGATCGACTTAAGGGTGCCCATGGAGAAGCCGGTTGACAGGTACGCGTCCCACTTCCAGGCGGTGTCCATGGCGTCGAGTTTGCCTTCGGCGCCGAGCAGGAAACGCAGCACGCGGCGGTCGTTCACCGAGTGGAAGTTGTCCTGGTCCCAGTTGAAGGTGCCGATGGTCACGGTCGGACCGGCCGCCGCCAGGGTGGCCGCGATGTTCGCCGGGATGAAGGCGTTGTCCGACTTGATCACCAGGCTGCCGGGGTTGAAGTTCGGCGCGCCCGACGAATAGGAGTACAGGTGGCCCCAAGCGGCGTGGCCGTAGATGGTCACGTTGTCGTTGATATCCCAGCTCGCGCGGGTGAACACGTCCTGGCGGTTCTGGATCGGCTGCATGGCCACGCCGCGCACGCCGGCGACGTTATTGGTGGCCCACGAGCCGCCGGACATCAGGGGATCGGTCACCAATGAACCGAACACCGTCTGATACTGCGCGCCGCCCGGACCGAACGAAAGGCCGCGGAGCGGGCCCGAGGCGATGGTGCCGCCCCAGCTGGTGACCGAGGTGGCGACGTTGTAGCGCGCGATGACCTGCGGCACAGAGGTGCTCTGGCCCGCGCCGGTCCCATACGCTGGGTTGGTCATGTAGTAGTAGCCCAGCAGGTTCCACGGCCGGTTGCCGATGATCTTGCCTTCGTCGTAGACCGCTTCGGCGCTGCCGATCCAGTGGCCCTTGCCGCCGCCGAACGCGGTGCCGAACGTGGCGTTGAGTTTCCAGTTGCGTACGTCGCCGTAGGTGGTGACGCCGCCGGAGGCTTCGCCCTTCACGCCGACGAACTTGGTGTCGAGCACGAAGTTGACGACACCGGCGAGCGCGTCGGAACCGTACGCGGCGGATGCGCCGCCGGTCACCACGTCAACGCGGCTGATCAGCGACTGCGGCAGTTCGGACACGTCGACCACGCCGGTCAGGATCGAGCCGACGGTACGCTGGCCGTTGAGCAGGGTCAGGGTGCGGACGTTGCCGAGACCGCGCAGCGACAGGCCGTTCACGGCCGAGAGGCCAGAGGTGGTGTTGGCCACCGAAGACTGCGGCGTGGCGGAGCCCGACAGCACCGGCAGCTGGTTGACGTAGTCGGCGAGGTTCGAGGTCGCGGTGGTCTGCATCTGTTCGATGCCGACGACCGACACGGGGGTGGGGGCTTCGTAGCCGTCGCGCACGACGCGCGAACCGGTCACCACGAGTTCTTCCACCGCCGGCGCCTGCGCGGTTTCCTGAGCCATGACATAGGAGCTCAGCGCGGTGCTGCCCAGGAAGGCACCAATTAAAACCTTGGTGGGCAGCGCCTTGGTCGTCTTGCGGTAAACGTGAGCGTTCATTCTCAAACCCCTCTTTGAGTGATGTTGCATGCGCGCCCGCCTTCCGAAGGCGGACGCATTGAACTAGAGTCCCGTGGCCGGCCGAGCCAGGCATCCGCCGGACGCGCTAAAGACAATGCAGGGTGATGCTATGGCGCGGATGGTGGAGCCATCCGCTTGCCCAGACCCGGCTGACGCCGTTCCGGCTCTCCCCCTCTTTAATTCCCTCAGCGCGGCATTATCCGCCGTATGCCCCCCACGCGTCACCTTTAAAGGCCACGTGAAAGTTCGCCGTCCTCTCGGTCAACTTATTATTGCAGTTTGGTTTAGGTCAATGCCCGCAGGGCTGGTTTAGGGCGTTATCATTGTGCTGTGACCTATTCGCCAGGGTAGCCACCGCGGCACGGGGCATGAGAGGATAAGTCCTTGCAAAGACGGACACAAAATCGTTTAGTAATAAAAATGTCACATAAATTCATTGGTTTGCGGGCCGGGCGCGGGCCCTTGCCGCGCGCGTTCCGGGCGCGGACGGCGCGTTTGGGCAGCATTTTGAAGGCAATGCGGTGGCGATAACCGGCCGTCATATCCAATACGCGGCTTTGCCCTGGCGCCGGGAGAACGGCGTGCTGCAGGTGTTGTTGATCACCAGTCTTAAGACCAAGCGCTGGATCGTCCCCAAGGGATGGCCGGTGGAGGGACTCTCGCCCGGGGAGTGCGCGGCCAAGGAAGCCCGCGAGGAGGCGGGCGTCATGGGGCCGGTGGCCGCCACGGCGCTCGGCCACTATCGTTACAAGAAGCTGCGCAAGACCGGCGAGATCCTGCCGTGCGAGGTCCATGTCTACGCCATGCAGGTAACCGACCGGAAAAAGAACTGGCGCGAGAAGCGCGCGCGAGAGAGCGCGTGGTGCACGGTGAACGAAGCCCTCGGTCACCTGCGCGAGGCCGGCCTGCGGCGTTTGCTCCTCAAGTTCGCCAGGCTCGCGTCCAAGGCGTGATACTCAGGCGGTCAATCGAAGATGGATCGCGGCATGTGAAACGTCACGATCCAGTTGGGCATATCCACGATCTCGGCGATGCGCAGATCGCCCGCGACACTGCACAGCATATAGGCCTGGTTGGCCGTGATCTTATGGCGTGCCGTGAGCAGGTCGATCATGCCGGCGACGGCGTCGCGCGCGCCGGTCATCAGGTCGGGACCGATCCCGGTGGTGACATCGTAGCCGCCCGCATCCACCGTCCGCGCCGCGCTCGCCGGGATGAACGCGCGCGGGAATTTCAGATCCGCGCCCTTCACCAGTTCGATCTTGGCGGTGACGGTCATGGGGCTCTCGATGGCGGTGCCGCACACCTCGCCGTCGCCTTGCGCCGCGTGGGTGTCGCCGAGCGACAGCAGCCCGCCCGCCACTTCCACCGGCAGCAGCACTTCTGATCCGCGCGTGAGATCGCGGAAATCCATGTTGCCGCCGACGCGCCGGGGCGGCACCACGCTGTGCAAGCCGGCGTCCGCGGGCGCGAGGCCGATGGTGCCGGCGAACGGCCGCAGCGGGATGCGCGCGCCGCTGCTGAACAGCAACGGACCCGGGCCGGCGGCGTCATACTTCCAGATATAGAGGTCGGGGTCCTTGAACTGATCCGCGAGCAGTCCGAAACCCGGGATCAGCCCGGTCCAGCCCCAGCCACCCTGAGGCTGGAAATCAACCAAGGTCAGCTTCACGGCATCGCCCGGTTGCGCGCCGTCGATGATCACCGGGCCGGTGACGGGGTTCACCTTGCCGAAGTCCAGCTTGGCGAGGTCGGGCAGGGTGGAGGAACCATTGAGTTGCCCGCCGGAGCTGTCGACGGTCTCGAACGTGACGGTGTCACCCGACGCCACGGTGCACACCGGCTTGTGGGTGTTGTCCCAGCCGAAGTGGTGATGGCGGCAGTGGATGGTGTGCTTGTGCGGCCTCATGGCGGCTCCCGTAGGGTTGCAGCCGGCAGCGTGCCGGAAAAATGTACCGGGTACAATCAATCGCGAAAGCGATTGATCCCCCGGAGGGATGGCGCTTGCGCAGTGGTCACTGGAGATAATTATACCCGGTACATTTTTCCCCTATGATGGTTGCCGGGGACGTGGGGGACTTTGGATGGACACACCGAACGTGGGCGCGCCGGGGCTTGAGGCCTTCGGCTACAAACAAGAACTCAAGCGCAGCCTTCGGGTGCGCGATCTGTTCGCCTACGGGCTCGCGATGATTTCGCCCATCGCGCCGATCGCGGTGTATGGCTTTGTGTTCAACGCGGCGCACGGCATGGTGCCGCTGGTCTATATCATCGGCCTCGTCGCCATGGCGTTCACCGCCTGGAGCTACATCTCCATGGCGAAGGCGATGCCGATCGCCGGTTCGGTCTACACCTACGCCGGGCGCAGCATGGGGCCGGCGGCGGGTTTCATCGCCGGCTGGGTGATGCTGCTGGACTACATGCTGGTGCCGTCGCTCATGTACCTGCTGACCGCGGTGGCGCTGGCGGCGATCATCCCCGGTGTGCCGAAGTGGGTGTGGATCGCGGGCATGCTGGCGGTCAATGGCGCCTCCAATCTCTCCGGCATGGAGAACACCACCCGCGTCAGTCTCATCCTCACCATCTTCCAGGTGGTGTACTTCGTGGCGCTGGTGGTGCTGGGCGTGAGCGGGGCGTTGAACGGCGTCAATGGCGCGCATTTCACCACAACGCCGTTCTTCAATCCCGAGGTGTTCTCCGTCGCCACGATGTTCAGCGCGCTGTCGATCGCGGTCTTGAGCTTCCTGGGCTTCGACGCGGTCTCGACCCTGGCGGAAGAGGCGAAGGAAGGCGGGCGCGCGGTAGGCAAGGCCACGGCGCTCCTCTTGCCGGTGGCGACGCTTCTGTTTGTGATCCAGACCTACATCATGGGCCTGTTCCTGCCCGGCGTAACGGAGTTGGCGCCGGGCGACGCCACCGACGCGGCCGGCTATAACGTCGGCGGCTTCATCGGCGGCACGCCCATGAAGGTCATGGCTTCGCTCATGGGCGGCGCCTTCGCCACCTTCCTGTCGGCGGTCACGGCGCAAGCGGCCGCAGCGCGCCTCATGTTCGGCATGGCGCGCGACCGCAAACTGCCCGCGGCGCTCGCCCATGTCAGTCACGGGCGCAAAGTGCCCGACCGCGCCATTCTCCTCAGCATGCTGATCGCCATCGGCCTGATGATCGCGTTTGGCGACCGCATCGACACGCTGGCCTCCATGGTCAACTTCGGCGCGCTCACCGGCTTTATCTGCGTGCACCTCTCGGTGATCGCCCACTTCATCGTGAAGAACAAGGACCCGCGCTGGGGCCGCTACCTGGCGGCGCCGGTGGTGGGCCTCGCCATCATCGCTTATGTGCTGTGGAACATGGATGTGGTCGCCAAGACCACGGGGCTGGTGTGGCTCGGCCTCGGCGTGGTGTGGATGGTGGTGACGAAAATGACCGGCAAGAAAATCGAACCGCTCATGGAAGGACCGTAGAACGATGGAACAGATTTCACGCCGCGCCGCTCTGGCGGGTTTCGCGCTGGCCGCCGCATCCGCCACTGACGTGGCGGCCGCCGAGGCCGGGCCCATCGCGGAGTTTTTGAGGCTCTGGTCCGCGCCCGACGCCACAGGCGCCAGGCTCGCGGCGTTCATGAGCGAGGATGCCGAGTTCCGCTATGAGCGCAAACCGCCGGTGATCGGCCGCGCGGCGTTGACCGCCGCGTTCGACGGCTACCTCGCCGGCGGCAAGCGCTACCGCATGGAGCCGCTTGAGACCCACGCCAAGGGGCCGGTGGTGTTTCACTACCGCCACGAGACGCTCATCACCAACGGCGCGGCCGGGCACACGGAAACCCTCGCCGGGATTTTTATCCTGGCCGGCGGCCAGATCAAAATCTGGGAGAACTTCCTGGTCGAGGCCTGAAATTAAATTGTACCTGGTACAATTTAATTTGCGGACCTTATGCCGGCCAGCGCCAGAAAGCGCTGTGGTCGGTGCCTTGATCGCGGTGGCGTCCGCCGAGCGTGGCGGCCCAGGCCGCGGCGGCGGCGCCCACCAGTAACGTGGCGGCGGTCAGGTCAGGGTCGATGCCATGAACGGCACCGCCGTTACCGAGGACTAGGCCGCCCGCCAAGGAAAAGACGCGGCCGGGTGAGCGCCTGGCCGCGTCTTTTTTACGTTCATCAGACCCCGGACGGCTACGAGGGGGCGGGCATAGCCCTAAATTCTGGGATAATATCCTTGCCATGGGGTCACAGCCGCCCAGCGCCCGCCAAGGGACCAAAAGCCTCGCGGACATCCAGTCCGAGGTGTGCGACACCACCGTCCGGATCATGGGCGTGCTGGCGCTGCCGGCGCTGCTGATCAGCCTCAGCCGGGTCCTCGAGATCGGCTGGCAGATCCAATACACCGCGCAGGTAATCGCGGCGATCGGGGCCTGGGGCGTCACCCTACTGCGTCACCGTCTCTCTTTTGACGCGCGCGCGAACACGGTGCTGGTGCTGTTATTCTGGCTCGGATGGACCGGCCAAGTGTTCAGCGGCTCGCCCACGTCGCTGGTGTACTATGTTTCCGCCAGCGCCATGGCCACGGTGTTCTACGGCGCGCGCGGCGGCATCCTGGCGGTCACGGGTTCGCTGGTTCTGACCGGGAGCACCTATTTCGGCCTGATCTACGGTCTGTATCCCGAGCCGCGGGCCATCTCGCAGGTTGCCGTCACCACCTGGCTCGCGCGCGGCACCTCGCTGGTGATGGCATCGGTGGGGCCGGTGGTCGCGCTCGTGCAGTTCCGCACATCCTTGTTGCGCGAGCTGCACCGGGCCGAGGCCGCGAGCGCGGCCAAGTCCGCCTTCCTCGCCATGATGAGTCACGAGCTGCGCACGCCGATGACCGCCATCATCGGCATCGCGCAAATGCTCGAGCAGGAACCCATGGCCCCGGACCAGACCGAAAAGGTCAGACGCATCTCCAGCTCGGGCAACAGCTTGCTGACATTGCTCAATGATGTGCTCGATTTCGCCAAGATCGATGCCGCGCAAATGACCATCGACGCGGCGCCCTTCAGCCTGGACGAGGTGCTGGAGGATGTGCGCGACCTGTTCGCGGCGCTGGCCGCCGAGAAGGGGCTTGATTTGAAAGTGCAGCGCGCGCCTGGCCAGGATGCCTTCGTGGGCGATGCGGCCCGCCTGTCTCAGATCGTGCGGAACCTGGTGGGCAACGCCATCAAGTTCACTGAACGCGGGCATGTGGCGATCCTAGTGACGCAAAAGCCGGCCGCCAGCGGCAAGATCCAACTGCGGATCGCGGTGGCCGACAGCGGCCCCGGCATCGCCAAGGCCGATCAGGCGCAGCTGTTCCAGCCCTTCGTGCAGGGCGAGACCCTGCCTTCGCGCCGTCATGGCGGCACCGGATTGGGCCTTGCCATCAGCCGCAGCCTCGCACGCATCATGGGCGGAGATATCACCCTGGTCTCGGAGCCCGAGCACGGATCGGTGTTTATCCTTGAGCTACCGCTGGCGAAGAGCAGCAGCACCGTGTACGGCCAAGACCACGCCGAACCCGTGGGCGCCGCGCGCGAGCCCTTGCGCGTGCTGGCGGCGGAGGACAACGAGGCCATCCGGTTCCTCATGAAGGGAATGTTCGACAAGCGCGGGCACCGCGTCGACTGCGTCGAGGACGGCGCGTTGGCCGTCGAAGCCATCAAGACCAAGGTCTACGACGTGGTGGTGATGGACATGCACATGCCGGTGATGGACGGCGTCACTGCCGCCAAGGCCATCCGCGCGTTGTCCGGCGCCGCGGCCAAGGTGCCGATCATCGCCTTGACCGCGGGCCTCACCGAGAACGAACGCGCGGCTTATATTGCCGCCGGGGTCGATCAGATTGTCGCCAAGCCGGCCCATTGGCCGAGCCTGTTCGCCGCCGTGGAATCCCGCGCCCGCGTCTTCGCCCATGCGGAGAAGCCGGCAGGCGAAGGCGCGCCGGCGCCGGAAGAAACCCCGGGAGGCACGACGCTGGATGAGGAGCTTCTCTCGGGCCTTGAGGAGGCCGTCGGCGTGGATCAGCTGGCAAGGATGCTGGTCACCATGCGCCAAAGCCTCGACGGCTATCACGCGTGCCTCAAGGATGCCGCGGCCGCCGGCGACCTCACCGCCGCCCGCAGGGCCGGCCACGGGCTTAAAGGCGCCAGCCGCCAATTCGGCGGCGCGGAATTGGCCCGCATCGGCGCGCGCATTGAGAACGGCATCGGCTCGGTGGACGAGTTGGGAGAGGCGGTCCCCGAGATCGCCCCCGCGCTGGCCCGCTTCGACGCCGCGCTGAAGGCAAGGACCCAGGCCCGCGCGACCGCGTGAGAGGAACCATCATGCCCAAGATCGAGCTGATCGCCGTCCCTGAACGCAAAGGCGCCGGCTATCCCAAGCCGTTCGACGCGCCCTGCGCCGCGCGCATCCGCCAGCGGCTGGGTGACGCCGGTGGCCTCACGGACTTCGGCGTTAATCTCATGCGTCTGCCGCCCGGCGGTTGGTCCAGCCAGCGGCACTGGCACTCACACGAGGACGAGTTCGTCTACTTGCTGGAAGGCGAACTGGTGCTGGTCGAGGACGGCGGCGAGACACTGTTGAAGGCGGGTGATTGCGCCGCCTTCCCCAAGAACACCGGCAACGGCCACCACATGATCAACCGCGCGGACAGGACCGCGGTCTATCTCGAAATAGGGTCGCGCCAGCCCGAAGACCTCACCACCTGTTCCGACATCGACCTGAAAAGCGCCAATGCCGACGGGCGATTTGTGCACAAGGACGGCACGCCTTACGCGGGGAAAAGTCCGACGCCATAGCCAATTCGCTGTTGTTGCACCTTCGTCGCTGGCGCCTCTTTCCGGCTATCCGGGGCCGTTCGGCACGCCGTGGCCATCCGCGGGCGCCACGGGGCAACTCCGATGAACCGATGGACAGCAACAAGAGTGATGCCACCAAGGAGCCGCCATTGAACATGACCTCACGCAAGTCCAAGAAGCCGCGCGCCCCGAGCAAGGCGCGGCAACGGCTGGACGATTCCGCCTACGAGCTGTTCTCCGAGAAGGGCGTCAATGCGGTGGGTATCGAAGAACTGATCACGCATTCGGGTGTCGCGCGGATGACGCTCTACAGAAACTACAAATCGAAGGACGATCTGATTCTGGCGTTTCTCGATCTCCACGAAAAGCGCTGGACGGTGGAATGGCTAGCCTCGGAGGTCACGCAGCGGGCCAAAGACCCGACCCTGCGTCTCCTCACGATTTTCGACTTGTTCGACGAATGGTTCCAGGAGCGCGGCTTTCGCGGATGTGCGCTCATAAATACACTGATCGGGTCTGAATTCGGCGGGCCAGCGCACCGGGCCGCCGCGGAGAAATTGGGGAACATCCGCCTGCTGGTCGAGAATTGGGCGAGGGACGCCAATCTCACCAAGGCCCATGACTTCGCGAAGTTGTGGAAGCTTCTTATGAGAGGCTCAATCATTGCCGCGCACGAGGGCGACATCAGCGCGGGTGCCAATGCGAAACGGGCGGCCAGGATAATCCTCAAACACTGGCCGCGGCAGAAATCCGCGCGGAAGAAAGCAGCGAAGAAAAGTTAGAGCCAGGCCGGTTCAGCCCGGCATCAACCGCCGAGCCCAGCCATATCAGATGCGCGCGGCCTGCATCTGGTCCGCGCGCGGCAGGATTGTCTCCGGGTGAGTGAGCGCACGCAGCGGCGGAAACGGGCCCGATGGAGTCCGCAAGGCCGGCGGCGCTCTCCTTGTAAGAATTCGCGCGGACCCATCGGAATTCTTCACACATTCGCGGCGTAAAAAACCGGACGGAAAAGTTCTGACCGTTGAATCCAATCAGCTTCTGGAGAGGGCACGAATGTTGCACGCACATCAATGAGACCAGTCGGTCTCATTGAGGAGACAGCGAGAGTCTCATATTTCTGGAGAAGTCCCATGCTTGTTCCTGCGCGCAGAACCTCCTGCCTACTCGCGGCTATAGCATTTCCCGCCGCGCTCCTTTGCGCCTCGCCTGGATGGGCGGCCGCAATATTAGGAAACGCGGACACCTTCGCGGTTCTTGCCGGCGCCACGGTGACCAACACCGGCTCCAGCGTGATCACGGGTGAGGTGGGCGTAAGCCCCGGTACATCGGTTACGGGCTTTTACCCGCCCGGCACGGTGAATGGCGGCACGGTTCACTTGAACGACGGTCTTGCGATTGGTGCGGCGGCCGACGCTCTCTCCGCCTACACAAGCCTGTGGGGCTCGGCCGTTACGCAGAACCTTACCGGCAGCGACCTTGGGGTTGGCATTCTCGCAAGCCTCACACCGGGCGTCTATAAATTCGACACCACCGCCCAATTGACCGGCGCTCTCACACTCGATGGGGGCGGTGATCCATTGGCGAAATTCATTTTCCTCATTGGATCGGCTTTGACCACATCAAGCGGTTCCTCCGTGCTGCCTGCCAATGGCGCGTTTTTCGACAACGTGTTTTGGCTCACTGGTACCTCCGCGACGTTAGGCGCAGGGAGTGCATTCTCGGGCACAATTCTTTCCGGATCGTCGATCACCTTCGATGATGGTGCGTCCTTGGTGTGTGGCAGGGCCTTGGCGCAAGCCTCGGTAACAATGATCGACAACCGGATCGCGACGGATTGCCGGCGAGCCCTGGACGACCCGTCATCGGATGTCCCTGAGCCGGCATCGCTACCGGTGTTTGCTTTGGGCGCCGCCGTTCTGATTGGAATGATGTGGAGGCGGCTCGTCGCGCCAGCCGCATCGGCGACCAGCCTAAGCTAAGCGGTGCTTGTGCGGGGCGGAACCGGCGCCTTCGAGGCCTCGGTTCCGCGCCGCCGCCGCACACCCCACCGATCCGCGAGGCGTGCGAAGCCAGATCGCCAGTCGCCATAAGCCGCGCTGATTCGCCGTGAATTTGTCTGAAGCGTAACTAAACGTGCGAGGTCCCGTTGTGCTTCCAGCGGTAGCAGATGTGCTCGAAACCCCAGTTATTGGGCCGGAAACCTTCCATGGAAGACAGCGTGTTCAAGAGGCTCCACTGTCTGATTGTCGATGATCACACGAAGACCCTCCGTAGCATCGACGCGATGCTGCGAGCGCTCGGGGTGTCAAGGATTGCAACCGCGCGGAATGGCGCCGAAGCTCTTATGAAGCTCGACCTCGCAAAGAGTGCGGTGGATTGCATCCTGAGCCGGCTGTGGATGCCGGAAGGCAATGGCCTTCAGCTGCTCAAGGCGATCCGCAGCGGGCAAACCCGCTCAACGCGCGTGGACGCGTGTTTCATTCTTTTCAGCCCGACAGCCGACCCGGACGCCGTAAAGGTGGCCGCCGGTCTGGACGCGCATGGTGTCCTGGTGAAGCCGATTACCGCCGAGAAATTGCGCCGGGCGATCCATAGCGGCAGGGCGCGCTATTTCGCCGCGGATATGGCCCGGTATACCGCGCAGGCTGTTCCGCAAGGCAGGCCGCCGACAGCGGAACCCAGAACTCATGTGTGACCGGCCGGCCCAGAAGCGGCGGCCCGCGCCAGCGGCAGAACAGCGCGTGCGCAAATGAGGGACCTCAGCCCCCAGAAGTCCCACGCGCAGATACTGGCCGAAATTGTTTCATTCATGGGCCGGCACCCCGGCCCTCACCAAAGTTGGTATGTGGGGACGGCGAAGGATAGCCGGGCTCAGCTGTTCAAAGTCCATGGCTTCAAGAAGGGGGACGTCGGGCTCTATCGCACCGCCGCCAGCAGCTCGGACGCCGCCGCGCTGGCGGCTCAGCTGGTCGATCGCGGCACCCAGGGTGATCCCGGGCGCAAACCCGAAGCGACGTCGGTCTACATCTTCAGGATGACGCGCCACACAACCCCCACCCGGCTATCAAACGGCCTCTCCAGCCGTAGCGCCTGAGGCGCCGCGCGCGGCCCAAGAATAATGAACGCCGGCCTGTCGATCTTTTCGCTTTTCCGCCAGGTTTTGACCGCTTTTTGCGGCGGATCGGTTATAAACTGCCGGGTCCCTAAACCGGTGGTCACATGATGCGCGCGTTTTGCTTGGCTCTCGCTTTTGTCGGCGTGCTCGCGATGCCGGCGCGCGCCGCGCAGTTGCCCAACGGGGTGACGGTGTCCAACGCCGGCGACCTCGAGAGCCAGTGCGTCACCGCGGTGGTGCTGGCCGAAGTGAAAAACCGCTCGTTCACTTCCGAGGAACGCCAGGCCGCACAGTATTGCGCCGGCTACTTTTCCGCGCTCAACGACGTGTTGATGGCCTTGCGTGATGACGGGGTCAATCCGTTCGGCATCTGTTACCCCGGGCAACCGTTGCCGCCGGTGGTGCCGATCAAAGCGTTCCTGGATTTTGTCGGCCGCCATCAGGACGCGCGCCACGCCATCGCCATGCCGGTGGTGCTGGCATCGCTCTCCGAAGTCTTTCCCTGCAACCGCGTCAGAGCAAAGTAGCGGGCCAAGCAAAGGCGCCGGGCGCCTCTTCGTCGGACAGCGAAGATTTTCTAAAGCGGTCTCTGATTTTCTTAGCGAATTCCTGGCCCTTTCCCGAAGCTTTCCGCTCGCCCGCCAACCTATCGATAGCGTAATCTTGTCACGCGAGAGGGCGACGCGGTCTTTGATATAGACTCGAGTCACATCCTCCGGTGTTTGCCGCGCGTGATTTGCACACTTTATGGTCACGGCTGGCGCCGGTCTCATCCCTCCTGCTTCAGGTGAATCCACGTGTCGCATCTCCTCCTTATCGAAGACGATTCCGATCTCGCGAACGGCCTCAACGCCTCGCTGGCTCAATCCGGCTACGACGTCACCCATCTCACCAATGGCAACGAAGCGGTCGCGGCCTGCGACGGCTCCAACTATGACGTCGTGGTGCTCGACCTCGGCCTGCCGGATATCGACGGCATCGAAGCCCTGAAGAAAATGCGCGAAAAGGGCCTGCGCGCCCCGGTCCTGATCCTGACCGCGCGCGACGGCCTCAAGGACCGCGTCAACGGCCTCGACGCCGGCGCCGACGATTACCTCGGCAAGCCGTTCGAGCTCATGG
>CANJOI010000063.1 GCA_947475365.1 Fidelibacterota bacterium | reverse complement strand
GGCAACATCTGTCGCGAATATAGTCTAAAATTCCCGCTCTGTCGCGCGACCAACCCTAATCTAACAGCTTAGTGATGCAAGAAAGTGCTGATTACCCGAGCTGATTGTGCAAGTGCTTGCCGGCGCAATCCCAGCGCCCCGCCCGCGCAGTAACCGATCTCAGAAGAGGACGAACACGAAAGTTTCGAGCCGCAGACAATCACCGCCACGCCAAGAATAAACCCTGAGCGAAGCGAACGATTTGACGCCGCTCAATATTGGTTTGCCGCTGGCGTGCTCAGCAGCCTGACGCAACTCTTTCGCTCCCGCGACGCAAACGCCCCCAAACGCCCCCAAACGCAACGAGGAATGAGAACGCCATGTCCGCTCCCTACGACGACAACAACATATTCGCCAAGGTTCTGCGGGGTGAAATCCCCTGCAAGAAAGTCTACGAGGACGACCACACCCTGGCCTTCGAGGACATCCATCCCCAAGCCCCGGTGCACACCCTCGTGATCCCCAAGGGCAAGTACGTCTCCCTGCGCGACTTCGCCGCAACCGGCTCCGATGCCGAACTCGCGGCCTTCGTCCGTGCCATCGGCAAGGTGGCCGCGCTCAAGGAACTGGAGGGCCAGGGCTTCCGCATCATCGCCAACACCGGCGTCGACGGTGGCCAGGAAGTGCCGCACCTGCATGTCCATGTGTTCGGCGGCCGGCGGCTGGGCCGCATGCTGGCTCAGAACTGATCCCCAATACAAACCCCGGGACCCAACACGGCTCCTTGGAAGGAGCCGGGGTGAGCGCCCGGGGCAGCAAAGCGGCCCGCGTACGCGGGGACTAAACGTCAGCGCGGGTTAGCAATCGCCGTAGCGGCGGCAGTCGCGGCGGTATTCCCGCTCGCGGCGGGAGTCCCGGTCACGGTTTTCCGGGGCGGTCGCGGCGCCCACGGCCGCACCGGCCGCACCGCCGACAATGGCGCCAGTCACGTCGCCGCCAATCAGGGCGCCGGCGCCGGCGCCAAGGGCCGCACCGGAAAGGGCGCGGTCGCCGCGCGAATAGCCGCAGCCGGCCAAAGCAACCAGAACCAGGGCCATGGCGGTGAGAGAAGTAGTGGTTTTCATAGCTGCCTCCTAAAGGGCTGTATTTCGATGCCGCGTCCAACATCCGGCGCGTACCGAAGGGCCGCGCGTGGCAGTAAAACGACGCGGCAGCGGATTTGTTGCAGAAAGCCCAGTTGCGTGCACTTGCCACGCGAGTCTGCACCGCAGGGTGGCGGCGTGCTATTCCGCCACGAGTCCACGCCCCGGCATTACGCGGCGATAGGACAGCGCTTCCGCGATGTGGCCGCGTTTCACCGCGGTCTTGCCATCCAGGTCGGCAATGGTGCGCGCCACCCTCAGAATGCGGTGATAGCCGCGGGCCGACAGGCGCATTTTTTCCGCCGCGCTGGTGAGAAGCGCGCGGCCGTCATCATCGGGCGCGGCGACCCGCTCCAGTAATTCACCATCGGCCTCGGCGTTGCTCGACGGGCCCGCAGCGCCGTACCGCTCGCGCTGCAGGGCATGGGCGGCCAGCACCCGCGCCGCCACGGTGGCGGAATCCTCGCGCGGCGGCGGCAGGGACATGTCGAGCGGATCGACCGCCGCCACGTCCACGTGCAGATCGATGCGGTCGAACATGGGGCCGGAGATTTTGCTCTGGTAATCAACCGCGCATTTCGGCGCCTTGCCGCAGGCCAGCTGCGGATCGTCGAGATAGCCGCAGCGGCACGGGTTCATGGCCGCCACCAGCTGGAAGCGCGCGGGGAAACTCACATGGCTGTTGGCGCGCGCCACCGTCACCTTGCCGGTCTCCAGCGGCTGGCGCAGGGCTTCGAGACTTTGGCGCGAGAACTCCGGAAGTTCGTCCAGGAACAACACGCCGCGATGCGCCAAGGAAATCTCGCCCGGCCGCACGCGCAGTCCGCCGCCCACCAGCGCCGCGGTGGAGGCGGAGTGGTGCGGGTCGCGGAACGGGCGGCGCTGCAGGATCGCGCCGTCTTCCAAGTGCCCGGCGACGGAGTGGATCATGCTCACTTCCAGGGCTTCCGCCGCGGTCATGGGCGGCAGCAATCCCGGGATGCGGCTGGCCAGCATGGACTTGCCGGCGCCGGGCGGGCCGATGAGCAGGAGATTGTGAGAACCAGCCGCGGCGATCTCGGCGGCGCGCTTGGCGGTCTCCTGCCCCTTGATGTCGCGCAGATCGGCGAAGGCCGCCGCACTCTTGGGCATGGCGGGCGCTGGCGGTGACAGAACCCCGCCGCCTTTGAAATGATTGATCAGCTCCAGCAGCGTGCGCGGCGCCAAGACATCGGTGTTGCCGGCCCAGGCCGCTTCTCCGCCTTGCGTGCCGGGGCAGATCAACCCGCGCCCGGCGGCATTGGCGCCGATAGCCGCGGCCAGCACGCCGCTCACCGGCGCGAGCGACCCGTTGAGACCCAGCTCGCCCAGCGCCACATAACGCTCCAGCTCCTCCACCGGCAGCACGCCCATGGCGGCCAGCAGGCCAAGGGCAATGGGCAGATCGAAGTGACTGCCTTCCTTCTGCACATCGGCGGGCGCGAGATTGACGGTGATGCGCTTGGCCGGCAGCGCGAGGCCGATGGCGTTCAGGGCCGCACGCACCCGCTCGCGGGATTCCCCGACGGCTTTGTCGGGAAGCCCGACGATGGTGAAAGTGGGCAGGCCATTGGAAATGGCCACCTGCACCTCAATCGGCGCCACATCGATGCCGACAAACGCCACCGTATTGATATGCGCGACCATGGCCCCGGAGCATGTTAGGTCGAAGTGGAAGCCGGTTCGACCGCTGAACATGCGACCAAACAAAATCCCAGGAACCAGACCTAGCATATCCGCGCGGCCAAGAAACCTAGGCCAGCAGACCCCCTATCAGGGCATCGGCAGTATCGAAGATGAAATCGGGCCTTGCGGCTTCCAGCGCCGGGCGGCGGGCGTAGCCCCAGGTGACCGCGGCCGATGCGATCCCCGTGGCCTTGGCGGCGTCCACGTCGCGGGTTTCGTCGCCGATCCCTACGGCGTCCGCTGGCGCGACGCCCGTCGCGCGCAACACGGCCTCGAACTTGGCGGCCTTGCCGAACAGCGACGCGCCGCAGGCATAGTGCGAGATCGCCCCGGCCGAAGGCCCCAGCACGCGGCGGATAGTGGCTTCGGCGTTGGAGCTGACGATGGCCATGGTCACGCCCGCCTTGGTAAACCGGTCCAGCAGGCGCGGCGTATCGGCAAACAATGGAATGTCGGCACCGGCGCCGCGCTTGCGCATGTCATTGGCGATCAAGGGCAGGCGCCAGGGGCTGACGCCGAAGTGCTTGATGACCGCGCGGCTATCAAGGCCGCGCAGGGTTTCGATCTCGTCCGGGGTGACTTTGCGGAAGCGGTGCGTCTCGGCCACATCGTTCAGAATGCCGATCACCCAGGCCAGGCTGTCGGCCAGGGTGCCGTCGAAATCGAAGATCGCCAGCTTATAACGCGGCGCAGACGTCACGCGCGGGCGGGCGGGAACCCGGTCTTCTGCGGGAAGGACATGGTGATCTTGGCCTGGTCAAAGGCCGACTTCACTTCGCGGTTCACGTCCAGCGGCACCTGGCCGAAGTCGCCCGACGCCACCCAGAAGCCCGCCACCAGGATCACGCCGTCCACGGTCATGGCCTGCACGCCGATCACCGGCGCCGGCTGCTTCTGGATGCGCACATCATTTTCCAGAACCTTCTTGATGAGGCCGATGGCGGCATCGACGCTGTCGGCATAGGAAATCAGGAACTTCAGTTCGATGCGCCGGTGATCGTTGGCCGAGAAGTTCTTGATGTCCTTGCTCCAGATCAGGCCGTTGGGCACCAGGATATGGACATTGTCGGCGGTGTCGATTTCCGTGACGAACAGGGTGATGGCGCGCACGGTGCCGGAGATGCCCGCGGCCTCGATCACGTCGCCGATGCGGAACGGCCGGAAGATGATCAGCATCACGCCCGAGGCCACATGGCTGAGGGTGCCCTGCAGCGCGAGGCCGATGGCCAGGCCCGTGGCGCCCAACACGGCGACGAAGCTGGTGGTCTCGACGCCGAAGCTCGACAGCACGGCGATGAGCGTGAAGGCGATGGTCGCGTAGCGCGCCAATGAGGCGAGGAAGGTGAAGATGGTGATATCGACGCGCGCCGATCTCTTGCCCGCCCGCAGAATGGCGTTCTGCAAGGCGCCCGCGACCATCCAGCCGACGATCAGGATGACGATGGCGCCGATAACCTTGAGCCCGTACGCGGTGCCCACGGTCAGTGCGGTATCGAGGGCGCTGGAGATATGGCGCTCCAGCTTGGCCGGATTCTGCACCAGTTTTTCGAGGTCGAGCGTGTCGGCCATGGCGGTCTACTTCAAACGGCGCTCGATGGCGTCCCAGACATCGGCTTCCAGAGTTGTGCCGTTGAAGCGGTTGATCTCCTGGATGCCGGTGGGCGAGGTCACGTTGATCTCGGTGAGATAGTTGCCGATCACGTCGATGCCCACGAAAATCAACCCGCGCTCTTTCAGCGCCGGACCGATCTGGTCGCAGATCTCCTGCTCGCGCGTGGTGAGCGCGGTCTTCTCGGGCTTGCCGCCCACATGCATGTTGGAGCGCGCCTCGCCGGCCGCCGGCACGCGGTTGATGGCGCCCACGGCTTTGCCGTCCACCAGGATGATGCGCTTGTCGCCCTGGCGCACCTCGGGGACATAGCGCTGCACCATCACCGGCTCGCGCCAAGTGGTGGTGAACAGTTCCAGAAGCGAGGCCAGGTTTTCGTCGTCGGGGCGGATGTGGAACACACCGGCGCCGCCGTTGCCGTAGATCGGCTTCACGATGATGTCGTTATGGGCGCGGCGGAAGGCTTTGACCTCTTCCACGTCGGCGGTGATCAGGGTCGGCGGCATCACGCCTTCGAAGTGGGTGACGAACAGCTTCTCCGGCGCGTTGCGCACGTGGCCGGGATCGTTGACCACCAGCGTTTTCGGGTGGATGTGCTCGAGGATATGGGTGGCGGTGATATAGGCCATGTCGAAGGGCGGGTCCTGGCGCATGAGCACCACGTCCATCTCCGCCAGGTCGACCACCTGCTCTTCGCCCAGATCGTAATGCTTGCCCAGCTCGCGGCGCACTTTCAGCGCGCGGCCCCGGGCGGTGACCCTGCCTTCGTTCAGCGACAGTTTGCGCGGCAGGTAATGGAACAGGTCATAGCTGCGCTTCTGGGCTTCCAACGCCAGGACAAAGGTCGAGTCCGCGTTGATGTTGATGGACTCGATCGGGTCCATCTGGATGGCGACTTTCAAGGTCATCGGGAGCCCCTTTTCGAACCCGCCCTCTGTAAAGCATCGGGACGGGTACGCGAAATAGGTTAGTGGAGACGCTCGCGCAACTCCCGCACCACATCGACGATCTTTTTGCGGTCGGGGCCGTCGGGGGCCTTGGCGATGAAGGATTCAAAGCTTTCGACCGCGTGTTTGAGGTGCCCGAGGCGCATATGCATCACCCCGGCCTCGCGCCAGAAGGCGCCATTGGCGGGGTCCAGGGTCTGCAGGGCGTCCAGCGCCTCCAGGGCGCCCGCCACTTCGTTCTGTTCCAGGCGCCGGGTTTTCACGTTGTTCTGCAGCCGGACCAGGATCTCGCGGTTGGTCACCGGCTGATAATGGCTCGCGTCCAGTTCCTCGGCCGCGCCGCGCACCACCTTGAGCAGTTCGCGCAAGGCGCGGATCTCCAGCGAGCGGCCGCTGTAAAACGGATCGATGATGACGCGCTGGCCGTCGCGGCTCTCCAGGCGGATCAGGAAATGGCCGGGGAAGTTGAGGCCCGCGGCGCTCCAGCCCTGGGCGCGGGCCGCGAACAGATAAAGGATCCCCAAGGACACCGGGAGGCCTTTGCGCCGCTCAATCACGCGCATGAGGTTGGCGTTGTCGAGATCGTTGTAGGTGTCCTCGTCGCCGGTATAGCGGAAGTCCTCGGCCAACACGCGGCGCAAGATATCGGCCATGTCCTCGGGCGCGGCGTCGGCGTCCAGCCCGTGCGCGCCGGCCGCGTCGCTGACGGCTTTGGCCAGCGTCTTGAGGTGGTCGCTATAAATCTTGAGGTCGGCGGCGGGATGATCGAACGACGCGAGCACCAGCGCGGCCTCGGCCAGGTCGATCTCGCCGTCGTCCTGCGCCACCAGATCGCGCAAGGCTGCTTTCATCCGCTCGGCCGCAGGCAAGACGCGCTCCGGTTACAAATTCATTTCACACACGGAAGTATCTAGCGCAATTTGCCGCCGCCTTCAAACAGAGGCCGCTGCCAACAGATGCGCGGGACCTATGGGCGCCAGGCGTCAACGATGCGCCGCGGCCATAGGCGCCGCCCCAGACTCATCACGTCAAACCGCGCGTCACATTCCGCGCAGGCTGCATTGCGCGCGAGAAACAGCTGCGCGCTGCGGGCGATGCGTTCGCGCTGCGCCGCCGTGACAGACTCACGCGCGGTGTCGTGATCGGCGCGGGCTTTAACCTCGATGAATGCCACCGTGCGGCCGCGCTTGGCGACGATGTCGATCTCGCCCAGGCCGGTACCGGCCTTGCCCTTCATGCGCCGCGCCAGGATGCGCCAGCCGGTCAGGCGCAAGACCACAACGCAGATCGCTTCCGCGATTCGGCCGCGCCGCTCTGCCTGCTGCTGTTTACGCACGGTCCTTGGCCAGTTCGAGCGCGCGGCTGTAGATCGCGCGCCGCGGCTGGTTCAGTTGTTCCGCCACCAGGGCGGCGGCATCGCGCAACGAGAGTTTCTGCATGGCTTGCGCCAAGGCCGCGTCGATCTCATCGGCGCTGAGTTCGGCTTCGACCTTGGGCGCGCCCGCCACGACGATCACGATTTCGCCCTTGGGCGACGGTTCGTTGGCGTAAGCCGCCGCGAGATCGCTGAGCGGGCCGCGCCGCACCTCCTCGTACAGCTTGGTGAGCTCGCGGCACACGGCCGCGTCGCGCGCGCCCAACACCGTATTGAGATCGGCCAGGGTCTCGGCGAGGCGTTGCGCGGATTCATAGAATACCAAGGTGGCGGAAAGGCCGCGCAGTTCGGCGATGGCGTCCTGGCGCGCCTTGGCCCGGTTGGGCAGGAAGCCGGCGAACAGGATGCGGTCGGTGGGAATGCCGGCGGTGACGGCGGCGGCCAGAATCGCCGACGCGCCGGGGATGGGAAACACCGCATGGCCGGCGTCGGCGCAGGCGCGCACCAGTTTGTAGCCGGGATCGGAAATCAGCGGCGTGCCGGCGTCGCTCACCAGGGCCACCGCGCCGCCCTCGGCGATGCGCGCCAGCAGCCCGGGGCGCGCCTGGTCTGCGTTATGGTCGTGATAGGGCGTGAGCGGCGTCGCAATGCCGAAATGCATTTTCAGGCCGCCGGTGACGCGGGTGTCCTCGCAGGCGATGACATCGGCGTCGCGCAAGGTTTGGGCCGCCCGGGCGGTCATGTCCCCCAGGTTGCCGATGGGGGTCGCCACCACATATAGCCCCGGGGCCATTTTTCCTTTCGGCGCACTTGCCTTGGGGGCGCCCGATTTACTTGGCAGGCTCCCGCCTGTAGGTTCGCCGCCACGATTATCCCCGCTGTCAGAGGTGCTCCTTGAGCCTCGTTTCCCCCCGTTTTTCATGGCTCCGCAGCGCGTCCCTGACTTTGATGCTGGCCTCCGGGCTGGTGCTCGCCGGATGCGCCTCCAAAGGTGTAGCACCGGCGGCGTCTCAGCCCCAACGGCAAGCCGCCGTGAAGCCTCCGGTCTCGACCCAGCCCCAGTCCACCTTGCAGCCGCCCCCCGCGCCGGGCCGCGCGGTGCTGGCGCCCAACCAGCTGATTCCCGGCCTCACACTTCAAAGTCAGGCGCAACAAAGTCAGGCTCAACAAAGTCAAGCGGGTCGCCCCGACGCGGGGGGCCTGGTGCGCGTGGGCCTGCTGGTGCCGCTCACGGGCCCGTCGGCCGCCACCGGCCAGGCGTTGCTCAACGCCGCCGAGATGGCGCTGTTCGATGTGGGCGACGAGCACCTGGTGCTGCAGGTCTATGACAGCCAGGGCACGCCCGAAGGCGCCGCCCAGGCCGCGCAGCGGGCCATCAGCCATGGCGCGCAATTGTTGCTGGGGCCGTTGTTCTCGGCCGAAGTCAAAGCCGCCGCCGGCCCCGCCGCCGCCGCCGGCGTCAACATGGTTGCCTTCTCCACCGACCCCACCATCGCCGGGCCCAATACTTTCGTCATCGGCTTCCTGGTGCAGGAGCAGGTGCGCCAGATCGTTTCCTATGCGCGCGCCCAGGGGCTTTCCAAATTTGCCGTGCTGGCGCCCAACTCGGCCTATGGCCAGGCGGTGGTGGAAGCGCTGCAGCGTTACGTGCCCGCGCGCGGCGCCAAGGTGGCGCAGGTGTCCTTCTACGATCCCGACGGCAAGGACCTGACCGAAGTGGTGCGCTCGCTGGCGTCCTTCGATCAGCGCAAGAAGACGCTCGATCAGCAGAAGGCGGAACTCGCCGGCAAGACCGACGAGATTTCCCAAATGGCGCTGAAGCGCCTGGAGCGCCTGGAGACCGTGGGCGAGGTCGGATTCGATGCCATCCTATTGCCGGAACAAGGCACGCGTCTGACGCAGGCCGCATCGCTTTTGTCGTTCTATGACATAGATCCCGGCCGCGTGCAGTTGCTGGGCACCTTGCTGTGGGATTCCCCGGGCCTCGGGCGCGAGCCGGTGATGGTGGGTGGCGCATATCCGGCGCCGCCGCCGGAAACCAACCGCCAGTTCTTCGCGCGCTACCGCGAGCTCTACGGCCGCGCGGCGCCCTCTATCGCCAGCCACGGCTATGACGCGCTGGCGCTGGCGGCGATCCTCGCGCGCAGCGGGGAGCCCGCGCCATTCTCGGCCCAGGCGCTGATGTCGCCGTCGGGGTTCGCAGGTGTGGACGGGATCTTCCGCTTCATGTCCGATGGCCTGTCCCAGCGGGGCTTCGCCATCATGCAGGTGACGCGCAATGGCGCCGCCGTGGCGAAACCGGCGCCCACGGCGTTCGACGCGCCCGTCACAAACTAGCTGTGACCCACTAGCTATTCGGCGGGCTTGGCCGGGTAGATGCTCTTGGCCAGCGAGTCTTTAACGTTGGTGGCGGCGCGCAGCTGATTGCGCTGGATGATGGCCTGCGGGTTATCGTTGCCCACGCCGTAAACCGCCGCGTTCCAGTCCTTGCGCGGACGGATCACCGCGCCCTCGAGGCTGCCGCCGGCGAACAGGCCGGAGCTCTTGGAATACGCCACGATGTCCTGGCCCACATGGGTGGTCGTCGCGGCTTCCGCGCCGGCACCGATGGTGCCGATGCTCATGCCGACGTTGGCGCCCAGCTTGAACTCGTCGTTGAGCACCGCCGACAGGCCTTTCTCGGTCAGGATCATGAACACGATCTCGTCGGACTTCATGCCGATCTGCAGGCCGATGGAGCCCGCGGTCATGCGGTAGAACGCCGGGTCGCCGAAGCCGCTGCCGTCGGGCATGCGCTGCAGCAGCACGCCGTCGCCATAGGCGCCGCCCAGGACGAAGCTGGCCTTGTTATAGGACGGGATGATCAGCACGCCCTTGGCGCGGGCCAGCAAATCGTCCATGTCGCTGGACTTGCGCAGTTCCTGGCGGACACGGTCGACGGTGATGGAGGCTTCGTCCAGCACATGGCGTGCGTCCAGGGTGTCATCGGCGCGGGCGGGGGCCGCAGCCGCAAAAATCATCGGGGCGCTCAGCGCCAGAATCCCAGCGGCCGCCGTGCGGCGGGAAATAGACTTAGTCATGAGGTGTGTCTCCAAACGGTCGGCGGCAAACTCGCCTAACAATAGGCCGGAACTATGGCGAAGGCGTTAAACCCCTGATTCCAGGCCGTTAACTTGCATTAAGCAGCAATCCCCGTTTGCGGGCAATGTGAAAGGTCCATTGGAAGATTGCAATTCCGAGAGCCAGGTAAACGCCGTCGAGCGCCAAGCCACGCCAGAGATAGTCGGTGCGCACCACGCCCTCGAGCACGATGGCGCGCATGCCTTCAAACACGTACGAGCTGGGCAACGCCCAGGCCACCGGCTGCAGCCAGCCGGGCAGGGCGGCGATGGGATAGTAGACGCCGGCGATGGGCATGATGGCGAACATGGCGGCCCAGGCGAAGGCTTCGGCCGCGAGGCCCCAGCGGATCAGGATCGCCATGATGAACATGCCAAACGCCCAGCCGAACATGGACAGGATCAGGTAGAAGGCGATCAGCGGCGCGCCGAGATCGAAGATGGAATAACCGAACAGCGGCACCAGTCCCAGGATCGCCGGCAGCAAACTGACGATGGTGCGCACCAGGCTGGTGACCATGCAGCCCACCAGCAGCTCATGCGGCCGGAGCGGGCTGATGAACAGGTGGCCCAGATTGCGCGAGAAGAACTCTTCGACAAAGGTGACGGTCATGCCGAGGTTTGACCGGATCAGAATTTCCCACAGCACCACCGCCCCCAGGAACAGGCCGGCGGCCTGGGTGATGCCGAAAGTGTTGCTGCGCAGGTAGACCGTGATGAATCCCCAGACCGCGAGGTTCATGAACGGCCAGTAGACCAGCTCCACGATGCGCATGGGCGACCGCCGCAGCAGATAGAGGTAGCGCAGAGCCATCGCGTAAATGCGCGTGAAATTCATTGTCCGGCCTCATCGCCGCCGCGCGCGATATGCAGGAACACGTCTTCCAAACTATCGCGGCCGTATTTTTGGATCAGGTCTTTCGGCGCGCCTTGGTCGTGGATCTTTCCGGCCTTCATTATTAAAAGCTCGTCGCACATGCGCTCCACCTCCAGCATGTTATGCGAGGCGAAGAAGATCGCGGCGCCGCTGGTGCGCGCGTAATTGGAAAGAACGCCGCGCACCCAATCGCCGGTGTCGGGGTCCAGCGAGGCGGTGGGCTCGTCCAGCACCAGCACCCTGGGCGAATTGATCAGCGCCTTGGCCAGGGCAACGCGGGTCTTCTGCCCCGCCGACAATTCGCGCACCCGGCGCTTCAGGACCTCATTCAGTTGCAACAGGGCCGCGAGTTCCTCGATGCGCGCGCTCAGCGCCGCCACGCCGTAGAGGCGGCCATAGACCTTGAGGTTCTCCGTGACCGTGAGTTCGCCCGGCAGGTCCACGTAGGGCGAGGAGAAGTTCATGAACGGCAGGGCGCTGAACCGGTCGGTGGCCATGTCGTGGTCCAGCACGCGTGCCTCGCCGGAGGTGGGCAGCAGGAGGCCCAGGAGCATGGAAATGGTGGTGGTCTTGCCGGCGCCGTTGCCGCCCAGCAGGGCGACGATGCCGCCTTGCGGCACGGTGAAGGAGATGCCGTTCACGGCGGGCACGGAATCGAAATGCTTGGTCAGTCCGCGCGCTTGGAGAGCCGGAACAGTGGCGTCGAGAGGCATTAAAGCCGTGTGCGGACCAGGCCGTCGATATAGCGGCCCTGGAACAGCGTGATGCCAAGCTGCTGGCCGACTTTGACGCAGGCTTCGGAATCGCAGCGGGCGAGAATGGTGCGGCCCTTCTTACGCTCGCGGATCAGGTCTTTCAGTTCCTTGCCCAGCTCGGAGCCGGCATAGGCGGCCATTTCCTGGCTCCAGCCCAGCTTGGCGTAGGCGACGCCGAGACGCATGGTGTCGGCGAACGGGAAGGTAGTCAGGTTGAGGCCGTCCACACAGATGCGATAGCCGCGTTCGGTGACGAAGTCGCGGGCGAAGGCGAAGGCGCTCGGGTCGGCGAACATGTCCTCAAGGCGCATCTCCAGCACCACGTCCTGGCTGGATGGGGCGAAGTCGTCGTCGAACTGCAGGAAGTCTTCCGACAGCACGGTGGAGACATTGACGTTGATGGAGAAGCCGTCGCGCACCAGGGTGCGGTCCTCGCGGCGCGCGATCTGCGCCATCACGCGCCGGTCCAGCGTTTGGGTGAAGCGCTGAAACAGCCACGGATTGATGGTGAGATTGGTGCGTGGCATCAGAGTTTCGCGCAGGTCCGGGATCGACACGAACACCTCGGTGAAGATCACCTCGGGCTTGCCGTCCTCGACGAAGGCGCACACCGGCTGGCGGCGCGTGAAGCTGGAAAGATCCACTCGCTGCAGCGAATCCTCGGCCTTGCCCAGTTCCAGCGGCGTGAGCGGCGTGCCCTTCTCCGGGTTTGAGCGCAGCAGCTCGCGCTCGGCGATCAGCTCGGTCAGGTTCTTGCGCACGGCCTTTTTGCTGCCGGCGCTCTGGCGCATGGCGAAGGCCAAGAGCTTGTCGTAGTCCTTGGCCATGTCGAACCAGCTGGACAGCCGGTTCTGGCGCGCGTCGTTCTTGAATTTCTGCATCAGCGCGTCGCGTTCCCACAGCTTCAGCAGCTTGAGGACGGCGCGCTCGGCGGTGTCGGTCTCGTGACGCTCGAACACCACCATCAGGTCCGAGTTGCGCATGCGGTACAGCCAGGCGGACCGCGTGCGGGTGAGTTCGTCGAAGGCGGTCTCGGCGTTGCGCAGGTTCTGTTTGTCGCGATGCTCGGGCTCCAGGCGCGACAGATGCAGGCGGATCACGCCCTTGTTGCGGTTGCCCAGGTCCATGGCGCGCAGGTCATCGAGGAAGCGCGCCTCGTGGCTCTCGCCGAGAGGATGGGTCGCGGTGCCGGCGGCCTGATCGCTCATCGACGCACTCCCGCCGGAGCGGCCGGCGCGGGACGTTTACGGCCCTTGCTGAAGGCGTCGAGGAAGTGGCCCTGGAACACGCAGATACCGGTCTTCAAGCCCCACGACAGCGCGGCGGCTGAATCGCACCGGGACAGGATGATTTTGTCGGTGCCGATTTCGCGGATCATGGCGCTGGTATTGGCGTTGCCGGCGGGATTGGCCATCTCGACCAGCTCCGGCGCCCACACGAGCTTGACGTAGTCGGGCTTCATGGCCGCAACATCCAGCATCTCGATGGTGGTGGTGGTCAGGCCGTCGATCAGGATGGCATGCCCCATGGACGCCATGACGTTACGCACGTCGATATACATGGCGATGTTGGTCAGCAGGTCGGCCGCGGTGACCTCGACGATGACCTTCTGTCCCTTCTCGACGGCCTGAATGAAGCTGCCGAAGGCGGGCGTCAGAATGGTCTCGAGATTCAGATTCAAGCTGATGCACGGCACGCCGCGCGCCTGCGGTGCGCGCACCACGCTCTCCAGCATGCGCAGATCCATGGTGCGCGACAGGTCCTGGAACAAGGAGCGGTCGCCGAACAGGTTGATATTGGGCGCGATGGTGCGCTGCAGATCGCCCACGGAGAGGAAGAACTCGTAGAACTCGATCGAGGCTTCCTTGGTCTGCGGATTGATGCGCAACGCCACCTGGTCGCGGATGAACGGCACCACGTTGGCGAAGGCGAGTTTCTTCTGCACGTCGTCGAGCATTGCCGGCGTGATCGGCGGCAGCGGCGCGGTCAGGGCCCTGGGCGGCGCGACCTGAGCCTCCTGGCGCAGCTGCTGGGCGGCGTGGATCGCGACCGCGGCGTCCAGCGCCAGGTCTCGTACCAGGCGATGAACTGGTCGTTGCCGTCGGCGTCGTCCAGGGTCACCGGATCGCCTTCGAACAGCTTGCGGACCCTGAGCACGATGTTGTTCACGTCGCGTTGGGCGCCGCCGTTCAGAATCAGGGCCAGGTCGTCGTTGGACAGGTTGAAAATCTGCGCCTGCCGGCCGCTTTCCAGCACGCGGAACATGCGCGTGACGATCTTGATGCGGACCGGCGTGCGGTTGGACGGCAGCAATTTGGACAGGCGAATGTGGACAGCCTTGCGGCCTTCGGGATTGCGCCGGACGCGGTCGAGGGTGTCGACCAACAGGGTCTCTTGATAGCCTTTGGCGCCCTGGTTCGTTGCGTTCATACGTCTTCAACTGTAGAGATGCTGGCGCCGTCCCCCGACCGGCAAGCGGAGGCGACGTCCTGACCCTGATTTCAGCAGGTGGTTTTAGCGTCTGAAACCCGGGTCGTCCAATAGGTCATCCTGCCCGGTAACTATGCGGAAAAGATTAACGAATATTTTGCTGCAGGATCCCGGCAAACCGGGACAAATGGCCGGGTGGCCGATTCCGGGCTTCGCGCGCGCGCCCGGCTTTTGAAG
The DNA here is from genome assembly GCA_947475365.1 of Fidelibacterota bacterium. Classification (GTDB taxonomy): domain Bacteria; phylum Pseudomonadota; class Alphaproteobacteria; order Rhodospirillales; family Rhodospirillaceae; genus SHVO01. Next base: position 440 of record CANJOI010000063.1, on the reverse strand, counting down.
TGGGTTTGAGGGCGAAATGACACGCATTGTGGTGACGGGCGGCGCCGGGTTCATCGGGTCGCATATCTGTGAACGGCTGCTGGCCGCCGGCCATGAAGTGCTCTGCGTGGACAATTTCTTCACTGGGCGCCGGCAGAACATTACAAAGTTGCTCGCCAACTCCAACTTCGAGCTGATCCGGCACGACGTCACCTTCCCGCTCTATATCGAGGCCGACCAGATCTACAATATGGCCTGCCCGGCCTCGCCGGTGCACTACCAGTTCGACCCCGTGCAGACCACCAAGACCAGCGTCCACGGCGCCATCAACATGCTGGGCCTGGCCAAGCGCACCAAGGCCAAGATCCTCCAGGCCTCCACCAGCGAGGTCTACGGCGACCCCGCCATCCACCCGCAGGTGGAAAGTTATTGGGGCAACGTCAATCCCATCGGCCCGCGCG
>CANJOI010000062.1 GCA_947475365.1 Fidelibacterota bacterium | reverse complement strand
CGATTTCGCCGTTCCCGAGACCTTCATGTCGGCACTGCACCCCGGCCTTGAGGTCGAAGCCACCGCCAGCGCCTACCGGAGCGAAGTCTTCAAAGGCAAGGTCGTGGCGGTCGATGCGCGCGTCGATACGACCACGCGCTCGGTCAACGTGCGGGCGCTGGTGGAGAATAATGACCTGCGCCTGCGTCCGGGCATGCTGATGATCGTCGACCTGGTCAGCTCGCCGCGCGAGGCGCTGATGGTGTCCGAAGCCTCGGTGGTGCCGGAAAACGGCGTGCAGTACCTGTATGTGATCGGCCCCGACAACGTGGCTAACCGCGTCGCCGTGACTATCGGCACGCGCCGCAACGCGGCGGTCGAGATCATCAAGGGCGTCAAGGAAGGCGATCTGGTGGTGAAGGAAGGCATGCAGGACATGCGCCCCGGCACCAAGGTCAATATCATCAACGCGAGCGAGCTCAGGGGTGACGCCGACCCCGCATCCGAGGCCGCGCGCCAGAGCATGGCGCGTCCGAGCCCGAGCTAAGCTCTAAACGGAAGGCCGACATGGTCATCTCCGATTTCTCAGTACGCCGCCCCGTCGTCGCCATCGTCGCGTCCATTCTCCTGGTCGTGTTCGGCGTCTACGCCGTGTTCGAGATGCCGGTGCGCGAAAGCCCGAACATCGACCGCCCCAATGTGTCGGTCAGCGTGTTCTATCCGGGCGCCGCGGCCGAGGTCATGGAATCGAAGGTCGTCAAGATCATCGAGGACCAGATCAGCGGCATCTCAGGCATCAAGACCATCAACTCCATGTCCCGCGACAACTTCGGGAACGTCAATCTCGAGTTCGTCGAGACCCGCAAGATCGAGGACGCGACCAACGACATCCGTGACCAAGTCAGCAAGGTGCTGAACCGCTTGCCGGTCGACGCCCAGCCGCCGGTGATCGCCAAGGCGGACTCCGATTCCGATCCGATGATGCTCATCACCCTGGCGTCGCCCACGCGCAACGCCATGGAGCTGACCGACTACGCGGTGCTCACCATCCAGCCGCGCCTGACCTCGCTGGACGGGGTCGCGCTGATCAATCTGCAGGGTGACCGCAAGAAGGCCATGCGCGTGTGGCTCGACCGCCGCGCCATGGCGGCGCGCGGACTGACGGAAACCGATATCGAGAACGCGATCCGCCGCGAGAACGTGGAGCTGGGCGCCGGGCAGATCGAGTCCAAGGACCGCAACTTCACCATGCGCACGATCCGCGCGTTCCAGACGCCGGACGACTTCGCCAATATGGTGGTGGGGCGCGGCGCCAACAACTACCTGATTCGCCTGGGCGAAGTGGCCAAGGTGGAGCTGGGGCCGGTGGATGTCTATTCGATCTCGCGCGCCAACGGCGAGTACGGCATCCGTATGGAGATTATCAAGCAGCCGGGCGCTTCGACACTCGATGTCGCCAAGCAACTGCGCGCCGAAGTCGCAGCGATCCGCAAGATCATGCCTTCGGACGTGAAGTTCGAGATCACCCAGGACACCTCGACCTACATCCAAGTGGCGCTCAAGGAGGTGACCATCGCCATGGTGGTGGCCGCCGCCCTGGTGATGATCGTGATCTATCTGTTCCTGGGCACGGTGCGCGCCGCCGTGATCCCCGCCGTGACCGTGCCGATCTCGCTGGTGGCCTCCGCCATTGTGCTGTGGCCGGCGGGCTTCTCGGTCAACATCCTCACCCTGCTCGCCATGGTGCTGGCCATCGGTCTGGTCGTCGATGACGCCATCATCATGCTGGAGAACATTCACCGCCGCATGCACGAGGGCGAACCGCCCCTGCTGGCGGCCTCCCGCGGCGCGGCCCAGGTGGGCGCGGCCGTGGTGGCCACCAGCACCGTTCTGGCCGCCACCTTCATCCCGATCGCGCTGCTGAAGGGCTCGGCCGGCGCGTTGTTCAAGGAATTCGCGGTCGCCATGGCCGTGGCGGTGCTGTTCTCGATGTTCGTGTCGCTCACGCTCACGCCGGTGATGTGCTCGAAGATCCTTACGCCCGCGCTCGACGAGAGCAAGCTGTCGAAGATCGCCTACGAGCTGTTCGAACGCCTTAAGGCGGCCTACTCCCGCGCGCTCAACCGCGCCCTCGACCGCCCGTGGCTCGTGGTCGGGGTGTTCGGCGTCGTGGTGGCCGCGTCCGGGATGATGTTCGGTTTCATTCCCCAGGAATTCACGCCCCGTGAAGACCGCGGCTTCTTCAACGTCGGGGTCCGCGGCCCCGAGGGCGCCACCACGGACTACGGCGACCGCATGATGCGCCAGGCGGCGGCGATCCTCGCGCCCTACCGCGCTTCGGGCGAGATCACCAAGGTGCTCGAGGGCGGCCGCAACGGCGGCGGCTTCATTACCGTCGTCACCCCGGATTGGAGCGATCCCAAACACCGGCCGGTGGCCGACATCATCCGCGAAGTCGGTCCCAAGCTCTCACAGATCGCCGGCGCCCAGGTGGCGGCTTCGTTCCCGCAAGGCCTGGGACGCACCGGCGGTGGCGGTGGTGGTGGCGGCGGCGGTGGTGGCGGGGCCATCAACCTGTCCATCGCCGGCCAGGATTACGACCAGCTGCGAAAATGGCGTGACATCATGATGGACGCCCTTGCGGGCAACCCCATGTTCAACCAGGTGCGTAACAATTTTGTCGAAACCACGCCCCAGGTGCTGATCCGCATCGACCGCAACCGCGCGGGCGATCTCGGGGTGTCGATCAACACCATCGGCCAGACCCTCGCCGCCATGCTCGGCTCGCGCAAGGTGACCACCTTCGTCGATAAGGGCGAGCAGTATGACGTCATCCTGCAGGGCCAGATCGACGACCGGCGCACGCCAACCGACGTGTCGAACATCTATGTGCGCTCCGACACCACCCGTCAGCTGATCCCGTTGTCGAGTGTCGTGACCATGGAGGAAGGGTCCTACGTCAACGGTCTCACCCGCCTGAACCGGCGCCGCAACATCCAGCTCTTCATGTTCCCGAAACCCGAAACCCTTCTGGGCGACGTGATCAAGGAAGTGGAGAAGGTCGCCGCCGAAAAGCTGCCGCCCGAGGCGGTACTGCTGTGGCGCGGCGAGGCCGGCGACTTCAAGGACAACTCGACCGCCATCTACTTCAGCTTCGCGCTGGCCCTGGTCGTCGTGTTCCTGGTGCTCGCGGCCCAGTTCGAGAGCTTCCTACATCCCGTGGTCATCATGATGACGGTGCCATTGGCTATGACGGGGGCGCTCGCGGGGCTGCTGCTTTCCGGGCAGAGTATGAATCTCTACTCCCAGATCGGGATCATCGTGCTGGTGGGATTGGCCGCCAAGAACGGGATTCTGATCGTGGAATTCACCAACCAGTTGCGCGACCAAGGCAGGCAGTTCCGTGACGCGGTCGTGGAGGCGGCGCTGACCCGTTTCCGGCCCATCGTCATGACGGCGCTGGCGACCGTCATGGGCGCTCTGCCGCTGGTGTTCGCCCATGGCGCCGGCGCCGAGAGCCGCCGCCCCATCGGTGTGGTCATCGCCACCGGGGTGTCTTTCGCCACCTTCATCACGCTGTTCGTGGTGCCAACCTTTTACCTGCTGATGGCGCGCCGCACCGGTTCCCCCGGCCGGGTCGCTGTGGAGCTCGCCGATCAGGAATCGCGGTTCCCCAAGGCTGGCGGGGATCATCACGGTCATCAGCCGGCCGAGTAGCCTTCCTCAGGCCGCCAAGGGCTTGCCGTAAATTAGTCTTTTGACGGCAACGCGCCCTTCCGTATCCTGTGTAACATCGCTCGGAATTGAGCCATGAGCGTAGGGGAGCGCGCGTGAAGGAGAAAGAACTACGCTTCGCGCTGGTCTGTTACGGCGGCGTCTCGCTTGCGGTTTACATGCACGGGATCACCAAAGAGATCCTGAAGCTCACCCGCGCCTCGCGCGATTTCCATACCTTCAGAAGCCGCCAGCACCCCTCGGCCACCTATGATGACGTCGCGGCCAGGCGCGGCGATCCGGTGGACACCGAGCGGGTCTATTTCGAACTCTTGCGCCAGATCGGGCGCACGCTCGATCTGCGCGTGGTGGTGGATATCATCGCCGGCGCCTCGGCCGGCGGCATCAACGGCGTGATTCTGGCGCGTGCCCTGGCGCACGATCTCGACATCAAACCGCTGCGCGACTTCTGGCTCAAGCATTCCGACGTCGCTCAGCTCATGCCCGACTACGTCAAGGCCGGGCCCTGGCGGAAGTGGTATTTCTTCCCTGTAGTGTGGATGATCCTGTGGCGGTTCCGCCATAACCTGGACGACAACGCCGAGCTTAAACAGAAGCTGTCCATGTTCCTGCGCTCGCGCTGGTTCAAGCCGCCGTTCGACGGCTATGGGCTCACCAAGGTTTTCTACGAGGCGTTCGCCGCCATGGGCGATCCGGCCGAGCTGGGAAGCTCCTTGCTGCCCGCCGGTCTGCGCCTCGATCTATTCGTGACCGTCACGGACTTCCACGGCTATGTCACCGCCACCCCGATCCATGACCCGCCGCTGATCAGCGATCGTGAGCACAGACAAGTGCTGCGCATGTCCTACCGCCATTGGCCCAAAGGCCAGGAAACCACCAACTTCGACCGTGAAAGCCTACCGGCCCTGGTGTTCGCCGCGCGCGCGACGTCGTCTTTCCCGGGCGCCTTTCCGCCCATGCAATTCCGCGAGATCGACAAGCTCATCGCCGAGAAGGGCCTGTCGTGGCGCTCACGCGTCGATTTCCTTTATCGCAACTTCCGCGCCTATTTCACGGCCCGCGCCAATCCCGCCGACGCCTCGTTCATCGACGGCAGCGTGCTCAACAACAAGCCCTTCGCCCAGGCCATCGAGGCGATCCGCGGGCGCCCGGCCTATCGCCATGTGGACCGGCGCCTGCTCTATATCGACCCGCATCCCCAAACCACCGCTGACCGGGCCAACCGCGGCGCACCCGGGTTCTTTTCGACCCTCAAAGGCGCGCTCTCGGACATTCCACGCAATGAACCGATCCACGACGACCTCGCCTGGGTGAACACGCATAACTCCGAAGTGCGCCGCCTGCAGATGGTGGTGGAGGGGGCCCGCATGCACATCCACGCCATCGCCGAGTCGGTGGCGGGGCATGCGCTGGATGGGCCGCTGACGGGTGAACGCATCGGCCATTTCCGCCAGCTCGCGAACAACAGTGCCCGCGCCCAGACCGGCTTCGCCTATGAGGGGTATCTGCGTCTGAAGCTCACGGCGGTGATCGAGGATGTCGCCGCGGTGGTGGCGGAAATCTGCGGCTACGGCCGCGACAGCATCGAAGCCCAGCGCATCATCAACATCATTCAACGGTGGGCGGCGATGACCGGCGTTACGCCGTCGCACGAGGATCTCAACCGCGCCGAGGGCGATCTCAACGCGGCGCCGCCGCCGTGGGTGAAGTTCCTGCTTCGCTTCGACGTGCGCTACCGCCAGCGGCGTATCCGTTTCGTGGTGCGCGCGGTCAACCAACTCTATACGCGGCTGGCCGAGCCGGCCTTTGCGGGCCTCAAGGCCGAGCGCCTCGACCGCATCAAAGCCGGCCTGTACGACGCGCTGGGTCTTCTGCAGCCCATGACCGCGCGGGCGGCCGCGGCCCACGGCGTGCAGGGGCTCTCCAGCGCCACCATCGACACCGTCAAGACCGTGGTGCGCGGTATTGCCGAGGCCATCACCGCCGACGCGGCGCTGGCGGCTGATCCTGACGCCGTTGCGCAGAAGTTCGTCAAGCCCATTGGCGATGCGCTGGCGCTGCTTGGCGAGGATCTGGCCTTGGAGGCCGACAATCCGCGCACCGATGCTCTGCTGGTGGCGCTGGTGGACGGCGCCGATGTTCCGGGAAGGGGCGGCCAGGGAACGGTCGGCCCGCTTCCCAAGTTGGCGCGCCGCGAATTGGTCGAGCACTACATCGGCTTCGCGGTGTGGGACGTGCTCACGTTCTCCATCACCAACTGGCGCGACCTGGACGAGTTCGATGAGATTCGCGTCGACCGCGTGAGTCCCGAGGACGCCCAGACCCTGCGCAAAGGCGACGCCGCCACGACCTTGCGCGGCGTGAAATTCTATCACTTCGGTGCGTTCTTCTCCCTGGAGTATCGCCAGAACGACTACCTCTGGGGCCGCCTGCACGCGGCCGAGCGCCTGATCGACATTGTGCTGGACGCGGCGCGCATCGAAGGCGCCGGGCACGACATCGACGCGCTCGGATTCAAGATTCGGGCGTTCAACGCTGTCCTGGACGAGGAGGAAGGGGAACTCACCGCCTGCAATGGCCTGATCGCCCAGTTGCGCAAGGAAGTTGCTGCTTTGCGGCCGGCGGCGTGATGCGCAAAGCGGTGTTCGCCGTGGCGCTGCTGGCGTCCGGGCAGGTGAAGGCGCAGGATTCCTTTGCCGACGCCTTCTGGGATTTGAGCGCGCGCAGCGGGTTCGATTTCTCCTCCGGGTATTACGGCGCTTCAAAACCCACCGAGATTCTCGCCCTGCCGCTGTCGGTGAAGGCGGTCAAAGGCCCGTGGACCTTGCGCGCGGATATGTCCTGGCTGCGGATCAGCGGACCGGCGATCCTGCTGGACGCGGGCGGCGCCGGGGGCGCCGCAGGTATCCGCACGTCCGGTCATGCCTCAGGCCTCGGTGACCTTCATCTGTTCGGCACCTATTCGGTGGAAAGCCTGTGGGCGAGCGGCTGGTTCGTGGATGTGACCGCGCGGGTAAAAGCGCCCACGGCGAGTTTCGCCAAGGGCCTCGGCACCGGCGCGTGGGATGGCGGCGGACAGGTGGATGTCGCCAAGACTTTCGGCGGCTTTATCCCGTTCTTCCAGATCGGTTACCGCTTCACCGGCAGCCCCGCGGGCTACACATTGCGCAATGTGCTCTACGGCAGTATCGGCGCTCAGTATACCTGGACGGAACGTCTCACCGCCGGCGCGGTGTTCGACATCCGCCAAGCAGCCTTGCCTTCGGCGCGCACACCGCAGGAAGGGACGGCTTACGTGAACTACAAGCTGTCTGACCGCTGGTCAGTGAATGTCTACGGCACGGCGGGATTCTCGCCCAACAGCCCTTCAGCCGGTGGCGGCGTCGCTATCACGTTCCGAGGATTTTAGCGCCTAAGCGGTCGGACGTTCGATCGCCGGCCTGTCAATGACCGGCGGCGTTACCGACTGCGGACGCTCGGGCGCGCGCTGCGGCGGGTTGACGCGCTCAAAACGCGGCTGGTCGGGACGCACGGCGGCGGGGCGCGCGGAGCCCTGGGCCTGCAGGACGGTGACGACGGTGCGCACCTTGACGATGGCGGCGGCGGCGATCTTGTCGGGGCCGTCGATCTTGCCGGTGACGATGATGCGGTCGTTGGTCACGGTGCCCGGCGGCAACGCGGCGCCGGTGATATTCACGCCATGGATGCTGAGGGGGCCCGAGCTGCCGGCGTTGACCGGGGCATAGGCTTCCAGCGACACGTCGGCGACATTGGCGCCGAACGGCAGCGCGTCGCCGCCGTTGACCACATCGGGCGCGAACTGCCCGTTGATCATGCGGCCGGAGACCACCACGCGCCCGCCAGTCTTGGGCGCCGACACCGTGGTGTCGGGCGAGAGCGCCACATTCAGCTCGCCGATGCGGACGGACGTGGCGGTGAGGGCATTGACGTCGCCGCGCACGATCACGCGGCCATCGTCATGCTTCTGGTCGACGCGGGTGGCGATGATGGTGCCGTCGGCCAGACGTTGGCCGGAAACGCTGACCACATCGCCGGCCTGCAAGGTCTTGAAGGCGTCGGCCGCGGCCTTGTCGCCGCCCAGGTTCAGGCGTACGCGCTGGCCGAGCACGGTCATGGTTTGGGTGTTCTGATCGATGGCCGTGATCGGGCCGGTGACGGCGTGCTGGATGTCGAGTGTATCCAGGGTCAGCTTGCCGTCCCGTGTACGCGCGATGCCCTGCACCACCTGGCCGATGCGCAGATCCTGCAGCGACGCCGGGCGGCCGTCGGACACAACCGCGGTCTGGGTGTTGAATTCGAGTTCGAGGCCGTTGACGATGATCGAGCCGAAGCCGGTGATGGTGCCGACGACGCCGGTGCCGCCGATGCCGTCGCCGCGCGTATTGATCTGCGCGGTTTTGATTCCGGTTCCGCCGAGGCCGTCGCCGTTCTTGGGATCGAGCGCCACCTGTTGCGGCGCGGAGGCGCAGGCGCCGAGCAGGGCAAGCAGCACCGTCGCCGCGGTCACCCGCAGCGTGCGCAGCCCTAACGGCTTTGCGTTTGCCCCGTACATCGCACCCCTGCCGCCCGGCCGCACGATTGCGGCCCGGCTACTCCTCAGCCTGCTCGCCGGCATCGCCATCAGCGGCGTCGCCGTCGAGCCTTAAGTCATTGAAACTGGTAGGACCCTTAAAGAAGTACAAGCCGAAATTAACCCTTTTGGTCGCGTCCGCGCGATCTTTATCTTTTGCGGACAACTCCAGCGCCATGCGATTCAGCGCGAGCAGCGCCTGCATTCCGGTCCGTTCCGCCGCGGCTTCCAGCGCATCCGCCGATTCGGGGGTCAGATTGCTGTAGTGAACGCTTCGGTCGAGCAACGGATTGCCTTCGCCCAGCAGATTGTGGGCGCCGGCGGCTAAATGATCGTGAACGTTCCGGCCGAAGTAGAACGCTTTCTCCTGAAAGCCCTTCTCCGGCACAAAGGCGAGCTGGTTCAGCACCACTTTGCCGTCGTCGTCGAGACGCGCGACTCCGAGGCGAATCCATTCGTCGAGCACCGCGCGCGGCCGCACATCCTTCGAAACCTGTTCGACCAGGGCATCGAATGAGGGGGCGCCGGGCTTGGCGGCCTGACGCGGCAGGGGCAACGGAAGTCCTCTGGAATCCGTGGTTTCTTTCGATCCCACCCAGCGCGCGACCAACTGTGCGCCGAGTCCGATGGTCTTGGGCGCCGTGATCGGGCGGCGCTTTTGCGTGCGCAGACGTTTGACGTCCTTGCGATGCACGCCGGTCAGAAGGCTGATGCGGCTGTCGGTCTGCTTCTTCTCGCCGACCGGAAATTCGTTCACCGCCACGTCGACATAAGCGTCCTTCACCAGCTCCATGAAGGCGGGCAGCCCGACTCCTTTGGAAATCAGCAGGCGCACCAACGGGCGCAGCAGCGCGCGGACGGCGGCGACCAGCGTCTTGGGGGGTGCGGCAACGGGTTCGGTCGAAGGCATATCAACGGTATAGACGGTTGTGGGAATTTTTCCCACTTTTTTATTGACGGCGCCCCACTAGCTGATTTACGCTTCGTCTTGTCAGTGGGAAATTTTCCCACGCCATTTAACAGGAGCGTAGCAACCTTACAGGCACATGCCAACCTCGAGACCGTGTTCAGGAATTACTTGTGATCCGGCCTCGCGCGTCATTGTCCACGAGTCAGATCCTACCCCGATGACCGCTGAGGCTTTTATCTTCTCCCGCCCGTACGGCCCAGCCGCCGATGGGCGGCCCCGGAAAAGGCGGGAGAAGATTTTTTCTTCTAAAAAACTGAAATGGCTCGGGAATTTGAGGTCAGGGTCGAGCTTTCGACCATCAATTATGCCCGTCAGCGTAGATGGAAGCTTGAAATTCGGCTCTGGCCCTAAGTTCTCTTCCCGCTCTCTCCGATAAATGTACCTGGTACAATTTAAATTGTACCAGGTACATTTATTTTGGGCGTTTGAGGTCGCGGAGCAGGAAGCGGCTGGGGTGGAGCGCCGCGACTAAGTTCTGCTCCAGGGGCCAGGGGTCGCCGGTGATGTGGCAGGCCAGCAGCTCTGCGCAGAGGGGCGCCAAAGCCAGCCCGTGAGAACCGAAGCCCGCCAGGGTATAGAGGCCGGGCTCATAGGTCGCCGCCGGGTAATCCACCCAATGCTGTCCGTGGCGCAGCGGGGCGTAGGCCTGCTTGAAGGCGGCCGCGTCTACCAGCGGGCCGACCACGGGCAGATGGTCCGGAGTCGTCCAGCGCACACCAGCCCATGCCCCTGCCGGCTTCAGGCCCCGCGCCAGATCCGGCAGCACCCGGGCCAGCGCCGCGAGGTTGCGCAGGTCATCGTCATCAACTGTCTCATCATCCGCGCCGGCCCGTGCCGGATTGAAAGTGGCGCCGACGTGGTGGAGACCATCCTCGGCCGGTGTGAGTGTTCCACCGTAGGCGAGCACGCAGCGCAGCCGCGCGCTCGCGGATGTCGCGGCGGCTGCGGTGATCTGCCCTTGCCGCGCCGTCAGCGGCAGCCACGCATTTTGCGGAAAAGCGCCGATACCTCCGGCATTGGCGAAGATCACGATGTCCGCGTCGCAGAGCGTGGCGCCGCCCTCGGTGACTCGCCAAAGCTCACCGGCGCGCTGCAATGCTGTCGCCCTCCGGCCCGCGATAATGTCCGCGGTCGCCGCTTCCGCGGCACAATAACCGGCGGCATCCATGCGCCCGCCCTCGGCAAACCGCAAAGCCCGATATGGCACGGCGCATCCCGCCATGGCGGAGGCCGCATCGGCCGGCAGAAAGGCCAACGCCTGTGAGCCAAGATCCCCGCTCTCGGCGATGGCGGCCAGGCGCTCTTCCTCCGCCACATCGGTGGCGAGCTGCAACACACCGCAGGGTGTGTAGAACGGCTGCCCGGCCCAATGCCGCACGGCGTGCCGCCAGGCGCTTGCATGGACACGGCCATCGAGGGACGGTCCAGCCGTCAGGCGCGGCATGACCACGCCCGCCGGCGTTCCCGACGCGCCCAGCGCGAGCGACGCGCGTTGCTCGATGACGGTGCACGACCATCCCCGGCGCGCGAGCGCGCCGGCCGCGGCGGCGCCCGCGATGCCGCCGCCGATGATCGCTGCGTGACCGCCCGTCCGGGGCTCCGCCGGTGCAAACCAGGGCGCGGGCGATTTGTGTATGGCGCCAGCGTAGCGTCCCCGGGTCATCTCGCGCTTACGGCCAAAGCCGGGTGTGACCTCCACGGCGAACCCTGCGTCCAGCAGCTCCCGGCGCACCTGCCCCGCGGCGGTATAGGTGGCAAGGCGCGCATGCGGGCGCGACAGGCGCGCGACTTCGCGCAGCACCGCCGGGGTCCACATCTCAGGGTTCTTGCGCGGCGCGAAGCCGTCCAGATACCAGGCATCCACCTGCGCCGCCGTTTGGGCGAGTACCGTGGCCGCATCGCCGCACAGCAGGGTCAGTGTGACGGTTCTATGAGGGTAAACCCGCTGAAATCCCGCTGCGGGTGCCGGATACACCCGCAGCAGGGCGCCCGCCTCTTGTGCCAGTTCGGGCCACGGCGCGAGGCTTTGCCGGAGCTCGTCCGCGCTAAGAGGATGGCCCTCCACGGCCAGGTAGTGAAGCCGCGCGCCGGGGGCGGCGGTTTCCGCCCATAACCGGCAGGTGGCGAGGAACGTGAGCCCGGTGCCGAATCCCAATTCGCAGACGGTAAACGCGCTCCGGCCGCGCCAAGCATCGGGGAGACCGCATCCCGCCAGGAATACATGCCGCTTCTCCGCGAGGCCGTCGCCGCGGGTGTAGTAGACATCCCCGTACCGCGCCGCCGCGGGCGTGCCGTTGTCCCAGATCAAACCGGGCCAGGTCAAACCGGGCGGCGTAAGGCCTTTTGCGCCTGAAGGGTTCACCCGCTATTCTCCGCGCCACTTTCAGGGGCTGGGTTGCAATGGATCTCTTACGCGACTGGTACAACATCATCGCCCGCAATAACCAGCTGGCAATGCTGCTGATACTGCTGGTGGTCGGCACAGTCTTTGTCGTTTCCACGGCCGAGATGCTCGCGCCGTTCTATGGCGCGCTCACCATCGCCTATGTGATGGATGTGGCCATGCGCGGCCTGCAGCGCCGCGGCATGTCGCGCAGTGCCTCCTTGGCGGTAATTTACGGCTTGTTCGTGGCCGTGATCCTGGCGCTGATCGGACTGGTGCCGGTGCTGGGCCGCCAGGTCGCTCAGTTGGTGTCGCAGGCTCCGCAGTTTATCGCCAAGTTCCAGGACATTATCCATCATCTGCCCGAACGCTACCCGACCCTGGTGACCGCCCAGCAGCTGGACGAGGGATTGGACGAATTCCGCAGTGAAATACTGGGCCTGGGGCAGCATCTCGCACCCTACCTCCGTGGCACCGTCATCGGCCTTGTGACCGCGCTGGTCTACCTGATCATCGTTCCGGTGATGATCTTCTTCCTGCTCAAGGATAAGGAACGCATCATCGCCTGGCTCGCATCCTTTCTGCCCCAACACCACGAACTCGCCGGCAGCGTCTGGCGCGACGTCAACCGCCAGCTGCAAAGCTTCGTCGGCGGCAAGGTGGTGCAGATGGTGATCGTCGGCGTGGTCACCTATATCGTGTTCGCGCTCATTCACCTCAACTATGCGCCGCTGCTGGCGGTGATCATCGCGGTGGCGGTGATGATCCCGTATATCGGCGCGGCGGCCGCCACGGTGCCGGTGGCGGGCGTGGCGCTGCTCCAGTGGGGCGTGAGTTTAGATGCGGGTATCGCCGTGGGCGCCTATCTCGTGATCCATGCCCTGGATGGCAATGTGCTGGTGCCGCTGCTGTTCTCCGAGGCGGTGGCCATTCACCCCGTGGCAATCATCGTCGCGATCCTTTTCTTCGGCGGCATCTGGGGCGTGTGGGGTGTGTTCTTCGCGATCCCGCTGGCGGTGCTGGTGAAAGCCGTGATCGTCGCCTGGCCGCTCAAGCGGCCTCTAACGCAACATGTCTGAGCCGCTGACCGTGCCGTTGCGCGCCTCCGGCGCGACGCGCGCTCTGCTCGCGCGGCTGGATGAACTCGGCATCGCCTCCAGCACCATCGAACACGCCCCCGCTTTTACCGTTGAAGACGGTGAAGCGGTCATGGGTCATCTGCCCGGCGTGCATATCAAGAACCTGTTCCTGTGCGACGCCAAGAAGGTCATGTGGCTGGTGACCATGCCCTGGAACCGTGTGGTGGACCTCAAGAAGCTGCCGGGCATGATAGGCGCGGCGCGGCTCTCCTTTGGATCGGCGGATCGCTTGATGCGCGTGCTGGGCGTGGCGCCGGGGTCGGTGACGCCGTTCGCGGTCATCAACGACACCATGCATCAAGTGAACGTGATTCTGGATGCCTGGATGATGCGCCAGGAGATCATCAATGCTCATCCGCTGGTCAACACCATGACCACCTCGTTGAAAAGCGCCGATCTGATGAAATTCTTCGCCGCCACCGGCCATCAGCCGCGCTTGGTGGAGCTTGACCCCGTGTTGGCCGCGTAGCGCGCTGTGAATAGGACGAGGCCATGACCGAAAAGCCGGCCGGTGCGATCTTTGAGGGGCTCGGCATGTTCGGCGCGGCGCGCGCGGCCGCGGCGCCGCTTTCCCTGCATGCAGAGGGGCTGCCTGAAGCTCATCTCTACTATTCAATCGGCGGCGAAGACGTCGCCCTGCTGACGCGCTTCAAGCGCAGGATTCGCGCGCGGAAGCCGGGGATATATGTGGACATCGGCGGGGCTCTGCCGATCCGGTGGTCAAATACCTACATTTTCTACTGCTACGGCTGGTCGGGCGTGGCGATCGATGCCAACCCCACCCGCGCGCCGGAATGGGCGAGACTGCGCCCGCGTGACCGATTCGTCGCCGCCGCCGCGGGCGAAGGTGCTGCCCGTGCCTACCTGTTTGCTCATCCAACCAACGGCGGCATGCACCAGATCTCATTAGATCCCGCGCTCCCGGGGCCTGAGTTTGTCCTCGCCGGAACCGTGCCGATGCGCCGCCTCGATGATGTGCTGGCGGAATCTTTTCCCGGCGGCGCTTCGATCCAATTCTTTTCCATCGACGTGGAGGGCTCGGAACTCGGCGTGCTGCGTTCCAACGATTGGGAAAGATGGCGGCCGGAAGTCATCATGATGGAATGCCATGATTTCCGCTTCGATGACCCCCGCGCCGCGCCGACAGTGGCTTTCCTGATGGATCAGGGCTACCGACTGACTGCCAAGGTCGGGGCCAACGTCATGATGGAAGACACGCGCGCGGCTGGCGGCGCTTAGGCGCCGGCAAAAATCGCGGCGATGTCAGCCGCTGTCATGACCCGGCAGAGTCCGGGCGCGAAATCGTCGGGCAAATCCAATCCGCCGATGCGGTCCCGGTGCAGCGCGTCGACGTGATTGCCGACGGCGGCGAACATGCGCCGCACCTGATGATAGCGGCCCTCGGTGATGGTGACCCGCGCGGTGGTGGCGGTCAGCGGTTCCAGCACCGCCGGGGCCAGCGGCTTATCTTCGCCTTCAAGCATGAGCGTCCCGGCCGCGAACACCGCGCCCTCATTGCCGCGCAACGGGCGCGCGAGGGTGGCGGTGTAACGCTTGGCCACATGACGCTTGGGGGAAATAATACGGTGCAGCAACGCCCCGTCGTCGGTGAGCAACAACAGGCCCGAGGTTTCCTTGTCCAAACGGCCCACGGTAGAGATCGCGGGGTCGCGGCGGCGCCAGCGTTCCGGCAACACCTCGTACACCAGCGGCCCGGCCTCTTTATGGGAGCAGGTCATGCCGAGAGGCTTGTGCAGCATCAACGCCAGGCCGGGCAGGGGATCGAGCGGTGTGCCGTCCACAAGCAGACGTGCAGGGAGATCGGGCGTGAGCGCGATCTTCATGTCGGCGTCATCGACCACCGCACCGTCCAGGGTGACCACGCCATTGCGCACCAGCGCTTGCACCTCACGGCGGCTGCCATAGCCGAGATTTGCCAGCAGGCGGTCAAGGCGCAGGGCACTCATGCGCGGGCCTCATAGACCTTGAAACCATGACCTTCGGCACGCAGATCGGCGGTGGTGAACAGCGATGACATGATGCCTTCATAGGGCAGGTGCCGGTTGGCGACCACCCACAGTGTTCCGCCGG
>CANJOI010000061.1 GCA_947475365.1 Fidelibacterota bacterium | reverse complement strand
GACAAGGGCATCAACATCCACATCATCTCCACCTCGGAGATCAAGGTGAGTGTGCTAATCAGCGAGGAGTACACGGAACTCGCGATCCGGGCGCTGCACACCGCCTACGGCCTCGACGCGGCGGCCTGAGAAGAACCCTCATGAACGACGCGGCGGCCACCAAAAATGAACTGAGGTCGGCGCCGCACGGTGTCGAAGCCGGGGCGCCAGCCTCGGAACTCGCGATTCCGCCGCGCCTGGCCGCGCTGTGGAAGCGTGGCGCCGATTTCCTGGGCTGCCCGATCTCCATCCTGGCCGGCGCCATGTCCTGGGTGTCGGAACGCAACCTGGTGGCCGCCATCTCGAATGCCGGCGGCTTTGGCGTGATCGCTTGCGGCGCCATGACGCCGGCGTTGCTGGATGCCGAGATCAAGGCGACCCTGGCGCTCACCAAGCGGCCGTTCGGCGTCAACCTGATCACCATGCACCCGCAGCTGATGGAACTGGTGGAAGTGTGCCAGGCCAATGGCGTGACCCATGTGGTGTTCGCCGGCGGCGTGCCGCCGGGAGACGCGATCAAGAAGGCCAAGACGTTCGCCAAGGTGCTGTGCTTCGCGCCCGCTGTGGTGCTCGCCAAGCGCCTGATCAAGAACGGCGCCGACGCCCTGGTGATCGAAGGCTCGGAAGCCGGCGGCCACATCGGCCCGGTGTCGACCTCGGTGCTGGCGCAGGAGATCCTGCCGGTGATCCGCGACGTGCCGGTGTTCGTCGCGGGCGGGATCGGCCGCGGCGAGGCGATCGTGTCCTTCCTGGAAATGGGCGCGGCCGGCGTGCAGATGGGCAGCCGCTTCGTTTGCGCGACCGAGAGTATCGCGCATCCCAAGTTCAAACAGGCGTTTATCCGCGCGGCCGCGCGCGAGGCCGTGACCAGCGTGCAGCTCGATAAGCGGTTACCGGTGATTCCGGTGCGCGCGCTCGCCAACCAGGGAACGGAAATATTCATGGAGACCCAGCGCCGGGTGCTCGACAAGCTCGTCAAGGGTGAGGTCGACCAGCTCGCCGCCCAGCTTGAGATCGAGCATTTCTGGGCGGGGGCCCTGCGCCGCGCGGTGATCGAGGGCGATGTGGAATTCGGGTCGATGATGGCCGGCCAGAGCGTTGGCATGGTCACCCGCGAGGAACCCGTGGCTGCGATCATGGCGGAATTGATTGCTCAGGCCGGCGACGCTCTCGCCGCGCGCGGAGGATAGCGCCGTGGGGCGGAGCACATGACCGCAGGTTTCAGCGCCGTCGATCTGCGCCGCCTGTTGTCACGGCTTCGCGATGTCATGGCCGGAATCGGCGCGGTCCAGGAGCGCCTCGACAAGGTCGTGGCGCTGATCGCCCAGGACATGCGCTGCGATGTGTGTTCCTGCTACGTCATGCGCGCCGGCGAAGTGCTGGAACTGTTCGCCACCTTCGGTCTGTCGCAAAAAGCCGTGCACTTGACCCGCCTGCGGGTGGGTGAAGGTCTGGTGGGTGAGATCGCAGCCCACGCGCGTTCGGTCGCGCTCGCCGACGCATGGTCGCATCCCCAGTTCGTGTACCGCCCGGAAACCGGTGAAGACTTTTTCCGCTCGCTGATGGGCGTGCCGATGATCCAGGCCGGCCGCGTCATCGGCGTGCTGGTGGTGCAGACCAAGCTGGAACGGCCGTTTAACGACTGGGAAGTCGAGACGCTGGAAACCGTCGCCATGGTGATCGCCGAATTGATCGCCGCGGCCCAGGTGGTCAAACGCGAGGAACTATTCCAGACCGAAGGCAACGCTTTGCTGCACGTGCGCCTGACCGGCATCAGCCTCAACGCCGGCGTAGGCGTCGGCGTTGCGGTCATGCACAAGCCGCATGTGCGCATCGGCCGGCTGGTCAGCGACGATCCGATCGCCGAACAGCACCGTCTGCACGGCGCCCTCGACGGTCTGCGCGCCGAGGTCGACGCCCTGATCCACGGCTCGCACGGCGAAGCCGAAGCCTTCGGCGATATTCTCGAAGTCTACCGCATGTTCGCGGACGACCGCGGCTGGATCGCCCGTATTTCCGAGGTGATCGCTTCGGGCCTGACCGCGGAAGCCGCGGTGCAGAAAGTGCACGACGATACCCGCGTGCGCATGATGCAGGTCAACGACCCGATCCTGCGCGAGCGCCTGCAGGACCTTGACGACCTCGCCAACCGGCTGCTGTCCATCCTGGCCGGCGTCACCTCGCGCGGCGAGTTGCCGGACAACGCGATCCTGGTGTGCCGCTCCATCGGCCCCACCGAACTGCTCGACTACGACCGGCGCAAGCTGAAGGGCCTGGTGATGGAGGAAGGTTCTCCCACCATGCATGCCGCGGTCATGGCCAAGGCGCTCGACATCCCGGTGGTGGCACAGGTCCAGGGCGCGCTGTCACGCATCGACGCCTTTGACCAAATCGTGCTCGACGCCAACGCCGGGCAGGTGATCCTGCGTCCCTCGGACGAAGTGATCGATCTCTACAGTGCCGCCATCGAAGCGCGCACCCAGCAGAAGGCGGCCTATGCCGCGGTCAGGAACCTGCCGGCCGTCACCAAGGACGAGATCGAAGTCGAGCTCAATATCAACGCGGGCTTCCTGCTGGATCTCGCGGGCCTCGCCGAAACCAACGCCCACGGCATTGGTCTTTATCGCACCGAGATGCCGTTCCTGGCGCTGCGCACTCTGCCCGACGTCAAGGCGCAGCACGCGCTCTACCGTCAAGTGATCGAAGAAGCCAAAGGCAGGCCGGTCACTTTCCGCACACTGGACGTGGGGGGCGACAAGATCGCGTCCTCATCCGCGAGCTTGCCGGAGGACAACCCCGCCATGGGCTGGCGGTCGATCCGCCTGACGCTCGACCGGCCATCCTTGCTGCGCCAGCAGTTGCGCGCCCTGATCCAAGCGACCGCCGGCCTCAATCTGCGGGTGATGTTCCCGATGATCGCCTCGCTCGCCGAGTTCGACGCGGCGCGCAGGATTTTTGATATGGAGATGACCCGTCACCTCGCGCAAGGCGGGATCGCCCCCAAGACCGCGAAGGTCGGCACCATGCTCGAAGTGCCGTCGCTGTTGTGGCAGCTCGACGGGCTCTACAAGCGCGCCGATTTTGTTTCGGTCGGCACCAACGACTTGCTGCAATTCGTGTATGCGGCCGACCGCGGCAATACACGGCTCGCCAATCGCTACGATCCGCTCTCGCCGGCGATGTTGCAGATCCTGAAACGGATCATCGACTACGCTTCCGAGCGCGGCGTGGAAGTCTCGATCTGCGGCGAGATGGCGGGAAAGCCCCTGGACGCACTGGCGCTGCTGGCGCTGGGCTTCCGCAGCCTATCCATGTCGGCGGGCGGCATCGGGCCGGTGCGCGCCGCCATCCGCAAGGTGTCGCTGACTGAATTTGAGCCCTTTGTTCTCGAACTTCTCAGTTCCGATGAGCCGTCGGTGCGCGAAAGACTCCGGGCTTTCGCCCTGGACCGCGGCGTGAGCGTGCTTTAACGCTTTGCCCCGCTTATTTGCCAAAACACGCCGATCCCGATAAATTTCGCCGATTAAATTTCGAGAGAACGTCGAGGCCAGCTGAGAGACATGCGCGAGTTCGGCCAACAGGAACCTGCGGGCAAGCCGTACCTCAAGTTCGGCGCCGCGGCTGAATCCACTGTCCCGCCCGGCGGGACGGTGGGCACGCTGC
This sequence comes from Fidelibacterota bacterium, assembly GCA_947475365.1. Taxonomy (GTDB): domain Bacteria; phylum Pseudomonadota; class Alphaproteobacteria; order Rhodospirillales; family Rhodospirillaceae; genus SHVO01. The sequence continues at coordinate 11,245 of CANJOI010000061.1, read as the reverse complement.
TGTGCGCGACGCGTATGCGTCTCGGCAAGGATCTGCAGCAGGTCGCCGAGATTCTGCACATCCGTTACACCTATCTGGTCGCCATCGAGGACGGCCGTTACGAGGATCTGCCCGGCCAGGCCTACGCCATCGGCTTCGTGCGGGCGTACGCCGATCACCTGGGCCTTGACGGCGATGAGGTGGTGCGCCGCTTCAAGGAAGAGAGCGCGGGCGTCACCCGCAAGGCGCTGTTCGAATTCCCGCTGCCGACGCCGGATTCCGGCCTTCCGTCGGGCGCGCTGATCCTGCTGGCGATGCTGATCGGGATGGCGGTCTACGTGGGGTGGTACTTCCTGGCCGGCTCGGACCGCAGCGCGGTCGACATCGTGCAGGCCGTGCCCGAGCGCCTGGTGGCGCTGAGCGCGCCGCCCACGCCGGCGACCACGAACGGCGCGAAAGCCGCGGCCGATACTGTAGAAGCGCCAGAAAGCGCCGCTGAAGCCCCCCCTGCCGAGATGAAGCCGGAGCCGGAGCCCAAAACGCCGCCGTCCCCGGCGGATGTGGTGGAACTGCGCTCCAAGGCCGACATGTGGGTGACTCTGCGCGACGCCCAGAAGGTGGACCACACCCAGTTCCTGAAGAAGGGCGAGGTGTTCAAGGTGGAGGACGCCCGCGGCATCACCCTGCTCGCCAGCAAGGCCGCCGACCTGGAATTGCTGGTGAACGGCAAGGTCATGGTGCTTCTGGATGAGGGGGGCTTCACGCGCGGCCTGCCGCTCGACCCTGAGCACTTGCCGGAACACCTGAAGGCGGCCCCCGCGGCTATCAACTAGGCGCGGTTAATTAGCGTGCCTCCGCAAAGGCTTGGCGGCCGTCGCCAAGGGTCTTTGGCGCGGGGCGGATTTTGCGGTATAAGCCCCGGAAACCCCAGGGGAAATCGCCCCGGTATAGATCCATGAGTTTGCCATGAGCCTGCGCCCCTACCGCGATATCCAGCGCCGCAAGTCCCGGCAGATCCATGTCGGCAAGGTGGCCGTGGGGGGCGGCGCCCCCATCAGCGTGCAGACCATGACGAACACGCTGACCAGCGACGCCAAGGCGACCATCGAACAGATCAAGCTCGCGGAATTGGCCGGCGTCGATATCGTGCGTGTTTCATGCCCCGATGAGGAATCCACCGCCGCGCTCAAGGAGATCGTGCGCGGTGTTTCCGTGCCGGTGGTGGCCGATATCCATTTCCATTACAAGCGCGCGATCGAGGCCGCCGAAGCGGGCGCGGCCTGCTTGCGCATCAATCCCGGCAATATCGGTAACGCCCAGCGCGTGAAAGACGTCGTGCAGGCGGCCAAGGATCATGGCTGTTCCATGCGCATCGGCGTCAACGCTGGCAGCCTGGAAAAGCATCTTCTCGAGCGCTACGGCGAGCCGTGCCCTGACGCCATGGTCGAAAGCGCGCTCGAGCACGCCAAGATCCTGGAAGACAACGATTTCCGCGAATTCAAGATCAGCGTGAAGGCCTCCGACGTGTTCCTCGCGGTCGCGGCCTATCAGGCGCTGGCTGACGCCTGCGACTATCCTTTGCATGTGGGCATTACCGAAGCGGGCGGCCTGCGCTCCGGCACCGTGAAGTCCGCCATCGGCATGGGGTCGCTGTTGTGGGCGGGGATCGGCGACACCATCCGCGTTTCGCTGTCGGCGGAACCGGCGGAGGAAGTCCGTGTCGGTTTCGAGATGCTCAAATCGCTCGACCTGCGCCACCGCGGCGTGCGCATCGTGTCGTGCCCCAGCTGCGCGCGTCAGGGCTTCAACGTCATCAAGACGGTCGAGATTCTCGAGCAGCGCCTGGCGCACATTCCCACGCCGGTGTCGCTGTCGATCATCGGGTGTGTGGTCAACGGCCCGGGCGAAGCGCGTGAAACCGATATCGGCCTCACCGGCGGCGGCGGCGGCAGCCACAAGATGTATATCGGTGGCATCCCCGACCATAACATCAATGACGAAGACAAAATCGATCACATCGTCAAGCTGGTGGAAAAGCGCGCCGCCGAGATCGAGGCCGCCAAGGCAGCCCAGGGAAATAAAGACAGCCATTCGCACGCCGCCGAGTAGCGGGCCTTCCGGTCCGTTCCTCATGCGCTTGCGTTGGTTTCATTCCCGAAAGGCTTTCCAGTGTCAAACCTTCAACCCGTCCGCGGCACCCACGACCTGATGTTCGACGACATCAGGCGTCATCGCCTGGTCGAGGATACCGCTTTCGAAATCGCCGGCCGCTATGGCTACGGCGAGATCGCGACCCCGGTGTTCGAAGCGACCGAGGTGTTCACCCGCACCTTGGGCGACACCACCGACATCGTCACCAAGGAGATGTACACCTTCGAGACCAAGGGCGGTGAACGCATCACCCTGCGCCCCGAGGGCACGGCCGGCGTGGCGCGCGCTTTCATCTCCGAAGGTCTCGCCCAGCAAGTGCCGCTCAAGTTTTTCTACCGCGAAGCCATGTTCCGGTATGAGCGGCCGCAGAAAGGCCGCCAGCGGCAATTCCACCAGATCGGCGTCGAGCTGATCGGCGTGCCGGGGCCGCAGGCGGACGTGGAGGTGATCGCGCTGGGTCACCACATCCTGACCGCGCTGGGCGTCGCCGGAAACATCAAGGTCGAGGTGAATTCGCTGGGTGACGGCGAAAGCCGCACAGCCTATCGCGAGGCGCTGATCGGGTTTCTGGGCGGCCACCTGCAGACGCTTTCGCCGGAAAGCCGCGAGCGGCTGGAGCGCAATCCGTTGCGCATTCTGGACTCGAAAGATCCGGCGGATCGCGCGCTGGTCGCCGATGCGCCACGCTATACCGACTATCTCAACGCCGCATCCAAGGACTTCTTTCAGGCGGTGCAGGACGGCCTCACGCGCCTCGACGTGCCGTTTATCGTCAATCCGGGGCTGGTGCGCGGGTTGGACTACTACTCTCACACCGCCTTCGAATTCACGACCGACGCCTTGGGCGCCCAAGGCACGGTGCTGGCCGGCGGCCGCTACGACGGCCTGATTCCGTCCATGGGCGGTCCCGCGGCTCCGGGCGTCGGCTGGGCGGCCGGCGTTGAGCGTCTGGCGATGCTGATTCCGGAACCGCCGCCGGCGGTCCGGCCGGTGGCGATAATCCCGGTGGGTGAGAACGAAAGCGCGGTGGCTGAGAAACTCGCCCACGATTTGCGCAAGCAGGGCTTCGCCGTGGACCTCGGTTACGGCGGCAACATGGGCAAGCGCCTGAAGCGCGCCGACAAGGTGAAGGCCCGCGTCGCCCTGATCCTCGGTGCCGACGAAGTACGCGACGGCGTTATCACGCTGCGTGATCTCGACAGCGGCGCGCAGCGCAAGCTGCCCATGGCCGAGGTCGCGGCGGCGTTGAAGAGTTAAGGCGGTTAAGAGTTAAGCCATGGCGTTCAATTTTGAAGAGAACCTCAATCGCCTCCTGACGCGCTACGACGAACTTCAGGCGCTGATGAACGAATCCTCCGGCGCCGCCAAGTTCGCGCAGCTCAGCAAGGAGTATTCCGATCTTGGGCCGATCGTGGAGCAGATCCAAGCCTTGCGCCGCACGCGCGCCGAGCTTGCCGAGGCCGAGGCCATGGCCACCGGCGATGACGCCGAGATGCGGGCGTTGGCGGAAGAAGAGTTCCATCGCCTCAAGGCGGAGGTGCGTGATCTGGAAGCCCAGATGCAGCTGGCCCTGATCCCAAAGGACGAGGCCGACGCCAAGAACGCAATTCTGGAAGTGCGCGCCGGCACTGGCGGCGAAGAAGCCGCGCTGTTTGCCGCCGACCTGTTCCGCATGTATGAGCGTTACGCCGCGCGCAAGGGTTGGAAGTTCGAGGTTGCCGATATCTCTGAGACCGGCCTCGGCGGCTTCAAGGAAGCCATCGCCAACATCTCCGGCCGCAATGTGTTCGCACGCCTGAAGTTCGAGTCCGGGGTGCATCGCGTGCAGCGCGTGCCGGCGACCGAGGCGCAAGGGCGTATCCACACATCCGCCGCCACGGTGGCGGTGATGCCGGAAGCCGAAGACGTGGATATCGAGCTCAATCCGTCGGACCTGCGCATCGAGACCATGCGGTCGCAGGGCGCCGGGGGCCAGCATGTCAACAAGACCGATAGCGCCATCCGCATTACGCATATTCCGAGCGGCTTGTTCGTGAAGTGCCAGGAAAACAAGTCGCAGCATAAGAACCGCGCCCGCGCCATGAGCATTCTGAAGGCCCGGCTTTACGACATCGAACGCCAAGCTTTGGACGCCAAACGTTCAGCCGACCGCAAGAGCCAGGTGGGCTCGGGTGACCGCTCCGAGCGCATCCGCACCTACAATTATCCGCAAGGGCGCGTCACGGATCACCGCATCAACCTCACTCTCTACAAGATCGAGGAGGTCATGGACGGCGCGGGCCTTGATGAATTGGTGGACGCGCTGACGGCCGAAGATCAGGCCGAACGTCTCGCGGCTATGAACTAGAATGCGGGCAGCGGACGCGGTCGCGGAGCTGACCCGGGATTTCGCCGCCGCCGGCTTTGACTCCGCCCGCCTTGACGCCCGCATTCTCGTGGGTCATGTGCTTGGCATAGAACCAAGCTTGCTGTTCGCCCGCGGCGATACCGCGATCCCCATGGCCGATCTCGAAACCCTGCGCGGATTCGCGCGCCGCCATCTCGCGCATGAGCCTGTGTCGCGGATTCTCGGGATGCGCGAATTTTACGGCCTGCCGTTCAAGGTGACGCCGGACACACTCGATCCCCGGCCGGATACTGAAACCGTGGTTGATGCCGTGCTGACGCTGCGCGGCCGAACGCCATCACCCCGCATCCTCGATCTCGGCACGGGCAGCGGCTGCATCCCGCTCGCGATCCTGCGCCACTGGCCGGAAGCGTCGGCTGTCGGCGTGGATATCAATCCGGGAGCGGTGGCGGTGGCGGCGGCTAATGCGCACGCGCTGGGCTTCGGCGCACAAGCGCGCTTCCAGGTTGGCGACTGGACCAACGGCCTCGAAGGTCCGTTCGAGATCGTGGTGAGCAACCCGCCCTATATCACCGAGGCCGAGTACGCAGGATTGGCGCCGGAAGTGCGGCTGTACGATCCAGAGCTCGCGCTGACCGCCGGGCCGGACGGACTTGCGGCATACCGTGCCCTGCTGGCGCAGGTCACCGGAATTCTCGCGCCCGGCGGACAGGTGTTTCTCGAGATCGGCGCCGGCCAGAGTGAGGCGGTCGCCAGGCTTGCGCGAGAAGCCGGCTTGCGACTCCTCGCCCGCCACGCCGACCTGGGTGGGATCGAGCGGTGCCTGCATTTTGCCGCTTAAGGCCGGTTTTGCTGGGTAAAAAAAGGGGTTGGAAAACCCCAGGAAGCTGAATACCATCATCTCCGAAAGCGAATTCCCGCCTGTAATGCCCTCTGGGAGGGGCGCTGGTGTTACGCCAGCCTAGGGAATTCGAGGACCCCCAAAAATGAGACCTAAGGACGCAGCACCCCGGTGCCGCGGTCTGAAACTAAAGTCTCTGGACGGGGGTATTGTGTCCCTGAGGAAACCACTCACTTGATGAACAATAAGCCGAACAACATGAAAAACCGTCAGCGTGGCCGTAACAACAATGGTAAGCCGCGCCCCATGGGGGGTGGTGGTGGTGGTGGGGGTGGCCGTAATCCGAATTTCGACGGCGGCCAGCGCATGCGCGGCAACGCGCAGCAGCTGATGGAGAAGTACCTGGCGCTCGCCCGCGACGCCACGTCGGCCGGTGACCGCGTCCTGGCTGAGAACTACTTCCAGCATGCCGACCATTACTACCGGGTGTTGAACGCGCGGTTTGAGCAGCAGAACAACAACGGCAACCGCAACCAGAATTACAATCAGAACGGCGGCGGCAACGGCCAGAACTATAATCAGGGCGGTTTCGACGGCGATCAGCAGAATTTCAACGATCAGCCGCAGGGCCAGCAGCCGCAGGGCCAGCAGCCCTACCACGGCCAGAACCAACAGCCGTACCAGCAGCAGCCCCAACACCAGCCGCAGCATCAGCCGCAGCATCAGCCCCAATATCAAAATCCTCCGGCCCAGCAGGAACCGCCGCGCGAACAGCCGCGCGCCCCGCAGGCGCACAGCGAGGACATCGGGCTCCCGCCGGGCATTTTGGGAATCAACGCCGATCAAGCCGCGCCCGCGTCCGATCCACGTCCGCAGGCGCCAGCGCGCGCCGAGGGCGGCGAAGAGGAACGCGCGGGCCGCCAGGGCGGCCGCCGCCGCCGTGGCGGTCAGGGCCAAGGCCAAGCCGCGGACGCCGAATAATCCGGTTGATCCGGATCATTCACAGAGGCTCTTCGAAGGGCGGTAATGGCAACACCATTACCGCCCTTTGCTTTTTACATCCGGACCTTGCGAACAAGGGGTAAAGTTACCAGATACACCCGCATGAGGGGCGTTCCGCTGCCCGGCGCGAAGAGCGCCCTGAAAAGAGCGGGGCGGATCGCCCGGTCAGTTGGAGAGCGCCATGGACCTTGAGAAGTTCACCGACCGCGCCCGCGGTTTCATTCAGGCTGCGCAGACCATCGCGCTACGGGAAAATCACCAGCAAGTCACCTCCGAGCATCTGCTGAAGGCGCTGCTCGACGACAAGGAGGGCATGGCGGCGCAGCTGATCGAAAAGGCCGGCGGCGATCCGGTCCGCGCGCTGACGCTCACCGATACCGAACTCAAGAAATTGCCGCGCGTCGAGGGTTCCTCCGCGCAGATGTATCTCGCGCCCGATCTCAACCGCCTGCTCGACCAGGCGCAACAGGCCGCGGAAAAGGCGGGTGATTCTTTCGTCACCGCCGAATACATGCTGATCGCGCTGGCGGTTGCAAAAAGCGGCGCGACCGGGCGCATCCTGAAAGATGCGGGCATCACGCCCACCGGCCTCAACGCCGCGGTCAAGGACTTGCGCAAGGGCCGCACGGCCGACAGCGCCAGCGCCGAGGATCAGTACGAGGCGCTCAAAAAATACACCCGCGACTTCACCGAGCTTGCGCGCCAGGGGAAACTCGATCCGGTCATCGGCCGCGACGAGGAGATCCGCCGTACGATCCAGGTGTTGTCGCGCCGCACCAAGAACAATCCCGTGCTGATCGGCGAGCCGGGCGTGGGCAAGACCGCGATCATCGAGGGCCTGGCCCTGAGGATCGTCAATGGCGATGTGCCCGAAAGCCTGAAGGACAAGCGCCTGCTGGCCCTGGACCTGGGATCGCTGATCGCGGGCGCCAAGTTTCGCGGCGAGTTCGAGGAGCGGCTGAAGGCGCTGCTGAACGACGTCACCGCCGCCGCCGGCCAGGTGATCCTGTTCATCGACGAGATGCATACACTGGTGGGCGCGGGCGCGGCGCAGGGCGCCATGGACGCCTCCAATCTGCTCAAACCGGCGCTGGCGCGCGGTGAGCTGCATTGCGTGGGCGCCACCACCCTCAATGAATACCGCAAGCATGTGGAAAAGGACGCCGCGCTGGCGCGGCGATTCCAGCCCGTGTTCGTAAGCGAGCCGACGGTCGAGGATTCGATCTCGATTCTGCGCGGCATCAAGGAAAAGTACGAGTTGCACCACGGCGTGCGCATCTCCGACAGCGCGTTGGTGGCGGCGGCGACTCTCTCGCAGCGCTATATCACCGATCGCTTCCTGCCGGATAAGGCCATCGACCTGATGGACGAGGCGGCTTCGCGCCTGCGCATGCAGGTGGACAGCAAGCCGGAGGAACTCGATGAACTTGACCGGCGCATCGTGCAACTCAAGATCGAGCGCGAGGCGTTGAAGAAGGAAAAGGATGAGGCCTCCCGCGACCGCCTCATCAAACTGGAAACCGAACTCACCGGCCTCGAAAAGGAATCCGCCGACATCACCGGCAGATGGCAGGCGGAAAAGACCAAGCTCGCGGATTCCACCAAGCTCAAGGAAGAGTTGGATAAGGCCCGCATCGAGCTCGATCAGGCGTTGCGCCGCAGCGAGTATGAGCGCGCGGGCCGCCTGCAGCATCAATTGATTCCGGAGATGGAGCGCCGGCTGAAAGATGCCGAAAGCAAGCAGGCAGGCGGCATGGTCACGGAAGAGGTGACCCCGCAGCATATCGCCGGTGTGGTGTCACGCTGGACCGGTATCCCGGTCGACAAGATGCTGGAAGGCGAGCGCGCCAAGCTTATTCGCATGGAAGAGGCGTTGGGCAAGCGCGTCATCGGCCAGAAGGAGGCCATCGAAGCGGTCTCCAACGCGGTGCGCCGCTCGCGCGCCGGACTGCAGGACCCCAATCGTCCCACCGGGTCGTTCCTGTTCCTGGGCCCCACCGGCGTCGGCAAAACCGAACTCACCAAGGCGCTCGCGGAATTTCTGTTCGACGACGATACCGCGCTCGTTCGCATGGATATGTCGGAATACATGGAAAAGCACTCGGTCGCGCGCCTGATCGGCGCGCCGCCGGGGTATGTCGGCTACGACGAGGGGGGCGCCCTCACCGAAGCGGTGCGCCGCCGGCCCTATCAGGTGGTGCTGTTCGATGAAGTCGAAAAGGCGCACCCGGACGTGTTCAATGTGCTCCTGCAGGTGCTGGATGACGGGCGCCTGACCGACGGCCAAGGACGCACGGTGGATTTCAAGAACACGCTGATCATCCTGACGTCCAACCTCGGCGGCGAGATTCTGGCCCACCAGAACGAAGGCGACGATTCCGCGGTGGTCAGGGACCAGGTGATGACCGTGGTGCGCGGCGCCTTCCGGCCGGAGTTCCTGAATCGTCTGGACGAAGTGCTGCTGTTCCATCGCCTGTTCAAGGCGCAAATGGCCGCGATTGTCGAAATTCAGGTGGGCCGTCTCGCCAAGCGCCTGGCTGACCGGGGTATCGGCATTACCCTGGACGCCAAGGCCAAGGCCTGGCTTGCCGAGCACGGCTATGACGCGGTCTATGGCGCGCGGCCCCTGAAGCGCGTGATCCAGCGCAATCTTGAGAATCCGCTGGCGCTCGCGGTCCTGGAAGGGCGCGTGGGCAACGGCGCGAACGTGGAGATTTCCGCGGCGAAAGAGGGCCTTATCATCAACGGCGAGAAAGTCGCCGCGGCCGCCGCTTAGTTGCTGCCGCCGCCGGCGGCTACTGGCGCTTTTTCGGTCGCGTATTTCTGCGCCTGGCCGAGGGCCGCGAACTTGGCGTCGGTTTCGGACTGGGTGGCGCGGAAACGGGTCAGCAGCTTGCCGTCCAGCTTTTGCGACGCCGGGAACTTGATGTTAACCGGATTCACCTGGGCCGCGTTCTTCATCACTTCGTAGTGCAGGTGCGGACCGGTCGCCATGCCGGTCTTGCCGACATACCCTATGATCTGGCCCTGGCGCACGCGGCTGCCGACGCTGAACTCCGGCGCGAAGCGGCTCATATGGGCGTAACCGGTGGCGTAATCGGCGTTATGGCGGATGCGGATGTAGTTGCCGTATTCGCCGTTGAGTCCGCGCTTTTCGATGATGCCGTCGCCGGCGGCCATGATCGGCGTTCCCATGGGCACCCCGAAATCGACGCCGCGGTGCATGCGCGAGTAACCCAGGATCGGATGGAAGCGCAGGCCGAAGCCGGAGGTCAGCACCGCGCCGTTGACCGGCGTGCGCAGCAGCGCCTTGCGGATACCTTCGCCCTTGTCGTTGTAGAAGTCATAAGAGCCGTCATCGTGACGGAAGGCGTAGAACTTCAGCGCCGTGCCCGACAGCACCATGGTTGCATATTGGATGGCCATGTTCTGCACCGGCTTGCCGTCATCGGTGACGGTGCGCTCATACATTACGGCGAACTGGTCGCCCTTCTGCGGGTCGCGCTGGAAGTCGACGTCGTATGAGAACAACTTCACCATATCGGTGAGCACATCGGTCGGAACGCCGGCTTCTTGTGCTGCGTCGTAAAGGCTGCTGTCGATGGTGCCTTCCAGGCGCGCGAATTCGCGGTGCGTGTCGGCGATGACTTCCTTGGCGGTGAAGGTGCCATCGGCTTCGCGGCTCACCATGATGCTATGGCCGACGCCGACTTCGAAATTGATCTGCTGAAGTTCGGAAGCGCCCTGGTCATCCAGGGCGTCGAACGAGAGTTCGAGTTCCTGTCCAGCGCGGAATTTCTTCGGGTCATAGACCGCGTGGATCGCATCCACGACGCTGAAGGCCGTGACCTTATCGAGGCCGGTGCGCACCAATACGTTGGTGAGCGTATCGCCCGAACGCAGAGTCACGGTGCGGGCGAGGCCCATGGCACTGCGCAGTTTTGCGCGCACGCGGTCGCTCCACGTAGCGTCGGCGGCAGGCATCTGCTCTTCCACGACGGGCGCGCTCAAGTCCGCGAACGACAAGCGAGGAAGCGAGATCTTATGCGAGGTGGGAACCGCGGTCGGAACCAGCGTGCTGGCAATCGCGCCAATCAGGGCGCCAGCGCAGGTGCACAGCATGAGGCCTGGCCGGCCTGAACGCGCAATTTTTGCCATTAATCCCCAGCAGAAACGAAACTCAGCCCCGGGGACGAGCCCCAACCCCTCTTAGAACGGCGGCTCCCGTCCTTGTTGTGACATTATTGCCGCTGTCCAGTTTGAAATGTGCGGGAGGGGATTCCGGCTGTCAATCAAATCCCGCGCCGAATCAAGCCGTTGGAGAATCCGGCTGAAGTGCCCTGGAGGGATCAATTTTCCAGCCATCGAGCCGTAACATATTGGAAATATTGAAAGTAATCGTATTTTGACCCCTCTGGCACCGGGTCTGCAACCGGCTTCCTGTGCACAGTGTGGATAACTTTTTTTGGGGCCCTATCCGCTAAGTGTATGATTTTAAACGAAAGATTTATGATGAAAAAGCGCTTGACCATGGAGGGGTACAGGCATAGAAACCGGCCTCCCAAGCCGAGGGGCACACGACAGTCTCTCGGAACACGGCGGGTTTTCCCTCCCAGTTCCGAGTGGCCAGTTGCCGCGAAAGCCCGGGGTTCTTTGACATTGTGAAGAGACGAACGAAAGGGATGCGTAGGCGGCGCTCTGTTGAGTATACAGACGTCCTTATCGCATCCGCGCAAATCAAAGTAATTGTGACGCAAATCACAGAGATACGTGATGTGTGCGTTTGTGAGATTGGATCTCTAGTCAACTTGAGAGTTTGATCCTGGCTCAGAACGAACGCTGGCGGCAGGCTTAACACATGCAAGTCGAACGAGCTGGGGCCTTCGGGTCCCGATGCTAGTGGCGCACGGGTGAGTAACGCGTGG
>CANJOI010000060.1 GCA_947475365.1 Fidelibacterota bacterium | reverse complement strand
GCTCAGCGTGCCGAGTGGATCGAGGCGGTGGGCTATGAGGGCCTCGATCTGTCGCATCTGGTGGCGACGACCTATTCAGCGGCGGCGTGAAAAGGGTTAGCGCCCGACACCGTGATTCCCGCTCGATACAGTTGCTAGGCAAATAGAAGCCCGCAACTGGAGAAGAAAATGAAGCCTACCCATCTTTATGTGGCGTGCGCGGTCATAGCCGTGGCCGTCATCGCGTCACCCTTCCTTCGCGACGCCTACTACTACGCATACCCAAGTGGCCTCATGGGCGAATACTTCGATGCCTGCGAGAAGAGCGACCCGACGTTCAGCCGCTGGCGGGAGGGAAGTCGCGCTCTGTGTCAGCTCAAAAACGAGCGTCCGCGCCCTTAGATTCTCGACCTCGATGAAGTGCATCCCAGTCTCAACGGGAAGGGCACTGGTTCACTTCATCAAGGGGCACGACCCCAGGGCGAGCGCCGCGTTCCGTCGCCCTGGGGCGCCCGCAGCGCTTCTCAGCGTCCCAACAAGTTGCGGACAATCCGCATCAACTCCCACGCGCGAAAAACTCTACTGTCCTTGGGATAGCCCTTGGACGGTTCCCTCGGTGTCCTACTGTCTCGTTGGCCACAACGGTCGTTGTCGCGAATGCCACATGACGGAGAACGTCTATGAAGCCTAATTTTGTTGCGTACTATCGCGTCTCCACCGCCCGTCAGGGGCGGTCAGGATTGGGCCTCGAGGCCCAACAATTCGCCGTCAGGCAGTACTTGAACGCTGGGGCTGGTGTTCTGCTTTCAGAGTTCACGGAGATCGAGAGCGGTAAGAAAGTAGATCGAGCGCAGCTCGACGCTGCGCTGGCAGCTTGCAGAGTTCGTGGGGCGACGCTGGTCATCGCAAAGCTCGACCGTCTCGCTCGCAACGTGTCGTTCATCGCCAGCCTCATGAACAGCGGGGTGGAGTTCGTGGCGGTTGATATGCCGCAGGCTAATCGCTTCACGGTGCACATCATGGCGGCGATGGCGGAACATGAGCGCGAGATGATTTCTCAGCGCACAAAAGTCGCCCTCGCCGAAGCCAAGAGGCGCGGCGCCCAGTTGGGTGGCAATCGCGGCAAGCTCCACCTGATCGCCGGGCGGGGTGGTGAGGCGAGCGCTCGCGCGCGTCGTGCTGTGGCGACGCAAAGAGCTGCTGACTTGGGCCCCATCATCGCGAAGATCGAACTGGAGGGCGCGGAGTCGCTGCGGGCAGTGGCAAGCGCCCTGAATCAAATGAACGTGCCAGCACCCCGAGGTGGAGCCTGGGGCGCTGGTCAGGTCGCGCGGGTGAAGAAACAGGGCGTGTAGAAGGGGTGGGGCGGAAGCTCATTGGCACCGAAGGAGGGGATGTCCTAGGTGGATTTCCGATCTCGTAGGGGGATGCCTCCAGAGTTCCGGACCAGGTCGATCGAACCTTACACAGGCGGCTTCAGGGGAGCGCCTCGCCGTCACCGACGAGTAATTGCCGACGACTATAAGGGGTGGTATAGTAGTAGGTAATATAGGGGCGCCCCGACCATGAAATCAGCCATCGTTTACCGTCGTGTATCCACCAAGCGTCAGGGGGTAAGCGGGTTAGGCCTTGAATCCCAGTCCCGTAAGATCAGTACCTTCGCCCAATTATCAGGGTATGCCCTTAAGGGTACTTACCAGGACATACAGACAGGGAAGGGCGAAGACGGTTTATCCAAGCGCTCCGGCCTTCGTGCCGCCGTTCAGGAAGCCAAGAAGACTGGGTGTTCGATCATCGTTTCAGACCTCAGCCGTCTTGCTCGGAATGCCAAACTCGTTCAGCAGATCGTGGGTGAGATCGCACCAGCCACAATCATCTGCGCCGCGGAGTCCTCCAATAGCCCCGCAATCGAACTGCAAGCCTTGGCAGCGGGCAAGCAGCTTGAGGGCGAGGAAATCTCACGACGAACGAAGAAGGCCCTCAAGCGCCTCCAGGACGAGGGTGTGAAGCTGGGCAACCGCACCAATCTGCGGGAAGCTCAAGCCCTCGGTGTTCGGGCTCGCCAGAAGAAGGCTACTGAACACGCCGCCACGATCTTCCCGCGTATCATGAAGCTCCATAAGGCGGGGTTCACCTCCAAGCTTGCCGTGGCCAATGAATTAAACCGTCTCGGTGTTCCGGGACGTTCAGGCGGGAAGTGGACTTCGGACGCCGTTGCCCGAGTGTTCGTCCATATCGGGAAGCTGGAGCCGACCTGGAAGCGGAAGGCTATGAATACGAGATCCACAAAGGCAGTACTGAAGGCCTCGACCAATCCCGTGCACGGCTCCTGGTAGATCGCCCAACACCCTCCGCGCGGAAAATTGGCAGAGATTGTCAGTACAGCGTCACCCTTTTGGGGTGTTTTCGCGCCGGCAGGCATAAGAGCCTGCCAACGCAGCTATGCTCGCGGGCGGTCATGGAGCGTGTCCTCTGCTTGGATATGAACGCCGCGGCACCGAGCCGACCCGGCAAGTTCAGGCTATGTTCAGGCATAGTTCGCACTTTTTGACGTTTATTGACCTCTGGCCAAATAACACCGTCAAAACGCGCGGCGACCGAGAGAGAAATCTGCGTGCCGATTTGCGGCTTATACCTGGACGGGATGTCCCTGATCGAATGCTTATGCCCGCCCACTCATTACGAGCCCACCAACAGCGACCGCCAGAATTAGTTAGGGTGCCCGTCGCAGACCCAGGAATACTCGCTGGCGGACTCCCTGGCGAATCCTGAGCCCCGCTCAAATCCTGACAAGGGCGTCTATCTGGCCTAGGCTCCAATCATGGAACTCCTGGCGCACGCTCGGATCGTCATGTGGGAGGGCGGTGCCCTTTGGGTCATCAACGCGACGCCTTCGGACACGCGGGACACACGGCGTACCGATCTTCACGCCCACCACGCCATTCAGGTGACCTTGGGGCTAGGTGGCCGGTTCCGCCTGGACACGCCCGATGCCCATGTGGGTGGTGATGCTGTGGCCGTCGCGCCGGATGCAGGGCACACCTTTGAAGCCGAAGGCCTGTTCGCCATCCTTTTCATCGAACCGGAAAGCAGGCCGGGTCGGGCGATAGCTGCACAGCTCTATCAGGGGGCGGCGTTGGCTGCCGTCCCGCCCGTACTGTTGGGTGATTTCCGCAGGCGCATTGCGGAGGCGTTTCGGTCACCGGGCAGAAATGATGCCGCCTTCATTGATCTGGGTCAGGCGTTGATTGCACATATTGCGGGCACCGCGAGGGCCGACGTCCCTGATCTGCGGGTCCGCAAGGTGATCGCCTGGGCGGGAGGGCAGTTGGACGGCCCGGTAAGCCTTTCCGATGCCGCCCCGGTGGTCAATCTCTCCGCCGGGCGGCTCCGTCACCTGTTCGTGGAGCAGACCGGTTTGCCCTTCAAAACTTACGTTCTGTGGCTCCGTCTATCACGGGCGGTCGAGCGTTTCGCGGCGGGCTCCTCCCTGACCCAGGCGGCACATGAGGCCGGATTCTCGGATTCTGCCCACCTCAGCCGCACCTTCCGGCGCATGTTCGGGGTGACGCCCGCCGGCCTGCGCATGACATAGCCGTTACGTTCAAGTGCCGGCAGGCCAGCCGGGACTACACCTCAGTCATCGAAACCCGGAAACCCAGGAGGTTCCAATGACTGACCAACGCAACGCCCAGCTCTGCACCTGCCCTTCGTCCTGCACCTGCACCAATCCGCAGTGCGCATGCGCCTGTGGCTCGGCCCCCGACACCATCGGGGCCAGCCAAGACTGCATCGCTAATGCCGACTGCAAGTGCGGCGATACCTGCGACTGCACGTCGGAAGCCAACTGCACGGCTTCCTAAGATATCCCACGCAAGCGCCCCAGGCCGGTCAAGAACCGCCTGGGGCTAATCGGAGAAAGACAATGGAATACCTGATCGGTGCCGGATTGGCGCTGGCTGTGGCCGTGTGCGCCACCTTGAGTGGATTTGACCGGGATCGCTCATTCTACCCGACTATCCTTGTCGTGATTGCTTCCACCTACGACCTGTTCGCCGCAATTGGAGGTTCGCGCGAAGCCTTGGCAATCGATGGCTTGGTGATGGCTGGGTTTGTCGGCCTGTCGGTGATCGGATTCAGGACGAATCTTTGGGTGGTGGTGGCCGGCCTGTTCGCGCACGGAATGCTCGATCTTGTGCACGGCCATTTGATCAGCAACCCGGGTGTGCCTGTCTGGTGGCCCGCGTTCTGCATGACCTACGACGTTGCGGCGGCCGCCTATCTCGGCTGGCTCCTCGTTCATCCGGGTAAAGCCAGGCTCCAGGCAAAGCGTGCCAGCCTCTCCGCTCAATTCGCGGGGGTCCCATAATGTTTCGTACGGGCTTCGGTGATCGAATTCGGCCGTTCGTCGATGACGAGCTTCGCGCGGCGGCTGCCGCCGAAGCGGCCGGTGACCCAGCAACCAGCTTTCGCTACTTGGAGCGGGCGCATGTCCTCGGTCAGGCCTCGACCATCCAACACGTGCGGGCGCACTACCACATGCTGATGTGGGGCATACGCCAGCGCCGCATTGGTGAGGTTATCGGCCAAGTGCTACGGGTCATCGTCGCGGCGATGAAGACGGCGATCAAAGGTGTTCCCGTCGGCAATACGGGGGGAACCAATGTCGGACCGTTTGAGGCGATGCCGGTGCCAAAGGATCTGGCAGCAATTATCGGCCGGGCTTCGGTGGGCCCGCCCATTCGTATACTGACCGCGCTGCTGATCGTCGCCACGCTTGTGAGTGCAAGCGGCTCAACCATCCCGCCCCGCGACGTTCGCCGCGTGATGGTTGGGGACACGGACGTCGCCTACTATTTTGAAATTCAAGAGGCGTCCTAATTGGCAACTGTCTACACACCGGCACGGAGCGATGGGTACGCTTGGCGCCCGGCGCTCCGACCTCCCTATGCCACCATAACACCGGGCTTGGGCCCGAGCGCCACAACGGCACGCGGAGGTTCGCTCGCGCTCAGTACCGCTGCCGCACCCAGGATCAGTATGAAAAGCGCAAATTCCAAGAGTATGGATCGACGCAGCGCGGAGGCACTTTGTTCGTCGCCTCCTGCAAGCTGGGGCGTCAATCTAAGCTTGTTATAAGCCGCGAGCCCAAGAAGGCCGCCAAATAGGCAGAGCTTGGCGACGAGGCGCCATCCATAATCGCTCGTGAAGAGGGCGGCAGGGTCGCGGAGTTGAATATAGGACATTACTGCGCCGCTCCCGACCAGCAGCACCACGGACCAGACTGCCAGACGCGAAAAATCGACCATGACAGCTCCCGCCTGCGCGGATGGATCGATGCGGGCTACTTGGTATAAGGGCATGAGGGCGCCAAACCAAAACGCCGCCACGGCCATATGGATCGCCACCATGGTCTGCATGACCCAGACCGGCTTGATGGCAGCGGCATGGCCGGTGAGCACGAAGCTGCCGATCATCGAAGCACTGCCCAGAAGCAGTATCGCGCGATTGCCGGCATTGAACCCTAAGGTGAGCAGTCCAGCCGCCGTTAAGCCAACCAGAGCGCTGCGTCCGAGGGTGGTGTCGAAGCCCATGGCCCAGGTGTCGGGATCGAAGAGGATCGAAACCTGCCCGGTAATCATGTCGGCTCCGCCCAAGCCAATGGCGAGCACAAAGGCCACGCCCGCCGCGATGCTTGATGGCTTACCAGCCCTTAGGGCAGCGCCTCTTCCGCTCGAACCGCCGCGCATCGTGAGGAGAAACAACGCTGAGCCGACCGCCAACAATGCGGTTGCATAAAGCGCCCAGCGGTTGACGCCGGCGGCATACGTCCAGAATGTCGTCTCCATACCTCCGGCCACTCACGCTGGCGGTAGTTAAGGAGCCGCTTTGAGAACGGTGATCGAAGCCGGGCGCTTGCCGCCCTTGGGTTCTACCCAGTCAGCCTGGCTGCCGTCCTGGAAACGCTGGTGAGCTTTCCAGGTCAGCTCAGCCCCGGTGGAGGGGTTCTTGGCGAGGAACTTCAATTCAGTGCGCTCGCCGGGCGGTACGTTGGTCTTCCAGGCGATAGCGGTGGTGCGCGCATCGTCCTTCTTCAACTCGTAGCTCCCAGCGGCACCTTCGACCGAAACTACGGTCAGCCCCGCGGGTATTTCCAGCTCAACCGACGTGGTCGCCACTTCGCCCTCAGAGGGCACGCGGACGCTATAGGTTACGGTCTCCCCCGGCGGGGCTTCGGCTGGGCGCACCGTCACGTGCGCCATGACATAGGACGGGATCAACAGGGCGGCGGCGAGTACGAGACGAGCGGAATTTCGCGATGACATGGTTATCCCCTCCAGGAATGATGGTTACGGGTTGCTTCCGACGACGAAATCCAGAGTGCCGTTGACAGCGTGGGTATCCGGGCCCACGACGCGGCAAGTGAGCTTGTACTTTCCTGCAGCGGGCCGCGCGGTCAGCGGTACATGCAGTGTCACACCCTCGGCGGAGAGTTTGCCGAAGGCGGAGGCATCCTTGCCCGCCTCATTGGCCATCTTGCACGACACCGGTTTCACGTCCTCGTCGAAGGTCAGAGTGATTTCTTTGGCAGTAGGGGCCAGGGTGCCGTTCGCAGCCGGGATAGATGATTCCAGCCAGGCGTGCGCCAACGCCAACGCTGGCCAAAAGGCCGCGACCGCTGCCGCTCCTGTCACAATCCTGATCAAGCGCCGCATGACTGACCTCCTCGGCTGCAGTTATTTGGCCGCTGGCGTGATGGACTTGATCTCGTACCCGCTGCCCTTTTTCGCCAGCACGAAGTCAACCTGCGTACCAGCTTTCAGCGCCTTGAGATCGATGTCGTTACTGGCTTGGAAGGTCATCCGCATGGTCGGCCAGCCCAGTGCGGCGATCGGTTCGTGGGTGAGGTTGATCTTGTGCGCGCCCGGGTCCACTGCGTTCACGGTGCCCTTGCCGGCGATTTCCGCTTCCTGCGCCACTCGGATCACGGCCAACCCGGGCGCATTCACCGGCACGCTGACCGGGGCGGCCAGGGCTGTCGTGCAGGCCAGGACCGCGGGCAGAACCAGTAATGTGAGGGCCTTCATATCGTTACTCCTAATTGTATTGGGCGCGTCGGCCTATTTGGGACGTGGTAGAATTAATACGCGGGCCGTTGCTCCACCCCTCCCGGGAGGGGAAAATGCCTCAGGGGCGTATAGAGGGCATAGTCGAGAGGCAACCATGATCGATAACCACCTGGATCAGCTCTTTAAGAACCCGCCGGAACGCGCGCTCGACGGACTAGAGCGTGACGTCTGGACGCGGATCGATGCTGAGGCCAACAGCCGGCGGCTAAGCCGGCGTGTAATCGAGGTTCAAGCGGCCCTGGTGGCAGTCCTGCTGGTCGGCGGCCTTGCTTTCGGCAGCGCAAGCCCCACGTCCCAGCCCGTAACAGCCCGCCTCGATGTGTTTTCGCCGGGTACACCGTTGGCGCCGTCCACACTCCTGCTCGGCGATCACTCGTGAGCACAGCGGCCCGGCTGATTGCCGCCGTCGCCTTCCTAACGATCTCGGCGGCAGGGCTGGGGTTTTGGGTGGGCTCGACGCGTCAGCAGGAACACCACGTCCATTCCGGCGGCCTCGATGAAATCCTGCACCGCAATTTGGGCCTGACGCCTGACCAGGAAAAGCAGATTGGCGCGCTGGAAGCCAAATTCGCTCTCGACCGGAAAGACCTAGAGGCTCAGATGCGCGCCGCGAACCGCAACCTGGCGCGCGCGCTCGCCAACGAACATGTTTTCGGCGATCAGGCCAAGGAAGCCATCGGTCGCTTCCACGTGGCGATGGCGTCCCTGCAGGAACAGACCATTATCCACGTTCTGGCGATGCGCGCCGTGCTGACGCCCGACCAAGCGGAGCGGTTCGATAAAACCGTCCTGGAGGCCCTTACGCCGGAACCGCAATAAGATGGAGCGCGCCGACGATTCGGACACCGCGGTCGCTGCACGCGCGCAGGCTGGCGACAGGCAGGCATTCGATCAATTGGTTCTGCGGCATAAAGAACCGCTCTATCGCCTTGCGCGCAGATACGTCGGCAACGCCGATGATGCCTATGACATCGTTCAAAACAGCTTCGTCGCGGCCTGGCTGGCGCTTAAGCGTTACGATCCCGCCCGCAGCTTCTCGGCCTGGATTCGTACAATTACCCTCAACAAGTGCCGGGACTTTACGCGCCGCGAATCTGTCCGCAGAAAAGTTCTTAACCTCTTCGCGTGGGAGGTCGAGCCTGCGGCGCCTCAAGACGCCGGCGTTTCCGAGATCGACCGCAAACTGGCGGAGTTGGATAAGGCCATCGCCCAGCTTCCGGCGTTTTACAAGGAACCGCTTCTACTGGTGACGGTCACCGGCCTGTCTCAGCAGGAGGCGGCCGAGCAGCTAAATACCACGGCAAAAGCCATCGAGATGCGCATCAGGCGCGGAAAACAGAAGATCGCGGCGCTGATGGGTGTGACAGAAGATGTCGGCCAAGTCCGTTAGAACCAGGCGCGAAGCCCGATCACTGCGCTGACGCCGCTGACTCTTTCCCCGGCTGCCCGCGCGTAGTCCGCAGTTTTTCCGGCCTTTCCGTTATAGCTCACGCCGACATACGGCGCGAACTGACGGTTGATCTCGTAGCGCAGGCGCAAGCCGACTTCGGCCTCGGACAGACCGCTGCCGACGCCGGTCGCGGCCGTGTTCTGTGCCGCGAAGTTGACTTCGATTCTGGGCTGCAACGCCAGCCGTTGAGTAATGAGCTGATCGTAGGAAGCGGTGAACCGTGCAAGGACCTCGCCTTTCTGGGAGAGGAAGGCGGTGCCTTCCAACTCAAACCAGTAAGGGGACAGCCCCTCGAAGCCAACGGCTGCATAGGTGCGGGAGGGGGTGGGGCCGAAATCGTGGCGCAGGCCTACCTGCATATCGAAATAACGTGCGATGGCGTGTGAATAGAGCGCCTGAATCTCGGCGTGCTCGACGCCTTCTTTGAAAACACCTTCACCCTCGCTTTTCAGAACGGCACGGTCGATATCGCCGCCGTACCAAGCTTCCCCCTCCCAACGATATCCGTCATGCCCGCGCACGGCGGTGTATTCGGCGAGGTTGATCATTACCTTGTCGTATCGATCTCCGCCGTGCTCCTCGTGAACGCGCATGCGCGAGGCGTCCATAGCCCCGGGTCCAAAGACGCGGTCAGCAGCGTGGTCTGTTGGCGCGGGCGGCTCCTCGGTTTGGTCAGCGACCGGCGGAGGGTGATGGTCGGCGTGCGGGTCGGCAGGCATGGGCGGTTCAGCAGCCATAACTGCCGTTCCGGCCATGATCAGGGCCGCAGAAAGTAAGTACTTCATCGCGGGTCGTCCTCAAACGGACGCACCGCCACGATCCGCATCATACCGGCGTGCATGTGATAGAGCATGTGGCAGTGGAACGCCCAGTCGCCAGGGGCGTCGGCGGTCAAGTCAAACGTCACCTTTCCGCCGGGGGCGACGTTGACGGTGTGCTTGCGCGGATGGTGTCCGGGATGACCGTTTACCACCTCGAAGAAATGCCCGTGCAAATGAATCGGGTGGGACATCATGGTGTCGTTGACCAGGACCACGCGCACACGTTCGTTCCTACGGAACGGGATGGGCTCGGTCACCTCGCTAAGCTTCCGGCCGTCGAACGCCCACATGAAGCGTTCCATATTGCCGGTCAGGTGAATTTCCTTGGTTCGGGATGGGGGGCGTGGGTCGGGATTCGGGTCAAGGGCGACGAGGTCGGTGTACACGAGCACGCGGTGCTCGACATTTTCGAGGCCTTGCCCGCGCTCGCCGGTACGATCCTTAGGCATGGGCGAGATCATCTCGACCCCTGGCCCCATTGTAACCTGCGGCGCGTTCAGGGGATCGCGCATGTCCATGGCGCTGTGATCCATGCCGGCCATGCCGGTCATATCCATGCCCATGTCCGCCATGGTCGCGATGGGCCGGCGGCGCAGCGGCGGAACGGCGGCCGTCATGCCTTCGCGCGGCGCGAGAGTCGCGCGCGCCATGCCGGAGCGGTCTACAGCCTCGGCCACCAGCGTGAACGCAGCGTCGGGCATGGGGCCCACGACGACGTCGTATGTTTCCGCCACGGTGATCTGGAACTCATCTGTCTCGACAGGGCGGACGTGCTGACCGTCCGCTTGAACCACCGACATGGGCAGGCCGGGAACGCGCACGTTGAATATGGTCATGGCCGAGGCATTGATTATCCTCAGGCGTACACGCTCACCTGGCTTGAAGAGCGCCGTCCAGTTGTCGCCAGGACCATGACCGTTGACCAGATAGGTGTAAGCCGAGCCGGTCACATCCGAGATGTCAGTGGGGTCCATCGGCATCTTGGCCCATTCCAGGCGTTCTTTTAACGGTTGGTCCTCACCCGCGAGCAGCCCCGCCAGCGTCTGTTTCTGCATGTTGAAGGCGCCCGGCTGCTGCTTCAGCCGCTTCATGATGGTGTGGGGATGCAGAAAGCTGAAATCGGACAGAACAACGATATGTTCGCGGTCATATGAAACCGGATCGGCGCCGGCGGGGTCGAGAACCAAGGGGCCATAAAGGCCCGACTGTTCCTGCAGGCCGGAGTGGCTGTGATACCAGTAGGTGCCCGACTGAATGATGGGAAACTCATAGAGGAAAGTTGCGCCCGGCTTGATGCCGGGGAAACTGACGCCGGGCACACCGTCGAATTGGAAGGGGACAAGTAGACCGTGCCAATGGACCGAGGTGTCCTCGTCCAGATGGTTGGTGACGGACAAGCGGACCTTCTGCCCCTCGCGCAGCCGGATGAGAGGCCCCGGGATGGTCCCGTTGATCGTCACGGCATGAGACTCGCGCCCGTCCACCGTCCACGGCTTGTGACCGATGGTGAGCGCGATATCCGGTCCCATCAGAGTCGGCAGCGCACGCGTCATGCCTCCGGTCGCGCTGCGCGCCCAACGCGGCAACATAGCCGCCAAGGCCCCGCCGCTGGCGAGGCTGTAACCCTGTTTCAAGAAGGAACGGCGGCTGGTCATAGGAAATCTACCTTTGGCGGAAGCGACGCAGGCGTGCAGTAGAAGTACGCGGGTGCACACCCAAACCCTCTACAAACACCGGGCTCATCTTTCTCAGATTCTCGTGAGTCGCAGGCGCAGGGCATTCGCGATCACGCTGACGGAGGACAGAGCCATGGCGCTGGCCGCCAGGATTGGTGAAAGCAGGATACCGAAGAGGGGATAGAGCACGCCCGCCGCAATCGGAACGCCCGCCGCATTATAGATGAAGGCGAAGAACAGATTCTGGCGGATGTTGCGCATGGTCGCTTGCGACAGGTGCTGCGCGCGAACAATGCCCATGAGATCGCCTTTCACGAGCGTGATCCCGGCGCTTTCCATTGCCACGTCGGTGCCCGTGCCCATGGCAATGCCGACATCCGCGGCCGCGAGGGCCGGAGCATCATTGACGCCATCGCCCGCCATTGCCACCACGCGGCCTTGGGCGCGCAGACGGCTTACAATCTCGCTCTTCTGGTCAGGAAGAACCTGAGCCTCGACTTCCTTGATGCCCAGTTTGTTGGCGACCGCCTTGGCGGTGGTGGCGTGATCGCCGGTGAGCATGACGATACGGACGCCCTGATCCAGCAACAATTTGACCGCCGCCTGGGTGGTGGCTTTGATCGGGTCGGCAATCGCGATGATGGCGGCGGCCCCACCATCGATAGCCAGGTAAATGGCCGTTGCGCCATCCGCGCGCAGGTTATCGGCCTCACCGCGCAGCCCGCCGACATCGACGTTCAGGCTGGTCAGGTATGCCTCGTTACCGAGAGCAACACGACGGCCCTCGACTTTACCGATCACGCCTTTCCCGGTGGGGGAATCGAACGCCTCGACCGGCGGAAGGGCGATATGGCGGTCGGCGGCGGCTGCCACAATCGCCTGCGCCAGGGGGTGCTCGCTCGCGCGCTCGACGGCGGCGGCCAAGCGCAGCACCGTTTTCTCGTCATAGCCGCCGGCAGGTATGATCGCGGTGACCCTCGCCTTGCCTTCGGTGAGTGTTCCGGTTTTATCCACTACAACCGTATCCACGCGCTCCATCCGCTCCAACGCTTCGGCATTCTTGATAAGGACACCTATTTGAGCGCCGCGTCCGACCCCGACCATGATCGACATCGGGGTCGCGAGGCCGAGCGCGCATGGACAGGCGACGATGAGGACCGCCACAGCCGCGACTAGGCCAAAAGTGAAGCGCGGCTCGGGGCCAACGGTCAGCCACGCAAGGAACGCCGCAGCGGCGATTAAGACCACAAGCGGCACGAACCAGCCGGAAACCTGATCGGCGAGCCGTTGAATGGGTGCGCGGCTTCGCTGGGCGTCGCCGACCATCTGGACGATGCGGGCCAGCATGGTGTCCCGGCCGACCTTCTCGGCGGTGATAACCAGTGCGCCGGATTGGTTTATGGTGCCGCCTATGACCTGCGCGCCGACCGATTTGGAAACGGGCAGGGACTCTCCGGTGACCATGCTCTCGTCAACTGAGGAATGCCCTTCCGATACCTTGCCGTCCACCGGGACTTTTTCGCCAGGACGCACGCGCAGACGGTCGCCCACGTGAACTTGGTCGAGGGTGGTCTCTTCTTCGGTTCCGTCCTCCCTCAGTCGGCGCGCTGTCTTGGGGGCGAGGTTGAGAAGCGCCTTGATGGCGCCGGAGGTGCGCTCGCGCGCGCGCAGCTCTAGCACTTGGCCCAGCAGCACCAATACGGTGATGACGGCCGCCGCCTCGAAGTACACGGCTACCAGACCATCGAGATCGCGGAACTGAGCCGGAAAGGCGTCAGGCAGAAAGGCGCCAGCGACGCTATAGGTCCATGCGACGCCCGTACCCATGGCGATCAAGGTGAACATGTTGAGATTGCGCGTTCTCAGCGACTGCCAAGCACGCACAAAAAAGGGACTTCCTGCCCACAACACGACAGGGGTCGCGAAAGCGAATTGGATCCACTGAGAGAGCTGGGGCGCGATGAGGTGATGCAGGTTGAAAATATGGCCGCCCATCTCCAAGGCGATGACCGGAACGGCCAGCAGGAGGCCGATCCAAAACCTGCGCGTCATATCGATCAGTTCCGGATTGGTCGCGGATTCGGCCGTGACGGCGACCGGTTCAAGCGCCATGCCGCAGATCGGGCAGGATCCCGGGCCGACTTGGCGGATTTCGGGATGCATGGGGCAGGTATAGATGGCGTCCGCCTCCGGCTGCGTCACAGTTGCGCCTTGCCCTAGGTACTTCCGCGGCTCCGCCTCGAATTTCCCGCGACACCCGGCCGAGCAAAAAAAGTAGTTCCGGCCCTCAAATTCGATTTGGTGCTTTGCGGTGGCGGGATCGACATCCATGCCGCAGACCGGGTCCTTGACGGTGGTGGCTGCCGTGACGCCATGTGGGGCGTGATGGTGATGATGATGGCCCGCACAACCCGTGTGACTCGGGCCATGCTTCTTGGCGTCCTGGTGTTGCATAGATGTCTCCTAACCGCTTGCTACCCCCTGGGGGTATATTCTGACTTGCCAGATATACCCCCACAGGGTATGTGTCAAGAATGCAGAAAAACACTCGCTCCTCGTGCCTCAAGCGCCTCAATCGTATCGAAGGTCAAGTTCGCGGCCTTGGCCGAATGGTCGAGGACGACCGCTATTGCATAGATATCGTTACGCAAATATCCGCGGTGCGGGCGGCCTTGCGCCGCGTCGAGGAAGAGGTCTTGCGCGATCATGTCGGACACTGTGTTCAGCACGCGATTGATTCAGGAAACTCCGCGGAGCAGAAACGCAAGATCGCCGAATTGGTCGAGGTTCTCGGCCGTACGAATCGATAGCTGCCGTAACGGCCGTGGCTTCAGCGGTGGCCCTAGTTTCGGTCATCCTTTCGATCTACAAGCCGTCGGGCCTTACGCCACATGGATGGCGCAAACTTCAGACACTGCACCAGTCCTGATCGTCGGCCTGCGATATACGCATTTCGCGCGGCAAACCCTCCCTCGATAACGCGCGCCTGCGTCAGCTCAAGAAGGTTTCGATTCCGAAGGCGAAGAACGCTCCCACGGCATAGATCATGATCGAGGCGGCAAGCGTGATATCGCCGAAGCGGCGCAGACGACGGCAAGCGGCGGCCTGCCCCGGCTCTATGGGGCAGGGGGCGTTGCGGCTCGCATAGCGGGCTGACGCGGCAAGAGTCAGCGCCACGCCAGCCACCCAGAACACCACCGCTTTGTGCTCGGAAACAAACGTGATCTGCGGCCACGCACTCACCATGCCTGCGAGTACCGCCCCGGCCCCCAAGCCGACCAACAACGCTGGCAGGGCGCAGCACAGCAGGGTGCCAAGGGAGGTAAAGAGGGCGAAGGTGGAGAGGGCGGTATCCCGGGCCTGGGGCGTGGTCATCTGTGCGAGTCCCTATTTCCGGGTGATGTCGGTGACCGTGTATCCCGCCGAAGTGATCACCTTGCGGACGGTGGCGTCATCGAGGGTCTGGTCGGCTTTGGTGTTCAAGGTGACCAGCTTCTTCTCCAGGTTGACGCTGACGCTGTCCACGGCGGCCTGCTTCTTGAAGCTCTTTTCGATGCCGGTGGCGCAGAAGGCGCAGACCATGCCGTTGACCGAAGCGAGAATGGTCTCGGCGTGGGCCGTTCCGGCGGCGAGAACGAGGACGATAGCGATGACAATGCGCATTGGGTGTCTCCTAGAATTGCTTGACGAGGTTGAACATGACGTCGCCCTTGGTGCTGACGCCGCCTTCGACCAAGAAGGTCTTGTAAAACAGCCGGAGCAGCGGGGTGACAGTGGTGGCGCGGCTTTTGTCAGGGTGGTGGTCCACCTGGATCATTAGCCAAGTGTTGAGATCGTCGTAGTTGGCGAGGTAGGGCGCGACCCCGACGCGGGCCCGTTGCCACAGGGAATGCTCGACGCCTGGCACATACATGAAACGTGCTTCGTAGGAGGTGAAGACGCGCCGGGTCTCGTAATCGGCAAGAATGGTGGCCCAGGCGGCGAAGCGATCATCGCCATTCCTGCCAACCGCCGCGCCGGCGCCGGTCATGGCGAAGAT
>CANJOI010000059.1 GCA_947475365.1 Fidelibacterota bacterium | reverse complement strand
TCCACTTCGTCCAGCACGCAGATGGGGGCGGGGTTGGTCATGAACACGGCGAACAGCAGCGCGATGGCGGTGAGGGTCTGCTCGCCGCCCGACATGAGCGTGAGATTGCCGAGGCGCTTGCCGGGCGGGCTGGCCATGATTTCGAGGCCGGCTTCCAGCGGGTCTTCGGCTTCGGT
Organism: Fidelibacterota bacterium; assembly: GCA_947475365.1. Lineage (GTDB taxonomy): Bacteria > Pseudomonadota > Alphaproteobacteria > Rhodospirillales > Rhodospirillaceae > SHVO01. The sequence goes on along the minus strand of CANJOI010000059.1, from coordinate 14,944 downwards.
CAGTTCCAGGTGGGCGCGGCCGCCGCCGAACAGCTTGGTGAACAGGTTGCGGAAGTGGCCGTCCACCTCGCGGAAGGATTTGAGCAGGCGCTCGCGGCCTTCCTTGTTGAGCTTGGTGATGCCTTCCCGCAGGCGCGCGATGGCGGCGACCAGGTCGTCGCGCTCGGCCGTGAGGCTGGTGATGCGCTCGGCCATTTCGGCGCTTTCCTGCTCGGCCAGCAGGTTGATGGCGCCCAGGTTATCGCGCTCGGACACCAGGCGCTGGAGGCTCTTCTCGGCCTTCTCCAGGGGCGGCATCTCCTCGCCGTCCTCGAACTTGGTGTGCTTCTGCACGTCGTCCGGCTCGCACTGGATGCGCTCGCGAATATTGCCTTCCACCACGTCCATGTTCTGGCCGATCTGCACCACCATGGATTCCCGGCGCACGCGCTCTTCGCGCACTTCCGAGAGGGCGGCGTCGGCTTCACGCAGGGCCTTGTCGGCGCCGGAGAGGCGGGCTTCACCGACCGCCAGGGCATCGGCGGCTTCGCGGCGGCCGGCTTCGGCGATCTCCAACTGATCCATGAGGGCCGCGCGGGTTTCTTCGATCTCGGCGGGGCGGCCCGCCAGTTCGGCGATTTCGGCTTCCACGGCGGCGAGGCGCTGTTTCAGGGCTTCGTCCTGGCGCAGGGCTTCGTCGCGGCGGCTGGTCCAGCTGCGTTCGTCGTTGGTGAGCGCGGCGATGCGGCGGGCGCGGTCTTCGGCCTGGCGCGCGAGGCTGTCATACACGGCGCGGGCGTCCATGAGGCTCTGGCGCAGGGCGCCGAGGCCGGCGTGCTTGCTTTCGGCTTCGGCGCGCATTTCGGCGCCGTCGCCCAGTTCAGCCAATTTTTCGCGGGTGGCTTCGATCTGGGCCGCGGCTTCGTCCACTTCCATCTGCAACTGGGCGCGGCTGTCTTCCAGGCCCTGGATGCGGTTCTGCAGGGCGGCGACTTTCTGGCGCAGTTCGCCAAGGGCATCACGGGAACGATTGCGTTCGGTTTCGGCGTCGCGGGTGGCGGCGCGGGCGGATTGTTCAGCGGCTTGCGCGGCGCCGATGGCTGCCTTGGCCTGATCGACGATGGTTTCGGCTTCGCCCAGGATGTTGCTGGACTCTTCCAGGCTGACGCGCAGTTCCTTCAGGCGGTTGCGCTGGCGCAGGCGCACGGCGGCTGCGGTGGGCGTGCCGGACGCGGCGATGAAGCCGTCCCAGCGCCACAGGTCGCCGGTGGTGGTGACCAGACGCTGGCCGGGTTTCAGTTCGGTTTGGAGCGCGATGGCTTCTTCCGTGGAGCCGACCACACCCACCTGCGACAGGCGGCGGGCGAGGCGCGTGGGCGCGCGCACGACTTCGGACAGCGCGCGGGCGTTGCCGGGCAGCGGGTGGTATTCGGCGAAGGGCGGCAGTTCGGCCCAGCGCACGGGCGAGACATCGTCGCCGGCGGCGGAGAGATCGTCGCCCAGCGCCGCGCCCAGGGCGGCTTCGAAGCCGGGTTCGACGGTGACGTTGTCGATGATCGGGCTCCACTGGCCTTGGGTCTTGGGCTCGGCCAGCAGTTCTTCCAGCGCCACGGCTTCGGCCTGAAGCTTGGTGTGCTCGGCGGCGCGGGTCTGGGCCACATCGCGGGCGGCCTCATAGGCCTGCTGCGCGGACTGGCGCGCGGCTTCGGCTTCTTCCCAGGCGGCGCGGGCGGCATTCATGGCGTCTTCGGCGGCGGTGGCGCGTTCTTCGGCGCCGGCGACGATTTCCGGGGCGAGCGCGCTCTGCTTGGCGATCTCGATCTGCTGCAGCACTTCCTGCAGGCGGCGGTCGGCGCGGCTCCGGCGCATATCCGCCTCATTGAGCTGCTGGCGCGCGGCGGCGCGGGCGGCATCGGCTTCGGCGAGGGTCTTCTGCAGGTAGACCAGTTCTTCTTCCACCGCTTCCACGGCTTGGGCGGCGGCCATCAGCGCCTCGCGGGAGGTTTCGCGCTCGGCGGCTTCGGCGGCGGTGGCGGCGTCCAGTTCGGCCTTTTCCTCGGCGATCTTTTCCAGGGCGGCGGTGGCGTCTTCCAGGCGGCCGGCTTCGCGGGCCACGTCGTCCTTGATCTGGGTGAGGCGCATTTCGGCGGCTTCGCGCGCGCGGGCGATGCGCGCCAGTTCTTCGTCCAGCTTCTCGCGCGCCATGGTCAGGTGCTGGACGCGGGCGGCGGCTTCCACCTCGGCCTTGCGCAGGGCCGGCATGTCGGCGGCGGCTTCGGCCTGCTGGGTGGCGGCGTGGGCGGCTTCCCCGGTGCGGGTGGCCACCAGCACTTCGGTTTCAGCCAGCGCGGCCTTGGCGGCTTCCAACTGGGCGCGGGTTTCGTTGCGCTTGATGAGCAGCACGAGCGCCTCGGCGGCGCGGATGCTGTCGCTGATGGTGCGGTAGCGGATCGCCTGGCGCGCCTGTTTCTTCAGGGCTTCCAGCTGGCCTTCGAGGGCCTGGATCACGTCATTGAGACGGTTGAGGTTGGTTTCCGCGGCCGACAGGCGCAGCTCGGCCTCGTGGCGGCGCGAATGCAGACCGGTGATGCCGGCGGCTTCTTCCAACAGGTGACGGCGCTGGGCGGGCTTGGAGTTCAGGATGGCGCTGATGCGGCCCTGGCCGACGATGGCGGTGGAGCGCGCGCCGGTGGCGGCGTCGGCGAACAACAGCTGCACGTCCTTGGCGCGCACGTCGCGGCCGTTGACGCGATAGAGCGAACCCTTTTCGCGCTCGATGCGGCGCGTGATTTCCAGCTCCTCGGCTTCGTTGAACTGGGCCGAGACGTTGCGGGCCTGGTTATCCAGCACCACGCCCACTTCGGCGATGTTGCGCGCCGGGCGTTCGCGGGTGCCGCCGAAGATCACTTCGTCCATGTCGCCGCCGCGCATCTGCTTGGCCGAGGTTTCGCCCATCACCCACTTCAGGGCTTCCACCAGGTTGGACTTGCCGCAGCCGTTGGGGCCGACGATGCCGGTCAGGCCCGGCTCAATCAGCAGCTCGGTGGCGTCGACGAACGACTTGAACCCGGTCAAACGCAGTTTGGTGAAAGTGACCAACGTAACTCTCCGCTAACACTCCATGCCCGCATGAACGGGCACGGCTAAAGGTGATGGAAATTGCGCCCGAAATGTCCGGCCGGGCGCGGGCCCGAGAAATCCCACCGGGATTTCTCCAATCAAAAGTATCCCCCTCAAGAACAGGCGTTCGCTACTTGGTGTGGCTAGCTAGCGCCTTATCGATCATCTCTTTCAGCTTGGCGTAATCGGCGCCGCCCACGCGCTCTTCGCCCACCAGGAAGGTCGGGGTCGCGTCCACCTTGTACAGGCTGGCGGCGGTGGAATAGCCGTCGCGGATGGCGTCGACGATGCCCTTGTTCTGCAGGCAGGCCTCGACGTCCTTGTCCGTCATGCCGGTTTCCTTGGCGTAGGCGGTCAAGGGCTCGATGGGCTTCTCGGCCTGGATCCACTTGGTCTGTTCGATGAACATCTTCTCGACCATGCCCATGCCTTTGTCCCCGGGCGCGCAGCGCGCCAACAGGGCGGCGCCCAGCGCCAGGTTATCGAGCGGGAAGTCGCGGTAGACGAATTTGATCTTCTTGGTGTCGATGAATTCTTTCTTGAGCTTGGGATAGTCCTCCTGCGCGAAGTGGGCGCAGTGCGGGCAGGTGAGCGAGGCGTATTCGATCACCACCACCTTGGCGTTGGGATTGCCCTGCACGAACTCGCGGTAGACCGGGCCGGAAGCCGAGGCTGGCGCGGTGGTCGCGGGCGGCTTGGGGGCGTCGGCCGCCAGGGCGGTCCCGGCCAAAAGACCGGCCAAACCCCCCACTAACCCTATGGCAACGCCTGCGATTCCACGACGGGTGATCATCTCGCCTCCCACAACATATCGGGCCTGTACGGGTGGCCCCCACCAGATGTGGCGGATACTAGACCACCGGCCCGGAGAGAGTCTCAAGCCGTGTTGCGGATTTTGTAAGGCGGGGTTGTGAATCCTGGGGATAGTTTTGCGGCGGGCTTGGGGCCCGCCGCTAAGGTGTTCTATCGCCTCGGATTTTAGCTATCGGGCGGCGGTTACTGCAGCGCCTTGTCGATGGCTTTCTTGAGCGGCTCGTACTGCTCGCCGGCCACCTTGGTCTCGCCGACGAAGAAGGTCGGCGTCGACTCGACTTTGTAGACGTTCGAGGCGCGGTCCACGGCCTGGTTCAGCTCTTTATAGATGGCTTCGTTCTTCATGCAGGCGTCGAAGTCGGCGCTGCTCATGCCCGAGAGCATGGCGTAGCCGCGCAGCGTGGTGTCCGGGGCGCTCATCCAGGCTTCCTGGTTCTTAAACAGCATCTCGATCATGTTCATGCCCTTGTTGTTGGGCACGCAGCGCGCCAGCTGCGAGGCGGCGAAGGACAGTTCGCGCGGCGGGGTCGGCAGGTCGCGGTAGATGTATTTGATCTTGCCGGTGTCGATGTAGTCCTTCTTGAGGTTGGGGAAGGACTCGACGAAGAACTTGGCGCAGTGCGGGCAGGTGACCGAGGCGTATTCCACCACGGTGACCTTGGCGCTGGGGTTGCCCAGCACGAATTCATAATAGGCAGGCGCCTTTTTGCCGGCCGGCGCATCGGCCGCGTTGGCGGTGGCGCCGACGGCGAAACCGGCGATCAGGGCCAGGACTTTGCCAAGGGTCTTCATAGGTGCTCCTCCAGCTCGTTCGGCCGGAGTTTAGAGCAGGATTTACGAACGCAGTAAATCACTTGGCTGTCATTTTAGGGGTTTGAAAGGGCCGAGGCCCCCTAGAACCCGTAGACCACGAAGGTGCTGGCGGTGACGTTGTTGGGGTCGCCGCGCAGGCGGATCAGGGGGCTGTTGGCGGCGCTGCCCACCAGGCGCTCGTAATTGACGGTCGCGAACAGGGTCCAGTTGTCGGTGAGGACATAGCTGCCGTTGAGGCTGGCGTTGGCGTCCTTCAAGCCGGTGGCGGCGCGGTAGGCGGGCAGGCCCGCGCGGGCCGCCTGGATCGGATTGATGCCGAAGAACGACTTCATATAGGCCGCGCTGCCGCCTTCCAATTCCAGGGCGCCGCTCAAGGACATGCGCGGGCCGCGGATGAAGGTGTGGGTGTAATCAAACTGCAGCTGCGCGCCTTTGTGGCCGCCCGCCACATCCTGGCGCATGCGCACCCGGAAGCGGTCGTTGGGCAGCAGGTACGAGATGAAGGCGCCCAGCTCGAAACTGGTGCCGACATCGCCCATGCCCCGGAGGTCGGGACTGTCGCTTTCGTTGCGGCCGAAGTTGAGGCTGATGAGCGGCCCGACACGGATCGATCCGCCCGGCTTGTCGCTGGCCACGGCCGGCGCGAACAGGTGATTGAAGGCGGTGATCCTGATTTCGTTGTTGGTGACTTCGATCAGGTCCCGGTACCGCAAAGACACCACGGGCACGGCATGGATGCTGGAATGGCGGCTGCCTTCGAAGTCAGGGTAGAAGCCCGGGCCCAGGCCCACGCGCACATCGTTGACGCCGGGGGGCAGCAAGTCGATGGCGGTTTGCAGGGTGTCGGTGAGGCTGGTGGAGAGGCGTTCGAAATCCTGGGCGCCAGCAGGCGCCGCGGTCAGGGCCAAAAGGCTGGCCAAGGCCGCGATTTTAGTGCGTGAGGTCGTCATTTCTCTCGGTCTTCCCCGGGTGTGGAGCTGTCGGCTGCTACAACGCCGCTCCCGCCCCGATGTTGCAGGCGCGCGCCTAGTTTTCGCAGGGCATTGCGCAGATCGTCGGAGGCCACCAGGGCGGTGACAGCTTCAACCTCGGCCGAGGGCACCGGGTCGGGGGTGGGGGTTTGCTTTGGCGGGCGCGGGGGCAGGGGGCCATGGCTGGCCTCCAGCCTGGCGATGGCGGCGTAGCCGAAGAACCCGTTCACCCGCGCGACGATCTGGGGGGTCTTGAGATGCAGCATGGCCGCGGCGGCGCTGGAGGAGACGCGCAGCACCAGGGTGGCGGCGTCGTTGCGCCCACCACTTTTATAGTTTCGCGGATATTTGACCTGCATGGGGCAGGCGAAGGCGGCCAGGTCCGCGCCCACGATCTCCGGCCAGCGCGCGACGATGGAGGCGTCGTTGAAGCCGCGTTTGCCGAGCGCCGTGCGGGTCAGCCTGCCGGTGAGGCGCGCGACCGAGAGCAAGCCGCGCGCGATGCGCTCACTTTTAACGTCCGCCGCTTTCACGTCGGTTGTGCGGGCGCTTTCCTCGGGCTTGGGTTTCTTGGGCGCGGGTTTCTTGGGCGCGGTGGCCACGAAAAATCATCCTTGAACAGAACGGGGATTATCTTACACGGTCGCAGCCTCATGCCTCGCGCCCGAAAATCCCAAACTTCCAAAATTCCTGCCCCGCGACCGGGGGCCTTGCTGGCCTGGTACGACCGTCATCGCCGCGTCATGCCCTGGCGCGCGCTACCCGGGAAGAAAGCCGATCCCTACGCCGTGTGGCTGTCGGAGATCATGCTGCAGCAGACGACGGTCACGGCGGTGAAACCCTATTTCGAGGCGTTCCTGGCGCGCTGGCCGACGGTGGCGGCGCTGGCGAACGCGCCCAACGGCGATGTCATGGCGGCCTGGGCGGGGCTCGGCTACTACGCACGCGCGCGCAACCTGCATAAATGCGCGGCTGTCGTCGCGGAAGCCGGCGGGGCGTTTCCGGACAACGAAGCCGCGCTGTTGGAACTGCCCGGCGTGGGGCCGTACACGGCGGCGGCGATCGCCGCCATCGCCTTCGATCAAAAAGCCACGGTGGTGGACGGCAATGTGGAGCGCGTGATGGCGCGGCTGTTCGCGGTGACGGAGCCGCTGCCGGCGAGCAAGCCGATCCTCAAGGCGCATGCCGCCACGCTCACGCCGGACAAACGCGCCGGCGATTATGCCCAGGCGGTCATGGACCTGGGCGCCACCATCTGCACGCCGACGTCGCCCAAATGCATGCTGTGTCCGTGGGCCGAGTATTGCCAGGGCCGCATCGCCGGCATCGCGGAGACGCTGCCGCGCAAAACGCCCAAGGCGGCCAGCCCGCAGAAGTACGGCGTGGCGTTTTGGATGGAGCGCCGAGATGGCGGCGTGTTCCTGCAGCGGCGGCCGGCAAAAGGATTGCTCGGCGGCATGATGGAGATTCCCTCCACGCCTTGGCGCGGCAAAACCTGGGATACCGCCGAAGCCATCAAAGCCGCGCCGGTGAAAGCGGACTGGCGGGCGTTGGACGGCGCGGTCGTCCATGTGTTCACGCACTTCCGGCTCGATCTGAAAGTGCTGACGGCGCGGCTCAGCGCGAAAGCCGCTGCGTCCCTCGCGGGGGAGTGGGTGCCGGTGGAGCGTTTGGGCGCCGCGGGATTGCCAAGCGTCATGGCGAAAGTCGCCAAGCACGCCCTTAAAAACATATAGCAAAAACAGCTAGACCCCGCTGCCGCACCCTATAGTCTTTGAGAATTGCTGTCCGAGGAAGAAATGCCCGATTCCACCGCGATGCCGCCCAAGTCCGATCTCGCCGAAGCGGCGCTGCAGTACCACGAGTTTCCGACCCCCGGAAAACTGTCGGTGGTCGCCAAGAAGCCGTTGGCCAATCAACGCGACCTGGCGCTGGCCTACTCGCCGGGCGTGGCCGCAGCGTGCGAAGCCATCGTCGCCGATCCCGGGGCTGTGGACCGCTTCACGGGCCGCGCCAACCTTGTGGCCGTAGTGACCAACGGCACGGCGGTGCTGGGCCTCGGGCCCATCGGCCCCCTGGCCGCCAAGCCGGTGATGGAAGGCAAGGCGGTGCTGTTCAAGAAGTTCGCCAACATCGATGTGTTCGACATCGAGATCGCCGAGAACGATCCGGACAAGCTGGTGGACATCATCGCGGCGCTGGAGCCCACCTTCGGCGCCATCAACCTCGAGGACATCAAGGCGCCGGACTGCTTCACGGTCGAGAAAAAGCTCCGCGAGCGCATGAAGATCCCGGTGTTCCACGACGATCAGCACGGCACCGCCATCGTGGTCGCCGCGGCGGTCATCAACGGCCTGCTGCTGCTCAAGAAAGACATCAAGAAGGTGAAGCTGGTGTCCACCGGTGGGGGCGCCGCGGGCATCGCCTGCCTCAACCAGCTTCTGGACCTGGGTTTGAAGCGCGAGAACATCATCCTCGTCGATCATGTCGGCGTGGTGTTCAAAGGCCGCAACCAGGACATGACCGCGCAGAAAGCGGAATACGCGGTCGACACCAAGGCGCGCACGCTCGCCGAAGCCATCGAGGGCGCCGATATTTTCCTGGGTCTCTCTGCGCCACGGGTGCTCACACCCGACATGGTGCGCAAGATGGCCAAGGCGCCGTTCATCCTGGCGCTGGCGAACCCCGAACCCGAGATCACGCCGACCCTTGCGCGCGAAGCCGCGCCCGACGCCATCATCGCCACGGGGCGCTCCGACTTTCCCAACCAGGTGAACAACGTTCTGTGCTTCCCCTACATTTTCCGGGGCGCCATGGACGTGGGCGCCACCACCATCAACGACGCCATGAAGACCGCCTGCGTCGAGGCCATCGCCAAGCTCGCGCGCGGCGCCACCTCGGATGTGGTGTCGGCGGCCTATGGCGGCGACCGGTTGCAGTTCGGTCCCGACTACCTGATCCCCAAGCCGTTCGATCCGCGCCTGGTGTCGGAGATCGCGCCGGCGGTGGCGAAGGCCGCCATGGATTCCGGTGTGGCCACCCGGCCCATCGCCGACCTCGACGCCTATCAGGAAAAGCTCCAGCAGTTCGTTTACCGCTCGGCCTTTGTCATGAAGCCGATCTTCGACGAAGCGCGCGGCAACCCGAAGCGCGTGGTGTTCGCCGAAGGCGAGGACGAGCGCGTGCTGTTTGCGGTGCAGGCCCTGCTGGACGAAGGTCTGGCGGTGCCGATCCTCATCGGGCGGCCCTCCGTCATCGCGCATCGCGCCAAGAAACTCGGTATCAGCCTGGTGCCCGGCGAGCATTTCCGGGTGATCAATCCGGAAGAAGACGAGCGCTACGGCGAATACTGGCGCAGCTATCACAGCCTCATGGAGCGCAAGGGCGTCACCCCCGACACCGCGCGCACCATCCTGCGCACCAACGCCACGGTGATCGCGAGCCTGATGGTCGCCAAGGGCGACGCCGACGCCATGATCTGCGGCACCTTCGGCGAGTACCACTGGCATCTGCGCAATATCACCGACATCCTGGGCCTCGCGCCCGGCATGCATAAGACGGCTGCTTTGAGTTTGCTGATCCTCGACAGCGGCCCGCTGTTTATCTGCGACACCTTCGTCGCCGAAGACCCGACCTCGGAGGACATCGCCCATCTGGTGCAGCTCGCCGCCCGCAAGGTCGGCGACTTCGGCATCAAGCCGAAGGTGGCGCTGGTGGCCAGCTCCAACTTCGGCGCGCGCCCCTCGGCGGCGTCGCGCAAGATGAGGAAGGCGCTCAAGATCCTGATGGACGAGAGCCCCGACCTGGAAGTCGAAGGCGAAATGCAGGCCGACGTGGCGCTCGAAGAAACGCTGCGCCAGCGCATCTTCCCCAACTCACGGCTCAAGGGCGCCGCGAACTTGCTGGTGATGCCGACCCTGGAGGCCGCCAATATCGCCTTCACCTTGTCGCGGTCGCTGGCGCATGGCCTGCATGTGGGGCCGATCCTGATCGGTATCGCCAAGCCCGCGCACATCACCACGCCCAGCGTCACCGCGCGCGGACTGGTGAACCTCGCCGCTCTCGCCGTCATCGATGCCCAGATGCATAAGCAGGACACGCTGCCGCTGTTCCCGGGGCAATAGCCGCGTCCCATGTGGCGCGCTCTGGCCCTGATTCTCGTCCTCTGCGCCTTTCCGGCGGCCGGCGAGACAGTGCTTCATCGCGGCAACCGCTATGAGCCGGCGACGCTGGACCCGCAGAAGACCAATACCCAGTACGAGAGCATCATCGTCACGGACCTGTTCGAGGGCTTGCTGACGCAGGATGCGAAGGGGCACCCGACTCTCGGCCTCGCGGACTCCTGGCAGGTGAGCGCCGATGGCCTGCGCTACACCTTTCATCTGCGCCCGGACCTCGCCTGGTCCAATGGCGCGCCGCTGGACGCCGCCGCCGTGGTCGCCTCGTTCCGCCGGTTGATGGACCCTAAGACTGGCGCGCGCTTCGCGCAGCTGATGTATGTCCTGAAAAACGGCCGCGCGGTGAACACCGGCAAGGCGCCGCTTGAAGGCCTTGGCATCACCGCGTTGGATGCGGCCACGGTGCAGATCGAATTGGAATCCCCGACCGCGTACTTTCCCGAACTGCTCGCCAACAGCTTCGCGGCGATCGTACCGGCGGCGGCCGACGACAATTGGACACAAGCGGGCAACATGGTTTCCAGCGGGGCTTATACGCTGGAGGCCTGGAACCGCGAGGACCGTATCGTGCTGGCGCGCAACCCGCGTTTCCATGACGCGGCGAGCGTGAGGCTGGACAAGGTGATCTACTATCCCATCGCCGACGCCAACACGGCCATGGCGCGTTTCGCCTCGGGCGAGTTCGACGTGAATATTGAATTCCCCGCCAATCAGGTGGACCGGCTCAAGGCCGAGATGCCGGCGGAGACCCGTATCGATCCGGCGCTCATCACCTACTACCTGGCCTTCAACACGGCCAAGGCCAAGTTCGCGGACAGGAATGTGCGCCGCGCGCTGTCCATGGCGGTCGACCGCGAGGCGCTCACCGGCAAAGTCCTGCGCCGTGGCGAGCAACCGGCCTTCAGCTTCGTGCCGCCGCCCACGGCCAACTACATCCCGGCGGCCGCCGACTTCGCGGCCTGGCCGGTGGAGCGCCGCCTGGAAGAAGCGCGGAAGCTGCTCGCGGCCGCCGGCTACGGGCCGGAGAAGCCCCTGCGCTTTGCCCTCAACTACACCACCAACCAGGATCTGCGGCGTCTCGCCGTGGTGCTGGCGGCCATGTGGAAACGCGTCGGCGTTGACGTCACGCTGCAGAATTTCGAAGGCAAGATCCATTTCGCCAATCTGCGCCAGGGCGACTACGAGATGGGCTTGCTGGCCTGGGTCGCCGATGTGAACGACGCCGGCAACTTCCTCTACATTCTGCAGTCCACCAGCGCGGGCTCCAATTACAGCCGCTACCACAACCCGGCGTTCGATGGTCTGATGGACAAGGCCGCCGTCACCACCGATGTCGCGGCGCGCGCCGGCATCCTGCGCGACGCGGAAACGCTTGTGATGGCCGACCAGCCGATCGCGCCTCTGTATTTCGCCGTCAACCGCAACCTGGTGCGCACGCGGGTCAAGGGTTGGCTCCAGAATCCCACCGATGTACATCCGAGCCGGTATCTTTCCGTGGAGGCACCATGAGTGAGACGTACAAGGCCCCAACCTTTAAAGCGTATGTCGTCGATCAGGTTGACGGCGCATACACCGGCGGCTTCCGCGACCTGACGCTCAAGGATCTGCCGCCGGAAAAGGTGCTGGTGGACGTGTCCCACTCCAGCCTCAACTACAAGGACGGACTGGCGGTCACCGGCAAGGGCAAGATCGTCAGCAAGTTCCCGATGGTGTGCGGCATCGATCTCGCCGGTACCGTGGCGGAATCCGACGATGCGCGCTTCAAGAAGGGCGACAAGGTCGTGGCCCTCGGCGCCGGCCAGTCGGAGTGGCTGTGGGGCGGCTACAGCCAGCGCATGCGGGTGAAGCCCGAAATCCTCACCAAGATCCCGGCGCCCTACACGCCGGAGCTGGCCATGGCCATCGGCACGGCCGGCTACACGGCGATGATCGCCGTCATGGGCCTCGAGCATGAGGGCATCACACCCGACAAGGGCGAGATCGTGGTGACGGGCGCGGCGGGCGGTGTGGGTTCCATCAGCGTCGCGCTGCTCGCGAAGCTTGGCTACAAGGTGGTGGCCGCCACGGGCCGTGCCGATACGCATGACTACCTGCGTGCGCTGGGCGCCGCCGATTTCATCGCGCGCGCCGACCTCGACCGGCCGTGCAAACCGTTGGAGAAGGCGCGCTGGGCGGGGGCGGTGGACAGCGTCGGCTCCAAGACGCTGGCGACCATTCTCGCGCAGACCCAGCAGGAAGGCGCGGTGGCGGCCTGCGGGCTCGCGGGCGGCGCGGATCTTCCCGTCACGGTGATGCCGTTCATCCTGCGCGCGGTGAAGCTGATCGGGATCAACTACCTGCCGGTGTCGGAAGCCAAGCGGGACGAGGCCTGGGCGCGGCTCGCGCGCGATCTGGACCCTGCGAAACTCGCAAGCATGACCAGGACCGAACCGCTGTCGAAGATCGAACAGCTGGCCGACACGATCCTGAAGGGCGCCACGCGCGGGCGCACCGTCATCGACGTCAACGCCTAAGCTTCAGCCTCTTCGGCCACGTCGTCTTCCGCCGGCGCGGGCAAGGGCTTGAGGAACAGCAGCACGACCACACTCACCGGCAGCACCGCGCCCGCGAAGCCCCAGGCTACGGGATTGCGGTTGCGGGCCAGCGCCCAACGCCGGCCGAGGAAGGCGCCGATGGCGATGCCGATGATGAAAGCGGCGGTATGAAGCGCGTCCATGATCCGTCCACAAGAGTGCCGTGGCGCGAGTATAGCAGACCGCGTTACCGCAAACACGCGAAGCGGGCGTCCCGCAGGACCTTGGCGTCCAGTTTCCATTCGGCGTAGCCGCGGGCGATGATGTTGAAGTATTCCAGCGCCGGGGGCGCCTTGGCGCCGCCGTTCATGACGTAGATCATGGCTTCGACCGGACCGTGATCGCTGTCCACTGTGACGCGGGCTTTCGTGTAGAGCGCCGGCACGTCCTCGTAGCGGTCCAGCGCCAGTTCGCAGGCGGGGGTCAGCTCATAGAGCACACCCGTGACGGTGCCCTTGGGGTCCTTGATGACATCGGCGAACTGCTTGAACACAAACCGGTAGCCGGCCAGCCGCGCCACACCCACCGCACGCGCGCGCGGCGCATGACGCTTGAGGTTGCGCTGATTCACATTGGCGCCATAGGCGAAGTAGAGCATGCGCGCAGGATAGCGAGGCTCCCCCACAAAAACAAAAGCGGCTGGTCTTCTTCTGAAGACCAGCCGCGAGTTTGCTAGGGTCGTGGGTGGGGAGGGAGAAAATGCCCTAGCGTTGTAACCTCTTAGGCACGCACCTCCAGAGGCGGTGCGGCGAAACTCATGTGGAGGAGGAAAGACGGCGGCACGCTGCCGCACAGCGCCCGTTCCACTTCCAGGGTGTCGGAGATCAATGCGGCGCAGCGGGGACCGTATTGCACGGCAAGCTCGGCGGCTTCGCTGGCGTCGGTATTGGGTCGCGGGTCTGGAACACGTTGCTCATCGGACCAGGCCGCGGACTGTTCTGTCCTTGGCATCGCTCGTTTCCCTTTCAGGGATGCGAATCTCTGATGCGCGGGACTCTTCCTCACGGCGCTTAACGATTCGTGAATCTTCATTAACGCCCGGATTTTCGGGCTAAATGCGCGCTTCGCCAGAGCGGGCGAAGCGGCGCGGGCAGGGACTCGACCCTGAATCTCACAAACAAAAAGGCCCGCTGCGACAGTGAGCGGCGGGCCCCCAAAGCGTTTTCGCAGAAAACGCGTCTCAGCAAAAAACATGGGCCTGTTTCCAGCGGAAACAGGCCCAGGGTGTGCGTGCCGGGCTTTGCGCGCCCTTTTTATCGGTCTTGGTTTTGCGAGAAGCCTGTTGAGCGGCTCTTGTCGATTTGGTTAGGCGGCTTTGGCAAATGGCAGTGCGAGCTGTTCGGCGGCGTCGTTGGCGGCCTGGCGGCGGCGCAGGATGCCGGCGTGGATCGCCAGCAGTTCCTGGGCCTCGCCCAGCAGCGCGGCGGCGGTGGCGCTGCCCGCGACGCCGGCGCGGCGGACCAGCTGCTCGACGTCGGCGACGAGGAAGTTCAGAAGGCCTTCGCGGTCATCAAAAGTAGTCATTTATCGTGCTCCCTGAAGGCCTTAGCGACTTTTGACTGTCCTGGGCCTGTAAAATGTTGGCCGGAATATGTTGCGACGCAACACCCCGCGCAACTTTATTTTATGCAGGCCTGAATTGCGGGCCGTGCAAAGGCCGTTCTTCAAAGTGTCACGTCTATTCGCCTAAGATTCACTAGGAGAACCAATTTCCTGTAGGCCCCTCTTAAAGTCACGTAAGAGGGGTGCCTAGATATAGTTTCGTGCGGGGCGTCAAGCGCAAAATCTGGTGTGCGGGGCAAATGTCTTGGTTGACCCGGCACCCGCGCACCTACACCATATGGCTTCGAGTTTGCCTCCCACTCCACAAGATGTGGGGGTACACCGAGGGGAATCAAAAATTTGCTCTGCTCGAGAACGGCCCAAGCCGTTCCGCGCTCTCGGCAAACTAGGTCAATAATTTCAATGACTTAGTACCGGAGCCAGAGTCCGATTCTCTTCGCTGGCAGCCTCGTGGCGGGGGTTTGGGTATTGGATCGAGGGGTCGCCATGAGCGTCGCACTGGAAGCTGCTGTTGTTACTACCGCCTCCCCGCGGGTTTTGCCTGAGCCTAAAAGCCGGGAGTCCGCCTCTCTTGAAGTGGTGCCGTCGATCCGCCTGGATCGCTCGCGTGACGCCCTCCTGACGGATTTCGGCAAGGCCACCCTGGAAGACCGCTACTTGCTCCCAGGCGAGTCCTACCAGGACATGTTTGCCCGCGTGGCGCTGGCCTACAGCGACAATATCGACCACGCCCAGCGCATCTATGACTACATGTCGCGGCTGTGGTTCATGCCGGCCACCCCGGTGCTGTCCAACGGCGGCGCCGAGCGCGGCCTGCCGATTTCCTGCTTCCTGAACGCGGTCAACGACGACCTGGGCGGCATTGTCGGCACCTGGACCGAGAACGTGTGGCTGGCCTCCAACGGCGGCGGCATCGGCACCTATTGGGGCAAGG
>CANJOI010000058.1 GCA_947475365.1 Fidelibacterota bacterium | reverse complement strand
GACCATCACCGAAATCGGCGTTTTGAGCACCACGCAACTCGAAGCGCTAACCGCGTCGCAGCCGAGCCGCCTGACCGTCACCCAGATCAACGGTCTCTCCACCACCAATATCGCCTTCATCCCGACCACGCAGCTCAATGCGCTGGCGCCGGAAGCCCTCGGCGGCATGAGTTTGACGGCCCAGCAGGCGCTGACCACGACCCAGATCTCGCTGCTGTCGACCACGCAAATGGCCTACATCAGTACGACCAATATCGCGGGGCTTACCTCAGCACAGTTCGGCGCTCTGACGTCGACCGAACTCAGCGCGCTGACAACCACTCAGGTCGGCTCGCTGTCCACCACCTCGGTCGCCATGCTCTCCACGACCCAGCTGGCGGGCATTACAGCGACGCAGATCTCGTCGCTGACGACGACTCAGGTCGTGCAATTGACCACAACCATCATTACCGAGTTGTCGGTCACCCAGATGCGGGGATTCACCACGACCGCTATCGCCGCCTTCACCACCACCCAGATTCCAGGGTTTGAATCCACGGACCTGATGGTGCTGAATTCCACGCAGATCTCGGCCTTCACCAGTCAGCAGATCGCGGCCATGACCTTCACGCAGTTCAGCGCGATTTTGTAGAGCCGATCTAGGCTTTGCGCACGATGCCGATGGGCTCGTAGGCGAGCGTCGGGAACACCGCCTTGGGCGTGGTCTCGCCGCGGCGTTTCACCAGGATTTCCTGCAGCACCTGCCGGTAGTCGGTGGTGACCGCCAGGTCGCCCGCGTGCAGGTCGCTGGGCTTCAGGCCCGGCCATTTGCCGTAGATCTTGCCGCCGTTGACGGCGCCGCCCAGGGCGAACATCACCGAGGCCGAACCGTGGTCGGTGCCGCCGCTAGCGTTTTCCTCCACGCGGCGGCCGAACTCCGTCATACACACGACGGTCAAGCGTCCTTGATAGTCCTTCAGGTCCTTCCAGAACGCACCCAGGCCCTGGGACAATTCCAACGCCAAGGGATTGATGCCCTGAGTCAGGCGCGCATGCTGGTCCCAGCCGCCGAAGTCCACCGTGGCGACGCGCAAGCCGACGTCGGCCTTGATCAGCTTGGCGACCGTGCGCAACGGCGTGGACAGGGCGCCGGTGGTGTAGCCGGCGGCGTTGCCGTCGTCGGCGGGCAGGGTGGCGACGCGGGTCTTCACCGTCTGCAAGGTGGCGAGGGTGGATTGGCCTGACGCCACCTGGGCGCCCGCGCCCGTGTTCATAGCTTCGATGACGGTGCGGCTGGCATCGCCGCCGAGCACCGTGAACAACGCCAGCACATTGGGCACGGCCACAGCGCCGGGATAGCCCTGCAGGGCGATGTTCACTTCCGCGCCGGCGGTAATCGCCGGCAAAGCGCCGCCAGCAATGCGGCGCGCATTCATATGCCGCCCCAGCCAGCCGCCGGTGACGGGCTTCTCGCCGTCGCAGCTGGCGCGCTCCATCATGTCCTGGCTGACGAAGTGGCTGCGGCTCTCGGTGTGGATGCCGGCGGCGTGCACGATCGCGAGGCTCTTGGCGTCGTAGAGCGCTTTCAGCTCCTTGAGATTGGGGTGCAGGAAGAACGGCGTGCCGTCGAGATTGCCGATCGGTATGGCGTCCTTGGCCGAGACCGCGATGGTCGGGCGCAGGTCATGGTAGATGCCGTCATCCGCGGGCGGCACCAATGTGAGGCCGCAGGCGCCGAAGCGCAGGAACACCACGATCAGGATGTCCTCGGCAGGGCTAGGGGCGCCGAAGGCGGCGTTCACCCCCGTGACCAGCGGCGTGAGGCCCGCGGTGGCCGAGGCGTTGAGGAAATTGCGCCGGGTGATCATGCGTATCCTCCTACCGCAGGCCGAATTCGGGGGATGCGGCGACCAGGGCGGTGAACCGGCGCAGGGCGGCTTCGGCCTTGTTCGGATCGCGCCCCGCGAGGGCCGCCACCGCGCCTGTGGGCGCGCCGGCATCGGCCACCAGCGCGGCCATGGCCGCGGGGCGCAAGGTGTAGCCCACCATACGGTTCACCCAGTACTCGGTCAGGGCGGGCGCCGACCCATGAATCTCTTCCGGTGTCTGGGCGGCGAGGTTGGTGTGGAAGGAGTCCTGCTCCAGCAGCACGGTGATGAAGTTCCAGTTGTACAGATTGACCATCCCCGACAGCCATTGGGAATCCATGTCAGGCCGCCCTTCCGGCGTGGGCCAGGCGTAGATGCCATCGCCCAGCGGCGCCAAGGCGATATCGGCCTTGGGAAAGGCGCTCAGCAGCACGTCGGCGGTGCGCACATAGGCCATCACGCGCTCATAGGGGCGGCGCAGCTTGGTTCCGGGTTTTCCGATCTCGTCGCCGTCCATCAGCATTGCCGCCATAACGCGGCGGATCTGGTCGGGCTGGTCGCGGTTGGCAAGCCATGCGCGCTTGCCCCGGGCGATGACGGACGACGGCGGGCCGTCGCCATAAATGCGCCGGGCGATTTTCGTGCAGATGAAGTCGGCGGTGGCCGGGTGGTCCGCCAGGATGCGCAGCACCGCCTTGCCCTGGTCGATGCCTTTGAACGGGGCGAGATTCACGCCCATGAACACGCCCGCGCTCTCGTTATGCTGGACCGGGTTGAATACAAACTTGCCGGTGAAGGGCAGGGGACCGTCCGGACCCTGCTGGCCCTGTTCAAGTGTCCAGCCGGACAGCGCGCGTGAGGCCTGGATGATGTCCTGGTCGCTGAAGGTCGGCGGTACATCGCCCACTTTGCGGACTTTCGCGCCCGGCTTGCCGACGCCGGCGTAGGCCGGCCCGCCCAGGGTGTGCAGTTCCAGGATCTCGCGGGCGTAGTTTTCGTTGGGATGGGTGGCGGTACTGGACGCATTGTCGAGATAGCGCAGCATCGATGCGCTGGTGGCGACGCCCGTCAGCAGGTCGTGGAAATTTCCAAATACGCGGGGCCGGATCACCTGAAGGTCATAAACCGGCAGGGCGGCGGTCGCGAAGAAATCCGCCTGGCGGCCGACATTGAAATGGTTGGTCCAGAAATCGACCATGAATTCGCGCAGCTGATAGAGTGACCGGCTGTTGCGAATCCAGGTGACGGCGTTGAGTTCCTTGCCGATGCGGTCGTATTCGTCGGCGGCGATGGCGGTCTCGATCTTGCGCGGCACCTCCCACAGCTGGGTCACATCCTGCTTGAGGTAGGTGAGCGCCCGGAACTGGTTGACGGCCGGCCAGCCGGGAATGCCCCTGGCCGGCGCAAGGCCGTTGTACTTGATGAACATCATCTGGGAATCGAGGAACGACGCGAGCTCGGGATCGTCCCCCGGCGGTGGGGCCAGCTGCTGCTCGACCCAGGCTTTCCAGCCCATGCCCTTGAGGCGGTCGATATCCGACAGCCGCGCACCGAAGGTTACGCGGTTGAGCGCGATCCGTTCAAACGAGGGCGCCGATGGCAGGGCCATTGTCAAAATCCATAGCGGGCGGACATCCACACCACATGGGCAGTATAGCGCGGGGCGATGTCCCCGGACCCTAGGATTTGCGCGACCGGGGTGATCCCGCCGGTATAGGCCCAGTCGTCATTGACGTGATGCTCGACGGTATAGCCGGTTCGCAACGTGATGTTTTCCTTGAGGGTGTATTCCGCTTTGAGTCCCGCGGTGCTGGTGATGGCGCGTACCACGGGCAGCGGCGAGGTGCGGGCAAACGCCGTAAACGGTGTCGCCTGCACCTGCATGTCCGACCGTCCATGGGACAGGGTGTAGTTGACCCCAAGTTTGAGGATGTGGGCGATGGCCTCCCAATCCGCCTTCACGCCGGCGGTATGCACCGCATCATGATCGTGGCCGAACCAGTATTGCGCCGGGTTGGATTCATTGCTGTTGAAGGCGTAATAGCCGACCTGGTGATTCAGCAGCCGTTCGAAACTGTAGAACGCGGTGGCCGTGAACGGGCCTTTGGCGTAGGCGGCATCGCCGTCCATGAGGATGGACTCGGTGCGCACCAGGCCGATGGGGGAATTGAAATAGCGCGACTTGGCGGCGCCGCCCGAGACGTCGAAGGTCAATGACGCCAGCGGCGTGTAGGTGGCGCCCATCTTGGCCTCGTTGCGGCGGCGGTCGGCGAGATTGTACTTCCGGAGCAGCGGGTGTTCGAGCGACTGGTTCTGCGGTCCGGCGGCGAGATAGCTGGTGGTGTGGCTGGCGTCCCAGGGAAGGGCGTCGTCATAGACCGAGCCCTTGCGGACGGCATAGGTGTAAGCGGCCCAGGCGGAGCCTTGGTCGAACGTGGCCAGGGCCTTGGCGCGGACGCTGTGCTCATCCAGCCGGCTGACCTCTTGATAGTCGTAGCGCCGGAAATCGCCGGAGTATGTCAGGCTCAAACGGATACGATCGGCGGGGCGGTAACCGGCTTCGGCATTCGCGCGGTGCAGCGTGAAGCTGTGGGGCAGGTTATAGCGGATGTGCGCGTTGTTGCCGGGGACCGGCGGGGTGGGCTGGTCCAGCGTGTCGTTGGTGACATAGCTGAACAGGCCAACGGGTGTCTTGTTGTTGCGGTCGTCGAGACTGTAGCTCGCGGCCAGGTCCACGTTCGGCAGCGGACGCGAGGTCAGGCCGACGCTGACATAGGTTTTCTCGACCCGCCCCCGCAGTGACGTGCGCGGCAGCGCGAAGGAAACCGAGAGGTCCGGGCTTGGCGTATACGGCAGGAACGATTCGTTCTGACTCTCGATGGAATAGGAGGCGCGCGCCGTCAGCCGCGTGGTGGGCGAGAAACTGTAGCCCCCGGTCAGCTGGAACTGGTGGGCGATGGAATCGGGCGGCAAGCCGTACTGCGCGGTCGCGAACGGATATCCGGCGAAGGCGCCCGGCGGCCAGGGTGTGCCCAGGGACCGGGAATAAGGATTGGGCACGAAGATCGAGGTCATGCCGTCGCGGAAGCTCGACAGCGTGTAGGAACCCTTCCACTGGAAGGCTGGGCTGGTGAAGCCGAAAGACGCGGTCATGCGGGTGGTGTCGTAATCCACAGGCTGCGGAAAGAACACACCCACCGGGAAGTTCGCCTCGGGCCCGAACATCGCGTATTGCTCTCTGAGGCCTTCGCGGTGGCGCTCCTCCACATGCAGGCGTGCCTCGTAGCCGCGCCACGGCTTGAGCACAAAATCCCCGCCCACGGTCTGCCACTGCACGCTGAGATCCAGCGGCTTCAGACTCGCGGCGAGCGTGGTGAACTGCAGCGAATTATTGCTGGTGCGCCAGGTGCTGGGCAGAGTCAGGCGGTTGGTGCCGGCGCCGTCGAAGGGCGTCTTGGCTTCGGAGGTATAGAAGCGCGTGAAGGAGTCATAGAACACGCTGCCGCGCCACAGGCCCTGGTTGCCCATGTGAGCCTCGAAGTTCATCCGGTCGAAGCCGAGCACCTGGGCCGAAGCGCCCCAGAAACGCGTGCCGCCGGAGTCCCATGCATCGCGCCGGTCGATCAGGCCATCAACGATGGCAAAGCCGCCCTTGTCGGCGATCCCGCCGTAGCGCGCGAAGTAATAGGACTGGAGGCTCTGGTACCCGGCGCCGATTTCGAAGTGGTCGGTATAGGCGATGGGCGAGGGTTTTGGCGCGGGCGCATCATCCAGCGCGAAGTCGTCCGCCCCATGGGCTTGCTGAAGGGCCGCCGGGAAGGCTGCCGCCAACAGAACGACGATGGGGACGGCGCGCTTCATGCCTACCGCCCGAACCTGATGCCCGAGGGGTGGTTGGAGCCGTGGATCTCGGTGTGGCAGTTGAGGCAGGCGCGCAGCGCGAGGATGCGCGAGGGCGTTGCGCCGCCTGGGAGGGTATTGCCGCTCATGGGCTGGCTGTTGTGCAGCGTCTCTTGGTGGCAGTTCTGGCACAGGTAGGGCGGGCGCTGTTTCAACAGGCGCGCCTGCACCGATCCGTGCGGCGTATGGCAGATGGTGCATTGCTCCTGCACCGGCGCGTGCTCCCACAGGAAGGGCCCGCGTTTTTCATCGTGGCAGGTCAGGCACAGGTCATTGACCGTGGCGGTCTTGATCAGATTGGGGCCGTCCGAGCCATGGGGGTTGTGGCAATCGGCGCAGGTCATGACGCCTTCGATCACCGGGTGGTGCGACGGGCGCAGGTTGGCCGCGCGCTGCTCGGCGTGGCAGGTGAAGCAGATCGGCGCCTGGGAGGTTTTGACCAGTACCGGATCCTTGGACGGATGCGAGGCGTGGCAGCTGGTGCAGGCCACGTCGGCGCTGGCGTGCGCGCTGCCCTGCCAGTGATCGGCGGCGGCGGTCTGGTGGCAGTTCAGGCACAATTGGTTGCGCGCTTTGACCGGCGAGGCATGGGCGCCGGCGAACACCACCTCCGGCGGTTTGCGGGCTTCGCCGTCACGGGGGCGCGCCATATGGGCTTCGCTGGCGCCGTGGCAGGACTGGCAGCCTTCGGTCGTGAAGGCGGTGGCGGGGTCGCCTTTGACGCCGTGGGGTGTGTGCAGGACGCCCGTGACCTTGGGGTCGTCGTGGCAGTTCAGGCAGTCCTTGGGGTCGTTGGCTTGCCCGAGGGAGCGCGCGCGCGCCCCTTCCGCGGCCTGCGCGGGCGCGGCGGTGCGGATCGCGCCCGCCATGGCGCAGAGCGCCAGGAACCCCAGCGCCAGCAGCCCGAATATTTTCCCCCGCGACATGAGCGCTGTACGTGACCTGTGTTAGGGCGCTTTCTTGACGATGAAGTCGCCGTTGCCGGCGTCGATGGTGAAGGTTTTTTCCAGGCTGACGTAGTGGAACCGCTTGTTGGTGTGCCCCGCGTGGATCGCCAGGCCAAACGTGTAAAGTTTGCCCGGACCGATGTCCTTGCGGCCTTCGCCGGCGGCCAGCTTGCGCGTGAACTCGACCGTCCATTTGCCGTTCTCGAAGGCGGCGTTGGCGGTGACGGCGGGCGTGGCGTTCTCCTGGCGTTTTTCCAGCACCGTCCCGTCGATCACCGTGGCCGGCACGCCGGGATTGAGGCTGGCCTCCCAGTATTCGGCGTAACCGCCTTCGGCGTGGATCTTCGCCAGTTCATCGGCCGGCTTTACGACGCCGCCGCCTTCGCGGGTCATGCCATTGCGCGACTTGGGCAGATACATGCTCACCCCTTCCGCGCCCTTGGGCATCTTCTCATTGTCGATATGGCAGGCGGACCAGCAGCCGCCGCGGGCGAATTCCGTCACCTTGCCGTCGTCGAACATGACCGCCACGCGGCTGTCCACCTTGGGGTCCATCTTGGCGTCCGGCTGCTTACCGGGCGCGAATTCCACGCGCACAAAGATGTTCTGGTCATCGTGGGCGAGCTTGATATTGGCTTTCACGAAGCCGGACTTGCCGGCGATAGGCGTGGGCTCGATGGATTTGTCGCCGACCATCAGATCGCCCGAACTGTCCTCGTTGCCCTCATGACAGCCGCGGCAATTCTTGCCTTCGCGGAACTTGGACGCGCCGCTGTGCTCGGCCTGGGTCAGCACCAACTCCCAGGACATTTGCGCCGGGTAGAGCAGGGTGATGTCCTTGCCCTGGACCTTGGACCAGTCGACCGCCTGGCTTTCTCCGGCGGAGCCAAAGAGGGCGCCCGCGAAGCCGGTCAGCGCCAGCGCCACCAGGAGGGGGAATTTTGCCGATGTCATGCGCGTAGTCCTTTCTGCGGGCGGAAGGGGCATCATGACGGGTCTTGCGAGTCGCGCAAATCCCCAGCCAACGCCTATGGACCACAGCATGGCCGAGGCCATCCTGAAATAGAAACTCCGGAGCATGCTTATGAAGGCATGCCCCGGAGGGATTAAGGACGCTGAGTTAGGGGGTGACCTGGGGCTGGGGCGATTGGGCGCTGGGCACATCGCCGCCAAGGTAGGCGCCGGAGTCGCCGCCGCCGATGGTGGTGCCGCCGCCGGTGGACGTGGAAGCCGCGGGCGGCGCGTTGACCGAGCAGGCGAACGACATGTTGGTCGTGCCCGAAAGCGCCGTGCTGTTGTTAACCACCACGGCATTCAAGACTTCGGCCGGGGCTTGGTTCGCGACTTCCGTCACGATGATGTTGGCGTGGAGCTGCGTGCTGTTCGGTGTCCAGCCGATGTCCTGCTGCAGCTTGGTGCTGGACATGCTGAGCGTGCTATTGGCCGGGATGGTGTAGAGTTTGGAGCCGACTTGAGCCCCCGAACCGGCGCGGATCGCACCAGTGGCGCTGTCCGCGGTGCCGGCGTCATAGACGTACACGCCGTAAGTGACCGCGGCGTTCCAGTAGTTGTGGATGTCGATCTGCATCGGGTAGTTGGCGTTGACTTGAGAGGTGTGCAGGTTGGTCAGCACCAGGCTGGGGTAGGCAGCCTTCACCGCCTGGTTCAGGGTATTGGCGCAGTTGCTGTTGTTCTCGAACAGGCCACTGGTACCGTTGAAGGTCACGTGCTGGTAGCCCGAGGTCGCTTCCGAATTCTGGATATAGAGCGAGTAGTTGTGGTCGGTGGTCTTGGCGGCGCCCGCCATGGACAACAACGTGTCGAAAGAGAACTGCGGCGAGGCGTTCTTGGGCACCGCGATGGTCACCAGATTGCCCATGTTCGCGCCGGTGGTCGCGTTGACGATGCGAATGCTGAAGGTGCTGGTGGCCGAGGCGGCGCCGCCATACAGGCGCAGGAACGATGTCGAGCCGGCCGAACCGTCATAGAGCGGCGCCACCACGGCATACAATGTGCCGTTCAAGGCCGCCTGAGCCCCGTTAGAAAAAGCGGCGCAGCCCAGCACCGCCGCGGCCGTGGCCATCACCCGCGCTGTCTTACGCATATATCCCTCCAGATGTGAATTCACTGCAGTCCCCTTTCGAAAATCCCGCGCCCGTGGCGGAGGCGGGTTGAAGCGAAGGGATTCCGGGCGGCCTTACGGTCCACATGGTGGTGAAGCGCCCCCGGAATATTCGCGGTTATCTAATCCCCAAGACGTTTCGTCCCGATGAGATATTCCCCTAGCCCGTACGCATTTTACCGTGTGAACATCTTGCGATGGCGCTCGAAATAAAACCTCTGTCGTTGTATTGTCTTAGAATTGCGCGTGTAACACGAACGCTTGGTGAAGGCTCCGGTTGCCGGTTTTGGGAAATAAGGCCCAGGCCCATGTCATTCCCCGCGCTTTGGTAGGAATAATTGGTGACGCCCTCTCGTCTTGGGATGGGAGAACGGCCCGGACTGACGCCTGGATTTGAAAGGGACATGGCCGGGGATCGAAGCATCCCGTGCCGCCATGGCCTCTCCGGGCTCACCTACCCCGCCCGGGCCGTTCTCCTGACATCGTGGAAAAGGGCTAGCGCCGGCTTGCGGCGCCCCTGGAGTCACGGACTAAAAAGGACACTGCCGTGACGGCCGGCCGCGACGAGACGTTTACAGCGGCATTGACCGCCCAGATTCCGGCGTTGCGCCGGTATGCGACAGCGTTGTTAGGGCATGCGACAGCAGCAGATGACCTTGTGCAGGATTGTATCGAACGGGCGCTCAGACAAGCGGACAGCCTGCTCGATCCCTTGCGCATGGGCGCCTGGCTCCGGTCGATCTTGCACAACCTTCATATCGACGCGCTCCGGCGCAGCCGCAGGCAGGGCGTGAAGGTGGACCTGGCCGACATCGACAATACGATGGCCGCCGTTGTGCCGCCGCGGGATCATGCCGGGGTGATGGACATGGACCGCGCCATGGCGGCGCTGTCGGTGGAGCACCGCCAGATCCTTTTGCTGATTGGACTTGAAGGTTTGAACTATCGCGAAGCCGCCGCTGAACTGGACGTTCCCATCGGCACGGTCATGTCGCGCCTGGCCCGTGCGCGTGAGCGCCTGCGCCAGGAGCTGGGAACCGTGCCGGGAGGCGAGCGGGTATGACCGGCTTCGCCCCCCTTCCGGAAGAAGATCTGCACGCCTTCATCGACGGCGAACTGGAGCCGGCGCGCGCCCGCGCGGTCGCGGACCAGATCGCGGCCGATCCGGCGCTGGCCGCAAAAGTCGCGGCTTATCAGAGTGACAAGGCCTTGCTCGCGGCGCACTACGGACCGCTGATCGACCGGCCGGTGCCGCTGGCGATGCACCGCGCGGTGCGGAAAAAACCCATGCGCCTCAACTTCGCGCGCCTCGCCATGGCGGCCAGCGTGCTGATCGCCATTGTCGCGGGGTTTGGATATCGGGCCTTGCTGCCGGGCGGTGACGTCATCGGCACCGCGGTCGCGGTTCACGGCGGCGCGGTGGCGGGTCGCACTATCGCGGCCGACGCCTCGGGAATTTCAGAAACGCTGGGACTGAAACTGAAACTGCCCGATCTGTCCAAGGCGGGCTACACGCTTGCGGAGGTCGCGGCGGTGCCGGGCGCGCGCGGCAAGGCTGTGAAGATCGCCTATCGCAGCGCGGCCGGGGAACCATTCACGCTCTATCTCGAGAACTCCTCGGGCCGCGAGCAGTTCGAGATCACCAAGCGCGGCGATGTGCTGGTGTGCCTGTGGCAGGACGATGTGCTGTCCACGGTTATGGTCGGCAAAATGCCGGCGGCCGAGATGCTGCGCGTCGCAAGCATGGCCTACAACGGCTTGTATTTCTAACGCAGCCTATCTGGCCGACTGGCTGACCATGGCGTCCGGCCCAAGCGCCGCGGCGCTGTGCGGCGCGGTGACCTTGTACTGGATCGGGTCGCCATTGAAGGCGAAGCCGTAGACATAGCCGCCCAGGGTCAGGTCGTAGATGAACTGGCTGCCGAGGATGACGGCGGGCAGATCGGGGGCCACATACATGGTGCCGTGGCCAAACTTCCACAGCTTGCCGGTCTCGTCCCAGCTCTCGGCGTAGAGGGCGAACCAGGTGTCTTCGTCCACGTAGAACCGGCGCTTTGGCGCCACATGGCTTTTGCCTTGCGCGAGGGTTCCTTCCACCAGCCACACCCGGTGCAGCTCATAGCGCAGGGCGTCGGGATTGGCGTGTTTGGCGCCCAGCACGCCCGCCGCCGGCAGGCCGTAGAGCCGGTTGTTGTTGTAGGGCACGTACATCTCGGTCTTGCCGACCAGCTTGAAGTCGTAGCGGTCGAGGCCACCGAAGAACAAATAGTACTCGTCGAGCATCTGGAAGCCGGACGCATCGGGATCGGGCGTGTCGTAAGACAGTGACGGTCCGCGCCGGGCGCGGCGCTCGCCGGGCAGGTAGCGCCAGGCCGCGAATTTGGTGCGCTCGGAATTGATAGGCTGCCAGGCAAGGTAGCCTTCGCCGAACTTCGCCGCCGGCGCATCGGTGGTGCGGCGGGTCTTGAAGTAATAGCTGCCGAAGGACTCCGGCGTGGCGCCCGGATAGTAGTACGGGAAATCCGCGATCTCGTTATAGGCGGCGGTGCGGTCGATGGTGCCGGCGCTGGAGATCACATAGGTGCTGATATGGGTTTCGCGCGCCGGGCCCCAGAAGGCCAGGATGTGGTTCCACATCACCTCGGCGCCGCTCTTGGGAATCGGAAACGGAATCCCGCCGGCCGCGCCCTCGATGCCGTATTGGATGCCTTCCGGCGCGGCCTTGGCGCGCACGGCGTTGCGGGCAATGGCCTCATACACCGCGGCCGGGGCCGCGGCGCTGCGGCGCGTGGGGTAGATGTCCATCCGGTAGCCGGGGAAGCGCTGGAACAGCGCGCGCGCCTTCCGGCAGTTTCGCTTCGTAATCTTTTGAATTGGCGGCGGTGATGGAAAACAGCGGGCGGTCGGCGCTGAAAGGATCGGGCCGGGGCGCGCCCTGCTGGTAACCCGGGGCCACCGTGGTGAACCCGCCGGTCCAGGCCGGGATGGAGCCGTCGGCATTGGCGCCCCGCTCCGCGCCCACCGGCGTCAGCGTGGTCTTCAGTTGCTCGGCTTCGCCTGCCGAGACGCCGGCCGCTACCCGCACCCCCGCAAGGGCGGCGCAGGCCAGGGCCAAGGCTGCAATGCCGGTTGAGAGACGCATTTCCACTCCCCAAGAGTGTGAACGATACCATGGGCGGCCCGTGATGAGTCAGGCTATACATTGAGAGGGTAATATTTGGGACGTGACCTGATTTTTGGTCGCACTTTCGGCGGCGAACCGGGGTTCTACTTCGCCGGAAAATGCTCGAAGGGGGGCGGGGGGCGGTGCCAGCAAAAGTGATCCAGTTGGTCAGGCGGCCCGCTTTGTGGGCCGCGCTGAGCGCGGTTGCCGTTGGCCACCCCGCTTCCGCCATAGAACTCTTCAATAACGGCACGACCGCTATTCGCTGGGACAATACGCTGCGCTATAGCGGCGGATTGCGCATGGAATCCCCCGACGCCACGCTGCTCGCCGATCCCAATGGGGACGATGGCGACCGCGACTTCCGTAAGGGTTTGATTTCCAACCGGTTCGACCTGACGTCGGAATTGGGTGTGCGGTTCGGCGGTTTTGGCGCCGAGATCAGCGGCACGGCCTGGTACGACACCGTCTTTAATCAATCCACCGACAATAATTCCCCCGCCACCTTCAACCCGCGGTCGGTAAGCAGCACGTCCTTTGTGCCGGCGGTGCGCGATCTCCACGGCCGCAACGCGGAAGTCCTGAACGCCTTTGTCTATGGCGCCTTTGATCTGGGTGACGTGCCGGTGGCCTTACGCGCGGGGCGGCAAACCCTGGTCTGGGGCGAGAGCCTGTTCTTCGCCGAGAACGGCGTCGCTGCGGGCCAGGCCCCTGTGGACGCCACCCGCGCCGCCAGCCTGCCCTATGCCCGCGCCAGCGACGTGTACCTGCCGGTCTGGCAGATCTCGGGCAGCGCGCAGCCGGCCTCCAATATCTCGGTCGGGGCCTATTACCAGTTCGAGTGGCGCAAGAGCCGCTTTCCAGGCGTCGGCAGTTTCTTCAGCGTCGCCGATTTCGCCGACACCGGCGGCGAGCGCATCATCATCAGCCCCACACAATACCTGCAACGCGCGCGCGACTACCCGCCGCCCAGCGCGCAGTTCGGCGCTTCCGTGCATGTGAACACCGACGCGGCCGACCTGGGTTTTTACGCCAGCCGGTTCAACGCCAAATATCCGCAGCTCTACATTCGGTCGGGCGCATATACCGGCCCGGCGCTGGCGCAGCCTGCCTCCTCGATCGAACGCGCCTCGGCTTACGGCGTGCCGTCCGGCACCGGTGCGGGCGGCGCCTATAAGATCAATGCGCCGGCGGGCGCTTATACGGGCACGGGCCAAGTGGGCGCTTATTACATGGTCTATCCCGACGCCATCCAGATGTATGGCGCCAGCGCCAGCGGCTATCTTGGCGACAGCTCCATCGCGGGCGAGATCTCCACGCGGCGCAACATGCCGCTGGTGTCGCGGCCGCGCATCGTGCCCAGCGGCACGCCAATCGATGGCGGCCGCAACGCGCTCTTCGCGATCGGCAACACATTGCATGCCCAGATCTCCAGCATCGTGAACTTCGCCCCATCGAAGGCGTGGGACGGCGCCAACTTCTCCGGCGAGATCGCCGCCAATCGCGTGCTGGAAGTAACCCGCAACGCCGCCGCCCGCGACCTGACCCGCAACACCTTCGCGGCGGCGGTGCGCGGTGTGTTCGAGCCGCAGTATTTCAACGTGTTCCCCGGCGCCGATATCAGCGTGCCCTTAGGCTTCGGCTATGGCCTGACCGGCAACTCAGCGATCGACGGGGCCCAGAACGCCAAGGCCGGAGATATGGAATTCGGGCTGCGCATGCTTTACCGGTCGGTGTGGGAGGCGAGTGTCACGCTGACCCACTATTTCGGCGCCCCTGTGCGCCAGCCCTTCGCCGACCGCGATTATCTGTCCTTCAGCGTCCGCCGCACGTTTTAGGTCTGAACTGGCGGGCATGACGTCCCGAAGAATCGGTATTCCCCTCGGGGCGAGCCCTGTGGCAATCACTTTGAGACATAAAACAAGGAGCGTGACGTGAAGGTAGGAATCGCGGGTTTCGGCACCATCGGCGGCGGCGTGGGCCGGGCCCTGGACGCGGGTATTGAGGGTCTCACTCTGGAAGCGGTGTCGGGCCGGGACGAAGCCAAAGCCAAGGCGAACGTGGCAAAGCTCAAACATCCGGTGGACGTGGTCTCGCCCGAGGAACTGGCGCGGCGTTGCGACATCATCGTGGATGCGGCCCCGGCCGCGGCGTTTGCCTCGATCGCCGAGCCGGTGGTCAAGGCCGGCAAGATCCTGGTGACCGTCAGCGGCGCGGCGCTCCTGCGCAACATGCATGTGATCGACCTGGCCAAGGCCAGCGGCGGGCGCATCATCCTCGCCACCGGCGCACTGCTCGGCCTGGATGCCGTGCGCGCCGCCGCCCAGACCGAAGTGCATTCCGTGACCATGGTCACCCGCAAGCCGCCGCACACGCTGCTGGGCTCGCCGCATCTGGTTGAGAACAACATCGATGTCACCGACGTCAAGGAACCGCTCAAGGTGTTCGATGGCAGCGCCCGCGAAGGGGCCAAAGGCTTCCCGGCCAACGTCAATGTGGCGGCGGCTCTGGGCCTGGCTGGCATCGGCGTTGACCGCACCCGCCTGCAGATCTGGGCGGACCCGACCGTCACCCGCAATACCCATACAATCAAGGTGGATGCCGATTCAGCGCGCTTCGAGATGACCATCGAGAACGTGCCGTCGCCCGAGAAGCCCGCCACCGGCAAGATCACGGCGCTCAGCGTCATCGCCTGCCTCAAGGGGCTGGTGAGCACCCTCAAGGTCGGGACCTGAACATCCGGGGTTTGCGCTCCCAGGGGCCTGCCGCCGCGTAATCGCGGCGTCCGGCAGCAGCTAAAGAAAAGGCCGCTTCGATTTCGCGAAGCGGCCTTTTCGTTCTTGGGGTTGGCTTATTCCGCCGGGTGCTGCTGTGGCAGGCCCACGGATGTTTCCGCCGCGCGGCGTTCCTTCCGGGTGCGGAAGCGTTCCAGGTGCAGATAGACAATCGGCGTGGTGTAGAGCGTGAGCACCTGGCTCACCAATAGCCCGCCGACCATGGCGAACCCCAGAGGCTTGCGCATTTCCGATCCTGCGCCGGCCGAGAACATGAGCGGCAGACCGCCGAGGAGGGCGGCGAAGCTGGTCATCATGATCGGGCGGAAGCGCAGGTGACAGGCCTCGCGGATGGCCGCCAACGGTTCGGCGCCGCGTTCGCGTTGGGCATTGATGGCGAAGTCCACCATCATGATGCCGTTCTTCTTGACGATGCCGATGAGCAGCAGCACGCCCACCAG
>CANJOI010000057.1 GCA_947475365.1 Fidelibacterota bacterium | reverse complement strand
TGACCGGCCAGGTGCGTAACATCGCCGAAGTGACCACCGCCATTGCCAAGGGCGACTTGTCCAAGAAGATCGCCGTGGACGTGAAGGGCGAAATTCTCGAACTGAAAAATACCATTAACACCCTCGTCGATCAGCTGAACTCCTTCGCCTCGGAAGTGACCCGCGTGGCGCGTGAAGTGGGCACCGAAGGCAAGCTCGGCGGTCAGGCCCAGGTGCCCGGCGTCGCCGGCACGTGGAAGGACTTGACCGACAACGTGAACATGATGGCCGCGAACCTGACCGGCCAGGTGCGTGGCATCGCCGACGTCGTGACCGCGGTGGCGCAGGGCAACCTGCGCCGCAAATTGACCCTGGAAGCCAAAGGCGAAATCGCGTCACTCGCCGAAACCATCAACGGCATGATCGAAACACTCGCCACCTTCGCCGACCAGGTGACCAACGTGGCCCGCGAAGTGGGGATCGAAGGCAAACTGGGCGGTCAGGCGCGCGTGCCTGGCGCGGCCGGCCTATGGCGCGACCTGACCGACAACGTCAATCAGCTCGCGGCCAACCTGACCAACCAGGTGCGCGCCATCGCCGAAGTGTCCACCGCCGTGACCAAGGGCGACTTGACGCGGTCCATCACCGTGGAAGCCTCGGGCGAAGTGGCCGCGTTGAAAGACAACATCAACGAAATGATCCGGAACTTGAAGGAACAGACCCTCAAGAACACGGAACAGGACTGGCTGAAGACCAACCTCGCGCGCTTCACCCGGATGCTCCAGGGCGAACGCGATCTGTCGACGGTTTCGAACATGGTGCTGTCGGAGTTGGCGCCGCTGGTGAACGCGCAGCACGGCCTGTTCTACGTCGCCGATAAGGACGACGACAGCAACGTCAGCATGAACCTGGCCGCGTCCTACGCCTTCAACCATCGCAAGCACCTCGCCAACCGCTTTGCCTTGCGTGAGGGCCTGGTCGGCCAGTGCGCTTATGAGAAGTCGCGCATCCTGCTCACCAACGTTCCCGGCAACTATGTGCAGATCAACTCGGGCCTGGGCGAGGCCGCCCCCCTCAACGTGATCGTGCTGCCGGTCGTGTTCGAAGGTGAAGTCAACGCCGTCATCGAACTCGCCTCCTTCAGCGAGTTCAGCGAAACCCATCAGTCGTTCCTCGATCAGCTGATGGAATCCATCGGGATCGTGCTCAACACCATCGCCGCCAACATGCGCACCGAGGGGCTGTTGAAACAGTCCCAGTTGCTGACCGCCGAACTCCAGGCCCAGCAGGAAGAGCTCAAGAAGACCAACGACCGCTTGGAACAGCAGGCCAATACGCTACGCCAGTCGGAAGAACTGCTGCGCGCCAAGCAGGACGAATTGCAGCGCACCAACGTCGAACTGGAGGACAAGGCGCAGCTCTTGTCCATGCAGAACATGCAGGCGGAAGCCAAGAATCGCGAAGTCGAACAGGCCAAGCGGGAATTGGAGGAAAAGGCCGAACAGCTCGCGCTCACCTCCAAGTACAAGTCCGAGTTCCTGGCCAATATGAGCCACGAACTACGCACGCCTTTGAACAGCCTACTGATTCTGTCAAAACTGCTGTCGTCGAACAGCCAGGGCAACCTGACCGACAAGCAGGTGGAGTACGCCCACTCGATCCACCACGCGGGTTCGGACCTGCTGGCGCTCATCAACGACATTCTGGATCTGTCGAAGATCGAATCCGGCACCGTCACCCTGGACGTCAGCGAAACTTTCTACTCGGCGTTGCGCGATCACATGGACCGCACCTTCGCCCAGATCGCTCAAGACAAGAAGCTCGACTTCGTCGTCGAGATCGATCCCAGCCTCACGCGCTCGATGTACACCGACGACAAGCGCCTGCAGCAGGTCATCAAGAACCTGCTGTCCAACGCCTTCAAGTTCACCGAGCAGGGTCAGGTCAAGCTCAAGGTCACGCGCGCGCAATCGGGCTGGTCCTCCAGTAACGAAACGCTCGACAAGGCCGGTCAGGTCATTGCCTTCACGGTCGAGGACACGGGCATCGGTATCCCGGTGGAAAAGCAGCGCATCATCTTCGAGGCCTTCCAGCAGGCCGACGGCACCACCAGCCGCAAATACGGCGGCACCGGCCTGGGCCTTTCCATCAGCCGCGAAATCACGCGCCTCTTGGGCGGCGAACTCACGGTCAACTCCACGCCCGGCCGCGGCAGCGTCTTCACGCTGTTCCTGCCGGCCAATTACACGCCGACCGCCAAGGCGATGCCGACCCGCATGGCCATGGCCAGTTCGCGGATCGTGCAGGTGAACACCGAAACCGCCCTTGAACCCGTGCTCGACGACCGTGATGTCATCAACCGCGGCGATCCGACAGTGCTTATCGTGGAAGACGATCCGCACTTCTCCGCGATCCTGCTCTCGCTGGCCCATGAGTCCGGATTCAAGGGCGTGATCACCGGCGAAGGCGCCGCCGTGCTTCCGCTGGCCAAGCGCTTCCGGCCCGACGCCATCACGCTCGACATCGGCCTGCCGGACATGGACGGCTTCGCGCTGCTCGATCTTTTGAAGCGTAACCCCGATACCCGCCACATCCCGGTGCATATCATCTCCGGCGATGAACAACGGCGCCTGGGTATGGGCATCGGTGCTTACGGCTATAGCGCCAAGCCGGTGGAGCCTGAAGCCATCCGCGCGACTTTGTCGGACGTGAAGACCTTCCGCGAACGCGCCAAGAAGATCCTGGTGGTCGAGCCTGAGAACAGCCAGGGCGGCATCGCCGCTCTGATCGGCAGCGCCGAGGTCCAAGTGGAAAGCCTCCCGGCCCTGCCGGAGTCCATCGACGATCTTGATGATGGCCCGTATGACTGCGTCGTGATCGATATGACCGACGCCAAGGACGAAGTCCTTGTCGAACAGCTCGAACACCTGCGCGGCTTCGACGCGCCGTTCATCGCCTTCGTTCCCCGTGAGAGCGGCGAGAAAGAGCAGGACTACTTCGACGACCTCAAGCTGCTCGACCGGCAGAACGTGGTCCGCACCCAGGCCCAGCTCCAAGACGAGGTGGCCCGCGTGCTTCACTGGCAGTATGACCGCCTGCCGGCGCCGGCCCAGGACGTGGCGCGCCAGACCCGCCAGTGCGATCCGCTGCTGGTCGGCCGCAAGATCGCGGTGGTGGACGACGACATCCGCAATATCTTTTCGCTCACCAGCGCGCTGGAGGAGCATGGCGTCGAACTGCACTACGCCGAAAGCGGGCGCTCCGGCATCGAGCTCCTGCAGCGCATTCCGGATGTGGACGCGGCGTTGATCGACATCATGATGCCCGGGATGGACGGCTATCAGACCATCCAGGAAATCCGCGCCATACCCAAGTTCGCATCCCTGCCGATCATTGCCGTCACCGCCAAGGCGATGAAGGGCGACCGCCAGAAGTGCATCGAAGCCGGCGCCTCGGATTATGTCGCCAAGCCCGTGGATATCGAGCAGCTGGTCTCGGTCTTGCGCGTGTGGCTGCATCGCACCGACCGGCCGAGGGTGCTGAAACGCACAGGCGCGGATAACGTCGTGCAACTGCCGTTGTTGGGATAATCCAGGCCGGGAATAGGTTCTTGAACGCCCAACCCACCCCAGAACAGCAGGACGCGGCGGACGCCGGCGTCTTCGGCGATAATCCGCCTAAGGCGCGAATCCTGATCGTCGATGACGACCGCCACACCGCGCTGGCGCTTTCCGCCGCGCTCGAAAAGATGGGCCAGGCGCTGGTGGTGGCGTATTCCGGGGAGGAGGCGCTGCATCGTCTGCTCACCGAGGATTTCGCCATCATCCTGCTCGACCTGCAGATGCCCGGCATGGACGGATACGAAACCGCGAGCCTGATCCGCTCGCGCAAGCGCACCCGGCATATCCCGATTCTTTTTCTGACCGCGGTGTTCCGGGACGACACCCACCTGCTGCAGGCCTATACCGCCGGCGCCGTGGACATGATCTTCAAGCCGGTCGATCCTTTCGTGCTGACCTCGAAGGTTCAGGTGTTCGTCGATCTGCACCTGAAGCAGCTCGAGATCCAGCGGGAAGCGGAGATTCGCCATCGCCTGCAGGAGGAGAATTTCCGCGTGCGGGCGGAGAAGCTCGCGACCGAGCAGGCCTTGCGGCGCAGCCAGGAACACCAGGAAGCGCTGCGCCGGGCGGAGGCCCACCAGCGCATCCTGATCGAAGAGCTATCCCACCGCGTGAAGAATATGCTGGCCGTGGTCAACGCCATGGCGCGGCAGACCTTCCACAGCACGCCGGATCCGCAGGCCTTCGTCGACAAATTCCTGCGGCGCATCGAGGCGCTGGGGCGCACCCACGGCCTGCTCAGCCGCGAGAACTGGGGCACTGTGCAGCTGAAAGACGTCGCTGCCGAAAGCCTTGAGGCCTACATCATGGACGAGAAGAAGCGCGTCATCCTCAACGGCCCTTCCGTTGCGCTCAAACCCAAGGCGGCGCTCGCGCTCGGCATCGTGTTCCATGAACTCGCCACCAACGCGGTGAAACATGGCGCGCTTTCCAACAACGACGGCGCGGTCGCCATCGACTGGACCTTCGATCCCGAGCAGCGCGTGAGCCTGCGGTGGGCGGAAAAAGAGGGCCCGATTTGTATGAAACCAACCCGCAACGGCTTCGGCAGCAAACTGATCCAGCTGGAGCTCAGCCATGAATTGCGCGGGTCGGTGGACCTGCACTATGACCCCGGCGGCTTCCGCGCCGAGATGAATTTCCCCGCGGAAGCCGAGAGCGCGCCCGACATGACATTGGTAAGGAGCGCATCATGAAGGATGCCAAGGACATGCGAATCCTGGTGGTGGAGGACGAGACCATCATCGCCATGGATCTCCAGGGCATGCTGGAGGATGCGGGCTACCAGGTCATCGGCCCGGTCGCCACGGTCGAGGATGCGCTGGGCCTCCTCGATCAGGAATGCCCGGATCTGGCCCTGCTCGACGTCAACCTGGGCGGCGAAAACGTCTTCCGGGTGGCGAGTACGCTCGCCGGCCAGAACGCGCGGATCATCTTCCTGACCGGCCATTCGGCCCAGCACCTGCCGGAGGAACACCGCCACCGGCCGCTGATTACCAAGCCCTATCTGCCGCGCACCGTCCTGGACGCGATCGCGCGAGTCCAATCCTAGGCCTATAGTTGGGCCGAATCGTTTGCCGGAAATGCACGCTTCCACCCGGCGCTCCCCGGGCGGAACCTAGATTGTAGCCCAGCGTTATGACCCTGAACGGCAACAGACGAGGTCAACATGCGCGGCGGACTTTTGTGGCTTTTGGGGATTCCGATCCCCGTCATCATTCTGCTTACCTCTTTCACGTCATCTAACGTGAAAGAGCCCTTGGCCGCGCGAAGCGAATGTACCTTCGCGTAGCCAACGGTGTTCTCTCAGGCAGCATTCTCTGAAGCAGGCCCCTCTGAGGCAAACATGGGACAGCGGCCGAATTTGGCCGGGCAGATGCGCTCGCCCGACGCCGAACACGGCGTCGTTTTTCCTTTTAAGAACTCCGTCAGCCCGGCGAGCGCCGCGATAAAGCGCGCGTCGGTGCGCACCGTCGGCAAGCGGATATAGAGCGGCACGCCGGTTTCGGCGGCCAGATCGCGCATGGTTTCATCCAGCTCCACCAGCGTCTCCACGTGTTCGGAGACGAAAGCCACCGGCGCCAGAATCACCGGCACGCCATCGCTGCCGGCGCGCGTGATTTCGCTTTCGGTGGAGGGGCCGATCCACGCCACCGGGCCGACGCGGCTCTGGTAGCAAATCGCCCAATCAAGGTCAGGCATACCCAGCTTGGCGACAATGGCGGCGGCGGATTGCTCCACCTGCCACTGATAAGAATCGCCACGAGCGATGGTCTTTTCCGGCAGACCGTGCGCGGAGAACAGCACGCGGGGCTTTTTACCGGTGAGACTGGCGTCCTCGTAGGCCGCGCGCACCGCGTCCGCCATGGGATCGATGAATCCGTCGATACAGGGATAGCAACACAGAGTTTCCAGGGGCACGCCCAAACCCTGGCGGCGCGCTTCCTGTTCGAGGAGCTGGCACGAGGTCGTGGTGGTCGTGGTCGAGAACTGCGGATAAAGCGGCAGCACCACGACACGTGTCGGCTGATACGCCTTCAGCTGCGTCATCACTTCCGCCGCCATGGGATGCCAGTAGCGCATGTAGACGAACACGCGGACATCTTCCGCAAGGCCCTTGGCCGCGGCTTCCAGCGCCGTGGCTTGCGCGCGCGTTTCGTCCAGCAGCACCGAGCGTCCGCCAAGCTTGGCGTAATAGCCTTTCGACTTTTCCGCGCGGCCCCGCGAAATGATGGTGGCGATCAGCCAGCGCAACGGCTGGGGCAGGGCGATGATATAGGGATCGTTGAACAGGTTGAACAGGAACGGACGCACGGCATCGGGCGAGTCTGGGCCGCCCAGATTGAAGACCACGATCGCGAGCCGTTCATGCGCCACGGAGGTTTCCCGCCAAAAATATCGTTATATCAATAATTTATATGGTCGCAAGGGATAGGTCCGCGCACCTTGGGCCATGACATGGCTGTGACATAGAGCATTGGCGCCTGTGCTACCACCCCGCTATGAACCGATTCGCGCTCATTGGCGCTTCTTATAAAACGGCCGGGGTCGATAAACTTGGCCGCCTGGCGTTGCCCAAGGCCGACCTGATCGGCCGCCTGGCCGAGATCGCGCGCGCCACCGGCGTGGCCGAGCTGGCCTATATCGGCACCTGCAATCGCATCGAGTTCATGGTCGCCGACGACGACGAGGTCGCGGTGCAAGCGTGCCGCGACCGCATCGGCGCGGCATTGGGCGAAACCCCGGCGGATGCGCGCAAGATCTTCCGCGCCTGGGCCGGGGAAGGCGCCATCGAGCATCTGTTCCTGGTGGCGTCAGGCCTCGACTCAGCCCAGGCCGGCGAACGCGAGATCTACGCCCAGGTGCGCATCGCCTGGCAGAACGCGCGCGCCGCCGGCACCTGCGGCCGGAAACTGGATTTCATTTTCAACGAGGCGCTCAAGGCGGCGCAGGATGTGCACCAGCACGCCAGCCGCCCGGCCAATGCGGAATCGCTGTCGGGCTTCGCTGTGCGCCGGGTGAATGCGCATCTCGCCGGCGATACCGGACGTATCGCCATCGTCGGCATCTCGCCCATGACCCGTCAGTGCGGCCGCGCCTTCGCGGCCGCCGGTCTGCCGATGCTGGTGGTCAACCGCACCTTTGAAACCGCCCAGGAATTCGCCGCCGAGATCGGTGGTGAGCCCGTGACCCTGGAAGCCTTCAAGGCCGACCCCGGCGTGGTGGACGCCATTGTCACCGCCGTGGGCGGCGCCGAGCCGGTGCTGGACATGGCCGCCGCCGCCAAGATCGCCGCCAATGCACCCAGCCGCGGTGTGATCATTGTCGACCTTGGCGTACCGCCCAACGTCGATCCCGCGGTGGGCGCCCTGGAGCGCATTCACCGCATCGGCATGGATAGCGTCATCGCCGAGGCCGCCGCCGGCCGCCATGCGCGCCTGGGCGAATTGGCGTCGGCGCGGTTGGTGATCGATGAACACTTAGATCGTTTGCGCCGCGACTACGCCGTGCGTGAGGCCGCACCCCTGATCCAGCAGATGGGCGACCACTATCAGGCCATGGCGGCGGAAAGCCTCAAGCGTCTGCCCAAAGGCAACGGCGCGGACACCGAGGCCCTGCGCCAGTGGGCCGAGAGCTTCGCCCGCAAGCTGGCCCATGCCCCCATCAAGGGCCTCCGGGTGCTTGCCGCCGAGTCAGGTCCCCAGGCGGTGCAGGCCTATATGCGCGGCGTTGAGGAAGCTTTGGCGCCGGGAGGCGCCCGTGTGGTATCGACCAATCCCATAACCGCGGGCGCGACGACAAACGAGAAGGAATAGCCGTGACGACCACTAACGACGCTTTGTTCGAACGCGCCACCCGGGTTATTCCGGGCGGGGTGGATTCTCCGGTGCGCGCCTTCCGCGCCGTGGGCGGCACGCCCAAGTTCTTTGCCTCCGCTCAAGGCGCCTATGTCACCGACGCCGACGGCAAAAAGTATCTCGATTTTGTCGGCTCATGGGGGCCCTTGATCCTCGGCCATAGCCATCCCGTGGTGGTGAAGGCCGTGCAGGAGGCCGCGGCCTTGGGCATGACCTACGGCGCGCCCTGCAAAGGCGAAGTCGATCTCGCGGAAAAAGTCGTCGCCGCCTATCCGGGCCTGGAGCAGGTGCGCTTTGTGTCCTCCGGCACCGAGGCCACCATGAGCGCCATCCGCCTCGCGCGCGGCGCCACGGGGCGCGACCTGATTGTGAAATTCTCCGGCTGTTATCACGGCCACGCCGATCATCTGCTGGTGGCGGCGGGCTCGGGCCTCGTCACCCACGGCCAGCCATCATCCGCCGGCGTGCCCGCGGACTTCGCCGCGCTCACGCGCGTGCTGCCGCTGGACGACGAAGCCAAGCTCACGGCGTTGTTCGCGGCCGAAGGCAGCAAGATCGCGGCGGTGATTATCGAGCCGATCCCGGCCAACAACGGTCTCCTGCTGCAACGCCCCGAATTCCTGCAGCTCCTGCGCAAGCTGACCAAGGAGTCGGGCGCGCTGTTGATTTTCGACGAAGTGATCTCCGGCTTCCGGGTGGGGTTTGGCGGCGCGGCGGCGCTCTACGGCATCACGCCGGACATCGCGACCTTCGGCAAAATCATCGGTGGCGGTTTGCCGGTCGGCGCTTACGGCGGCTCGCGCGCCATCATGAAACATATCGCGCCTGAAGGTCCGGTCTATCAGGCCGGCACGCTGTCGGGAAATCCGGTGGCCATGGCCGCGGGCCTCGCGACGCTCAAGGTGCTGGAACAGGAAAAGGCCTTCGCCCGCCTGGAAGAGCTGGGCGCGCAGCTGGAATCCGAACTCGCGCCGGTCTTGAAGGCCGCCAAGAGCCCCTGCGGTTTTGTCCGCGTCGGCTCCATCGGCTGGATCGCCTTGCAGCCGGGGACGGTACGCTCGGCCGAGGCGTTGGATAACGGCGCGGGCGAACGTTACAAGCCGGTGTTCCACGGGCTGCTCGATCGCGGCATCTATGTGGCGCCGTCTGCCTACGAAGTGATGTTCCTGTCGCTGGCCCACACGCCTGCCGATGTCACCCGCTTGGCCCAGGCCCTGGGCGAAGTGCTCGCAGGGTAACGCCGCCGCATGCGCTTCTCCGTGAACACACCGCGCCTTCTGCATCTGACCATCATGGGGTTGCTTGTCTTCTCCGTGGTGCAGGTGGGCTGGTGGTTCTACGACATCCGCGCCAATGCGCAGGTGAACGCTACGGCCATGAAGATGGTCTACGGCTACGATATGCTCGCGGCCCAGCGCCTGATGGAGCAAGGAACCCCGGCGGCCGAGATCGCGGCGATCTTTCCCTACGCCCGTGTCGAGGCCGGCAAGGTCACCCTGTCGCCCGACGCGCTGCAGGACCTCGCCACAGCCACCGACGCGCGCATGACCCAATACGCCTGGGAAGGCGGGTTCTTCCTGCTGGTGCAAGCTTGCGCTATCGCTGTGCTGTGGGGCGGGCTGTCCAGTGAGACCGCCATCCGGAAAAAGCAGGACAACTTCCTGGCGATGGTGTCGCACCAGTTCAAGACGCCGATCGCGAGCCTTCAGCTCTCTCTGGAAACCATGCTGCTGCGCCAGTTGCCGCCGGAGCGGACGCAGCAACTATCCCAGCGCATGCTCGATGATCTGCGGCGCATGGAAAACATGGTTTCCAAGATCCTGGACAGCGCGCGCCTCGACCGGGGCCGCGTGCAGCTGGCGCGCGAACGCCTGTTTCTGGCGGAGTCGGTGCGCCATGTGGTGGCGCACCTCGACGACATGGCGCGGCGCGGCAACATCACGGTGCAGATGTCGGTCCCCGCCGATCTTGAGATCACCGCCGATCCCATGGCCGTGGACGGCGTGTTGCGCAATTTGATGGAAAACGCCATCGCCGCCATGGGCCCCACCAAGGGCGGCGTGTTGGATGTCAGCGCCCGGTCGACGGGCAACGGCGTGGAACTCGCGGTGCGTGATACCGGCATCGGCTTTGAGCCGGGCCAAGGCCCCAAACTGTTCGAGAAGTTCTTCCGCCTGGACACCATCGGCGGCCGTGACGCCGCGGGCACCGGCCTCGGTCTCTATATCGTCCAGCGGTTCATGCATTTCGAAGATGGCGACGTGCACGCCAGCAGCGACGGCCCCGGCAAGGGCGCGGTGTTCACGGTCACCTGGCCCGTCACCAAGGCGGCGGCATGAGCGAAGACTTTGTGAACCAGCAGCGCATCCTGGTGGTCGAGGACGACCTGCACCTCGCCGAGGGCATGGCGGAGAACATGCGCGCCGAAGGCTACGCCGCCGACACCGCCCACGATGGCCCTCTCGGACTGGAAAAAGCGCTGGCCGGCGACTACGACCTCCTGGTGCTCGACGTGATGTTGCCGCACATGGACGGCTTCGCCCTGTGCAAGGCGCTGCGCGCGCAAGGCCGCAATACGCCGGTGCTGTTCCTGACCGCGCGCGGCGATCCCCAGGACCGGGTGCGCGGCCTGGAAGCCGGCGGCGACGACTACCTCACCAAGCCGTTTCATCTTGAAGAGTTCCTGCTGCGCGTGCGCGCGATTCTCCGGCGCTGGCAATGGTACAAGAACGCGCTGGCGCCGCGGGATGGGGTGGGCGATGTGCTGGAATTCGCCGGCAACAGCGCGAACTTCCGCACCTTCCAGGCGCACGCCTGGGACGGCCAGACCCACGATCTCACGGAGAAAGAAGCCATGATCCTGAAAGTGCTGGCCGAAAAGCCGGGCGAGGTCATCACCCGCGACGATCTGTTGGAGACGGTGTGGGGTTATGAAGCCTTCCCCTCCACGCGCACGGTGGACAATTTCATCCTGCGTCTGCGCAAGATATTCGAGCGCGACCCCCACGAGCCGCGCCACTTCCTGACCGTGCGCGGGGTGGGTTACCGCTTCTTGCCGGAAGGCGGTGAGGCATGAGCGTGTTGCGTATCGGCACGCGCGGGTCCGCACTCGCGCTGTGGCAGGCCAACGAAGTGGCGCGCCAGATGCGCGCGCTGCCGGGCGTGCCGGCGATCGAGATCATCACCATCAAAACCCAGGGCGACCTCAACCAGACGGTGCCGCTGTGGGCCACCGACGGGCGCGGTTTTTTCACCGCCGAATTGGACCGCGCCCTGCTAGACAAGGACGTGGACCTGGTCGTCCATAGCCTTAAGGACCTCACCACGCTGCTGCCCAAGGGCATCGCCCTGACCGCGGTGCTGGAGCGCGCCGACCCCGGCGACGTTCTGGTCACGCGCGGCGATCTCATGCTCGACCGCCTGCCGCAGGGGGCGTCGCTCGGCACGTCCAGCCTGCGCAGGCGCGCCTTCATTGCGCGCCTGCGGCCTGATCTCGCTCACCAGGAACTGCGCGGCAACGTACCGACGCGCCTCAAAAAGCTCGATGACGGCGGCTACGACGCCATCATCCTCGCCAGCGCCGGCCTCAAGCGCCTGGAACTCGGGGCGCGCATCACCCAGCCGCTGGAGTTCGATCAGTGTCCTTCGGCGGTAAGCCAGGGCGCGGTGGCGATCACCGTGCGCGACGGCGATGACGTCGCCACCCGCTGGACGACCCCGCTGGACCATCACGCCACCCGTGTCGCCGTCACCGCCGAGCGCGCCATGCTCCGGCGCCTGGAGGGCGGCTGCCAGGTGCCCGTGGGCGCGCTGGCGAAACTTGAAGGCGACCGGGTGCATTTGCGCGCCGCCGTGTGCAGCATCGACGGCTTGCAATTCATTCCCGCGGAAGAGCAGGGGGCGGCCCGCGACGCCGCCGCCATCGGTGAGCGCGCCGCGGAAGCGCTGTTGCACAAGGGCGCCGCCGCCATTCTCGGCGCGGTACAGGCCAAGCGCGCCGCCGGCGCGGCTCAATAAAAGGACCGACCATGACCGCACTGCCTCCGTTCCTCGCCGCGGCCTTGCGCCAGAAGACCGCGCACACGCCGGTTTGGATCATGCGCCAGGCCGGGCGCTATCTGCCGGAATACCGCGAGGTGCGGTCCAAGGTGGATTTCGCCTCGCTCACGCACCGGCCCGATCTCGCGGCGGAAGTGACGCTCCAGCCCATCCGGCGCTTCGGCCTGGATGCGGCGATCATTTTCTCCGACATCATGACGCCGATCGAAGGCATGGGCGTGGGCCTGGAATACGCGCCGGGTCCGGTCATTCACGATCCCATCCGCACGCTGAAGCAGGTGGAGGCGATGCGGTCGCTGGTGCCGGAACAGGATGTGCCCTACGTGATGGAATCCTTGCGCCTGGTGCGCCGCGAGCTGCCGGCGCATGTGCCGCTGATCGGCTTCTGCGGCGCGCCGTTCACCCTGTTCTGCTATCTCGTGGGCGGCAAACCCTCCAAGGAATTCTCGGTGCCGCGCGCCTTCGTGCATGCCGAACTGGTTGTCACCGCGCGCCTGCTGGACCGTCTCGCGGATTCCATGATCGCCTACCTGCGCGCCCAGGCCGATGCCGGCGCCCAGGCGCTGATGATGTTCGAATCCTGGGGCGGCTTGCTGGGCCCGGTGGATTTCCGCGCCGTGGCGTTGCCGTCGGTTCAGCGTATCGTCGACGGTCTGCAGGATGTGCGCGCGAGGGGCGTACCGCTGATCTATTTCGCCAACCAGGGTATGGCCAACCTGGAAGCGGTCAAGGATCTGGCGGTGGATGTGGTGGGCCTCGACTGGCGCGTGCCGCTGGGACCGGCCCGGACACTTCTCGGTCCGGATAAGGCCGTGCAGGGCAATCTGGACCCCGCCGTTCTGTTCGCGCCCAAGGATACGCTGTGCCGGCGCATCGACGATGTGTTGCGCGACGCCGGCCCCGCGCCCGGGCACATCTTCAACCTCGGCCACGGCATCTGGCCGGAAACCGATCCCGATGCGGTCGCCCGTCTGGTGGATCATGTCCACGAAAGCAGTGTGAGGAACCATGGCTGAGTCGCCTTCCAGCTTCGCGTCCACCGCTGTCGCTTACTTCCGCGACCTCCAGGACCGCATCTGCGCGGCTTTCGAGCAGGAAGACGGCGCGGGGCGTTTTGAACAGACCGAATGGGAGCGCGGCCCCGATCATCGCTTGAAGGGCGGCGGACGCATGCGCGTCATGCGCGCCCAGGTATTCGAGAAGGTCGGCGTCAACGTCAGCCACGTCTGGGGCGTGCTGTCGGAACAGGGCATGGCGCAAATCCCGGGCGCAAAGGAATCCGAAGGCCGTTTCTCCGCCACGGGAATCTCGCTGGTCTCGCATATGGCCAATCCCCATGTGCCGATCGTGCATATGAATCTCCGCTGCATGGAGACCAGCAAAATGTGGTTCGGCGGCGGCACCGATCTCACGCCCGCGCTGCCCTATGCCGAGGATACCGAGGAATTCCATGCCGCCTTGCGCAGGACGTGCGGCGAATACCGGCCGGATGCCTACGACGAATACAAAGCCTGGTGTGACAAGTACTTCTATCTGCCCCACCGCCGCGAACCGCGCGGCGTGGGCGGCATCTTCTTCGACGACCTCGCCAGCGGCGACGTGGATAAGGATTTCGCCTTCCTGAAATCAGTGGGCGAAATCTTTTTGAAGGTTTATCCGCCGATTGTCGCGCGCCGCAAAGCGACGCCGTTCACAGCCGACGACATGGACACGCTGCTCACCAAGCGCGGCCGTTACGTAGAATTCAACTTGGTCTACGACCGCGGCACCAAGTTCGGCTTCCAGACCGACGCCAATCCCGACGCCTACCTGATGAGCATGCCGCCTTTGGCGCAGTGGAAATGACCATGTCCGATTTTCTCGCCGGCGCTTATCCCTGGGTCAAATCCATCCACATCATCGCGGTGATCTCGTGGATGGCCGGCCTCTTATATCTGCCCCGCCTGTTCGTGAATCACGTGGGCGCGGCGCCGGAGGCCGCGGCGATGCTCGCGGGGATGGAAGAACGCCTGCTGCGCATCATTATGCGCCCCGCTTCGGTGGTGACTCTGATTTTCGGCGTGCTGCTGCTGGCGACGCCGGGCGTGGTGGATTGGTCCCACGGCTGGATTCACCTCAAACTGCTGTGCGTGCTCGGCCTGTTCGCCGTACATGGCATGATGGAGAAATGGCGCGGGCAGTTCGCGCGCGGCGAAAACACCCGGCCCGCCAAGTTCTACCGCATGATCAATGAAGTGCCGACCTTGCTCATGATCCTCATCGTTTTGATGGTCGTGGCAAAGCCATTTTGATGAAGCATCCCCGCGTTCAGTTCGCTAAAGGCGCCCACAAGCGCGTCAAGTTCGGCCACCCCTGGGCGTTCTCCAACGAGATCCAGATGGATCCGGCCACCAAGGCCCTGCCGGCGGGATCGGCCGTCACGCTGACCGATGCCGGCGGCGAAATCCTGGGCACGGCCCATTTCAACGCCCACACCCTGATCGCGGCCCGGCTTCTTTCGACCGTGGGAGATACCGCCATCGACGCGGCGTTCATCGCAGATCGTCTGAAAGCGGCGTTGGCGCTGCGCGAGAAGCTGTTTTCGCGTCCGTTCTATCGCCTGGTGCACGCGGAAGCCGACAATCTTCCCGGCCTCATCATTGATCGCTTCGACGATGTGTTTGTGGTGCAGCCCAACACCGCCGGGATGAACGCCCTCATGCCCGAGATCGCCGCGGCGCTCGCCGTCATCGCCACGCCTAAAGCCATCGTCCTG
This sequence comes from Fidelibacterota bacterium, assembly GCA_947475365.1. Taxonomy (GTDB): domain Bacteria; phylum Pseudomonadota; class Alphaproteobacteria; order Rhodospirillales; family Rhodospirillaceae; genus SHVO01. Next base: position 488 of record CANJOI010000057.1, on the reverse strand, counting down.
CGCGGTGACAGCGCGGCGCGCGGTCTTGAGGGCCTCAAGGAGGACGTGCGGTGTTTCGCGGGCGCCCTCGACGGTCCCGTGCCGGTGGAAGAGAACGGCGTCACCTATTACGCCGACCTGCTCTCCGGGCAGAAGACCGGCTGGTTCTTCGACCAGCGCGACAACCATGCCTATGTCGCGGGCCTTACCAAGGGCGCGGCGGTGCTCGACCTCTATACCCACACCGGCGGCTTCGCCTTGGCGGCGGTGAAGGCGGGCGCGCGGGCCGTCACCGGCGTCGACAGTTCCGCGCATGCGCTGGAATTGGCGGAGAAAGCAGCCCAGGGGGCCGCGAAGTTCGAACGCAGCGACGTGTTCGCGTTCCTGGAATCGGCCGCCGGCCGCAAAACCTCATGGGACGTGGTGATCGCCGACCCTCCCGCCTTCATCAAATCGCGCAAGGATCTGCAGGCGGGCCTCAAGGGCTACCGCAAGCTGGCGCGGCTTTG
>CANJOI010000056.1 GCA_947475365.1 Fidelibacterota bacterium | reverse complement strand
GGCTCCGGGTGCAAGAAGACGGCGAAAATAGCCTCTTGCGGGTGATGATCGTCGATGACGATCCGTTCGTGCGCGAGGTAGCGGCGACCGCGCTTGGCGCGGTGCGCGGCGTGCGGGTCATGGCCTGCGGCACCGGTGCGGCGGCGCTAGCCGCGTTCGACGGCTTCGCGCCCACTGTTCTCCTCCTCGATCTCATGCTGCCGGACATGGATGGCCGCGCGCTTTGGCGGGCGGTGTCGGCGCGCGCGCCTCGTCCGCGCCTGATATTCCTGACCGGGCGCGACGACGATGCGACCCGCGCGGACGTGGCGGCCCTGGGCGCCGAAGGGTTGATCGCGAAGCCCTTTGACCCCGCCACATTCGCCGTGGTGGTGTTTGGTTTGGCCAAGAAGGCCGAGGCGCGAACCGCGCGCCTCGATGCATTGGCGCGGAACTTCGCGACCAATCTTGTGGCGGTGCAAGAGGCTGTGGCGCGGCACTGGGAAGCGCTTGCACCGTGGAACCCCGCGGCGGCCGAAGCGCTGTTCGCTGAAGTCCACCGGCTGGCGGGGGCCGCGCCCATGTTTGGATTCAAGAATGTCGGCGTTGCAGCGGATCGCGTGGAGGGACTTTTGCGCCCGGCGATCGCCCGCGGCGGCTGGGGAGAGGACGCGGAACGAGGTGTGGGGGAAGCGGCGGTGAGGGAGATGATCGCGGCGATCAACACCGAGATAAAGGGGATGCGGTGAGGCCGGCGCTTGGTTGACCGTCCCTCCGGGGGATTACATGACAGAACGCGACGTTAAGCCGCGTTCTGTCATGTAATGGTGCCGGATGAGGGGATTGAACCCCCGACCTTCGGTTTACAAAACCGCTGCTCTACCGCTGAGCTAATCCGGCGAACCACGTCAGGAATCGCCGGGACGATAGGTCCGGCGGTTCAAAAGGGCAACTATTTGCGCTTGCCCGAAACCTTGCCCGCAGCCTTGGCCGTGATCTGGCGCGCTTTTTCGTACAGCGCCACGGCCGCGGCGTTGGACACGTTCAGGCTTTCCATGGCGCTGGCGATCGGCAGGCGCGCGCGGTGGTCACAGGCTTCCCCCACCAGCCGGCGGATGCCTTCGCCTTCGGCGCCCAGCACCAGCGCGATGCGGCCGGTGAGATTTACATCGGCGAGGGCGGGCTCGGCGTCCGCCTCCAGGCCCACCAGCCAGAACCGCGCTTCCTTGAGAATCTCGATGGCGCGCACCAGGTTCACGGTCTTCACATAGGGCACTTTGTCGAGGGCGCCGGACGCGGACTTGGCCATCACGCCGGTTTCCTCGGGCGCGTGCCGGTCAGGCGCGATCACGGCGCTGGCGCCGAAAGCGGCGGCCGAGCGCAGGATGGCGCCGACATTGTGCGGATCGGTGACCTGATCCAGCAGCACCAGGCAGGCGTCCTCGCGGTGTTCGAGCGCATCGAGGACATCCTGCAGATGATGACCCAGCGGACGGGCCAGGACGGCAATGCCCTGATGCACCGCATCCTTGCCCACCAGCTGATCGATCTCGTGGCGCGGGAGGATGCGCAAACGCGCGAGGCTTTCCTGCGGGATCGCGCCGTCGTTCTTCAGGCGCTCGGCGATGTCCGCGGTCGCCACCACCCGCAGGATTTTCCGGGCGGGATTGGCCAGCGCGGCCGCGGCGGGATGGTAGCCGTAGATCCAGACCTCGACGCGCGACACCGTGCGGTCCGGGCCGCCCTCGTGAAGGCGTTCCTGGGCACGGGGCTGTGGGCCGCGATCGGGCCCGCGCTCCTGCGCGCGTTCCGGGATGCGCGCCTGCGCGCGCTCGGGCATACGCGGTTGCGGGCGCTCCGGCTTGGGCTTGGCGGAGGGACGGTCGGGCGCTTGCGGACGCGGCTTCGCACCGGGGCCGTGCCGCTCCGGCGTGCGTGCGCTTCGGCGCTGGCTTTCACCGCGGCGCGGGCTTTCGCCGCGCGGGGGCCTGGAGTCCCATCGTCCCATGGAATGTCGCCTTTAAAAAGGAGTGTGTGCGCAAGGTCTTCTCAGGCCCTGCCCGATAAATCAAGGTTTCTGCGAAAACAGACTGTCTTGGGCCGCCCGCTGCGGGCAGCCATTGAAATATCGCATGAAAACAGCGCGCGCGGGGGGCCAACGCCGGAGCCGGAATTGTCACGTTGACATTACCGCCCCAACCCCCTACTTGGTCCGTCCGCGAAAGCGCCTTTTGCCCGGATAACCAAGGGCTTGGGGAGGGATGGCCGAGCGGTCAATGGCAGCAGACTGTAAATCTGCCGACTTATGTCTACGAAGGTTCGAATCCTTCTCCCTCCACCACCTTGGCCTACGGCGCCGCGCCGCCCCCACTGGGGGCGTACTGACCGACGCCCGAAACTCTTGTGACGCCCATGACCTTGCCTGACCGTCTGTCCAACGACCCCCGCAGCCCGCACCACGACGCGGCCCTGCTGGAACGCGGGGTCGGTATCCGGTTCAACGGCGTGGAAAAAACCAACGTCGAAGAATACTGCGTGAGCGAAGGCTGGATACGCGTCGCGGCCGGCAAGGCCCGGGACCGCCACGGCAACCCCATGACCATCAAGCTCAAGGGCGTGGTCGAGCCGTACCTGCGGGTTGCCGAAGAACCCCCCGCTGAAACCAAGTAAAGCCGCCAAATAGTCCCTTGTCCGCCCTCCGGCGCGCCCGTACAAAAGCGTGCGTCGCGGGTGTAGCTCAATGGTAGAGCAGAAGCCTTCCAAGCTTACGACGAGGGTTCGATTCCCTTCACCCGCTCCAAATTTTTCTGCGACGCTGAGCAGGGCTTGATGGCTTAGCTCGCTGGAACTCGAACCCTCGCTTTGTTTTTCTAGCGGCCTTCGGCCGCGTGGTTCGATTCCCTTCACCCGCTGAATTTCCCGGAAACTTTGAGCGCACGGTCGCGCATCCGCCGCGCCAATTGCGGGCGGGTGCGGTGAAACGCTGAACGCTTCCCGGGCGGCGAACCTCACCGCCCGGCGCGTCACTTCATTTTAGATCAGGTTAGATCAGGCCTTCCGCCCAATTTACCTTAGATCAGGCCTTCGGCCTTCATGGCGGCTTGCGTGTGCGGGCGCGCGAGCACGCGGGCCTGGTAAGCATTGAGCTTGGGGAACGCCGAGAGATCGACGCCGAGGTTGCCCGACCAGTTGGTGACGGTGAACAGATAGGCGTCGGCGATGGTGAAGGACTCACCCGTCAAGTAAGAGCGGCCATCGGCCAGCGCTTTTTCCACCAGGCCGTAACGGCCCGCGAGCTTGTCCTTGACCTGCTTCTTGGTGGCGTCGTCGGTCGCCGGGTTGAACAGCGGGCTGAAGGTCTTGTGGATCTCGGTGCCGATGAAGGTCAGCCACTCGTTGACGCGTGCGCGCTCGAGCGTGCCGGCCTTGGGGGCGAGCGAGGTGGCGCCGACGGAGTCCACCACGTACTGGGTGATGGCGGGACCTTCGGTCAGCAGCTCGCCGTTGGGCAGGCCGAGCGCGGGCGTGTAGCCCTTCGGGTTGATGCCGTAGAAGTCCTTGCCGTCCTTGGTGGTGTGGGTCCTGAGGTCGACCTGAACGAGGTCGAACGTGGCGCCGGCTTCGCGCAGCACGATATGCGGCGCGAGTGAGCAGGCGCCGGGGGTGAAGTAAAGCGTGTAGGTCATCGCAAGCTTTCTCCTGTTTGGGGTGTGTAAGGTTAGGCGTTGGTGAGTTCCGCCATCAAGGACCGCGCGGAGCGGTGCTTGAGGTTGGGGGCGATCTGGCCGCTCCAAACTGAAACCAGGTCGGAGCGGTCCTGTTTGCGCGCGGCGGCTTTCAGTTGCCCGGCAAACCACGACTGGATCGGATAGGGCGCGGCCAGGCGCGGCATTTCCACCGACAGGCGGTTCCTGAGCCCGCGCGACAATCTGCCGGTGAAGGTGCGGGTGAGGACGGTGTGTTCGGCCTCGCGGCTGAACAGGGCCGCCCTGTGGCGCGCGCTGGCGCCGGATTCGTCGCAGGCCAGGAAGGCGGTGCCGACCTGCACGCCGGCGGCGCCCAGCGCGAGCGATGCGCGCAGGCCTTTGCTGTCGGCAATGCCGCCGGCGGCGATCACGGGCGCCTTCACGCGCGGCGACACAAGCTGCACCAGCGCGAAGGTTCCGATCAGCGAGTCTTCGGCGGGTCCAAGGAATGACACGCGGTGACCGCCGGCTTCGGCGCCGGTCGCCACGATCCCGTCCACGCCGGCTTCATCCAGGGCCAGGGCCTCGGCGATGGATGTGGCGGCGCCGAGGGTCAGGATGCCGCGCTTGCGGCAGCGCGCAAGTTGATCGGCGGTGGGGATGCCGAAGACGAAACTGAACACCGGGGGTGCTGCTTCGAGCAGGGCCTCGAACTGGTCCTCGAAGGGATGGTGAAAACGCGCCGGGCGCGAGGGCTTCTCCACGCCGAGTTCCGCGTAATAGGGCGCGAACTGTTGCCAGACCTGTTCGAACGCTTCCTCGGAAAGGCTCTCGCCGCCGGGGTCGGCCACGGAGACCCAGAGGTTCAGATTGAAGGGGCGGGCGGTGCGCGCGCGGATCTCGCCGGTGAGCTTTACGATGTCCTCGGGCGCCAGCGGTTCGGCGCCGAAATAGCCGAGGCCGCCGAGGTTGGACACGGTCGATGTAAGCAGCGCGGTCGAAAGCCCGCCGCCGAATGGTCCCTGGATCACGGGATGGTCCAGCCCGAAACGGCCGGTGAATGCGGTCTGCATGGAACTCCCCTTCGCCGGCGAGAGAGCTAAGCGACCTGGTTACTATTGTAAACCAGGTAACTATCCGTTAGCGTGATTATCGCGTTTCCCAAAGGTAAGTGCGTTTCCCCGCGGTAACCTCCACCGGAGCTGCCCATGGCCCTCAAATACCGGAAGAACAAGTCTCCGGTAGCGCTGTGCCCGGTGGGCGAATGCATGGCGTTCCTGCGCGGCGCCTGGACTCCCAATATCATCTGGCTGCTCTCCGGCGGGCCGCGCCGCTTCAGCGAACTCCGCAAGGACATCACCAACATCTCCGCCAAGGTGCTGACCACACGTCTGCGTAACCTCGAGGAATTGGGCGTGATTCGCCGTCAGGTGATGCCAACCTCGCCGCCGTCGGTGGAATACAGCCTCTCAGACCTCGGCGAGGAGCTGACGCCCGCCATCGCCGCCATTGTCAGCGTCGGCCACCGGTTAAAAAAGCGTGCGGCCAAAGCCGCCGCCTAGCGCCATGTCACACAGGCGTAATCGTTGCCGGGATTGACGCCGCAGGCCGCCGTCGTCGATGCTTTCGCCGTCTTTCATAAGGGAGGCTTCGCATGAGCTATGTCGATGGATTTGTGGTTCCGGTCCCGAAGAAGAAGCTCGCCACCTACAAGGCGCTGGCGCGCAAGTGCGCCAAGATTTGGCGCGAGCACGGCGCCCTTGATTATAAGGAATGCATCGCCGACGACGTCAGCTGGGGCAAGCGCACGTCGTTCCCCCGCAGCGTGAAGATGAACCAGAAGACTGAAACCGTGGTCTTCTCGTACATCGTCTACAAGTCACGCAAACACCGCGACGCGGTGATGAAAAAGGTGATGAGCGATCCCCGCCTCAAAGCCATGGAAGATCCCAAGAACCACCCGTTCGACGCCAAGCGCATGATCTGGGGCGGGTTCAAAGTCTTTGTGGACATGAAATAGTCGGGTCGCCCCCAAGGCCACGGCATAGTTTAGCCGGGCTTAAGAATTTTGTAGCCGGACCGGACGCAAAAACATCACCAAACCGGAAGGGTTGGAGTATGCTTTTTCTCTCGGGGGACGAGGGAGGCGGCCCCGTCTATGGATTTGAGGGGTCGACGGCATGGCTCTATCCCACAGGTGTGTCCGCTGGATCGTAGCCGCGGTCCTGCTCGCCGCCGCCACGCCCGCGCGGGCTGAAAGCCGCACCTATGTGCGGAGCTGGTTCTCCCAGGCCATGGCGTCCGACGACAGCGATTGCCCCGGCGGCGTCAATCCGCCCTGGGCCGATCAGCGCCTGAAGATCCTCGCCGATCTCGGATATACGCCCCAGCAGGTGGAAACCATGCTGTCCGCCGAGGTGTCCGGCCGCGACCGCGCGACGATCAATCAAATTGTGCGCATGCGCGGGCGTAAGGACGGCCAGCCGGTCAATCCCTACAGTTTTCCTGACAGTGTGACCGATCCCAAACTGCGCGCCGCCAGCGGCCGTTACGCTTACGGGTTCAACCTCGATGGCAAGGGTGCGGCCTCGCCCAATGGGTTCGAAGATCCCGAGACGCACGAGAAAGGCGTCAATAATGAGCTCGCGCGCGCGCTCGGCTGCATGCGCGAGTTCCGCGGCACGCTCGCCACCTACCCGCTGTACTGGGACTGGACCTGGGGTCAGCTCAAAGGCACCGAGCCGGCCTGGCTGATCACCGTCAGCGGCGACGACCTCGCGCGCGACGGTCCGGTGACGGTGACCATCGAGCGGGCGCTGGAACACCTGCGCGCCAATACCGACGGCTCCGCGCGCCGCGACGCCACCTACCGCATCGATCCCGATCCGCGCTCGCGCAATGTCTTTGAGGGCGTGCAGAAGAGCGGCGTGATCACGGCCGCGGCGCCCGCAATGCGCATGCTGCAAGATCCCCTGGTGGCCATGGAATTCCGCCTGAGCCGCGCGCGGGTGCGCCTGAAGACCATGGACGACGGCACGCTCGATATCATGGTCGGCGGCTACCAGCCCTGGGGCGACATCTACTACAGCTTCGCCGCCGGCGGCGCCGGTAACGAAAGCTGCTCCACCGGCGATATGGCGGGCATCTATTACCTGCTTCGCAAACTCGCCGACGCGGAGCCCGACGCCACCGGACGGAACGCGGCTATCTCCGCGACCTATTACATGCAGGCGCTGCCTGCTTTCAGCGTCGCGCCTGGGCGGCCCGGAGTTGCGCGATGAAACTGGTTTCAGCCTTTGTCCTCGGTGTGATGATCGCGGCGCCGGTGCAGGCCGCGGAGGCGGTGCGGCGCTTGAGCGCCGATCAGTATCGCAACATCATCCACGACGTGTTCGGCGCGTCCATCGAGCTGGGGGGTAAGCTGGCGCCGGATCTGCGGCTGGAAGGCTTGAGCGCCATCGGCGCGGCGCGCGTGTCGATCACCGCGCAGGACATGGAACAATACGACGCTATGGCGCGCTCCATCGCCGCGCAGGTGGTGAATGAGAAAAACCGCCGGCAGATGGTCGGCTGCGCGCCCGCGTCACCCTCCGCGCCTGATGACGCCTGTACCGGCGCATTCCTGACCAAGGCTGGCGCGCTCTTGTTCCGCCGGCCCCTGACGGCGGCCGAGAAGGACGCTCACGTGGCCGCGGCCCGGGCGGCCACGGTTGCGACCGGAGATTTCCATCGCGGGCTGTCGTTCGCGCTGGCGGCCATGCTGTCCTCGCCGCAGTTCCTGTTCCGTGAAACGGCGGCGACGCCCTACGCCAAGGCGGCGCGGCTCAGTTTCTTCCTGTGGGACGCCGGACCGGACCTCGTGCTGCTGGAGGCCGCGGGGCGGGGGGAACTGGATACCCCTAAGGGCCTCGCGCGCCAGGTGGACCGCATGATGGCGAGCCCCCGCATTGAGGCTGGCGTGCGCGCCTTCTTCAGCGACAACTTCGCCTTCGACGGCGCGGCGGTTCCCAAGGAAACCTCGCTGTTCCCCAAGTTCAGCACGCGCGTGGCCGCCGACGCGGAAGAGCAAACCCTCAAAACCGTGGTCGATCTGCTGTTGACGCAAAAGGGCGACTACCGCGATCTGTTCACCACGCGGAAGACCTTCCTCACGCCCGACCTGGCCGCGATCTACCGCGTGCCGGTGGCGAGCGACGTGCCCAATGGCGCGCCGGAGACTTGGACGGCCTTCGAATTCCCCGAAGGCGACCAGCGCATGGGCATCCTCACCCAGGTTGCCTTTACCGCATTCCATTCGCCGCCGGGGCGCGGTTCGCCGACGTTGCGCGGCAAGGCGCTGCGCGAGATGGTGCTGTGCCAGAAGGTGCCGGCCCCGCCGGCGGACGTGAAGTTCAATCTGGTCAACGACACCTCCAATCCGCTCTACAAGACGGCGCGCAAGCGCCTCGCGGCGCATCGCGAGAACCCCGTCTGTGCCGGCTGCCACAAGATCGTCGATCCCCTCGGCCTCGCGCTCGAGAATTTCGACGGCGCCGGCGAGTACCGCACCCAGGAGAACGGCGAGACCATCGACACCACCGGCGAACTGGACGGCGTTGCCTTCCACGACGCGGCGGGGCTCGCCAAAGCCGTGCGCGATAATCCCGCGACCCCCGCCTGCGTGGTCAACCGCCTCGCGTCCTACGCGCTGGGGCGCGTTCCGACGGCGAGCGAAGGCGAATGGGTGCGGGTCCTCGGCAAGGATTTCGCCGCCCATGGTTATCGCTTTCCCGATCTCATGCGCGCCATTGCCGTGAGCGACAAACTCAACGGAGCAAACTGACATGACGATCTCCCGCCGCCGCGTGCTCCGCGGAACCTTGGCCGGCGCCGCCGTCACGGTGCCGCTGCCGTTTCTCGATTGCTTCCTGAACGGCAACGGCGATGCGCTGGCGGCCACCGGCGAAGCATTGCCGGTCGTGTTCGGCACCTGGTTCCAGCCGCTGGGGCTCAATCCGGGCCGCTGGATCCCGGACACCACCGGCCCCAACTTCGAGAACAAGGTGGAGCTCAAGCCCTATGACCGGTTCAGGGATCGCATGAACCTGATCAGCGGCGTGCGCTATTTCCTCGATGGCCGCCCGAACGAAACGCATATCACCGGCCCGCAGATCGCCATGAGCGGCGAGATTCCCGTTGCCTCAACATCCGCCCCCAGCATCGATAACCTGATCGCCGATGTCATCGGCACGCGCACCCGGTTCCGGTCCATCGAAGTGACGCTCGACGGCACGCGGCGCAGCGTCAGCACGCGCGCCGGCGCTCCCAGCGCGACGCCCGCCGAGCCTTCACCCGCGGCGCTCTATGCGCGCATTTTCGGGCCGGAGTTCAAGGACCCTAACGCCGCCGAATTCACGCCGGACGCCGGCGCGCTGGCGCGCAAGAGCGTGCTGTCGGCGGTGTCGGATGTGCGCCGCAATTTTGCCGGCGGCCTTGGCGCTGCGGACAAGGCGCGCCTGGACGAATATTTCACCTCGCTGCGTCAGGTGGAGCAGCAGCTGGACATCGAGCTGCAGAAGCCCGCGCCGTTGCCGGCCTGTACGCGCGCCGGGTCGCCCGACGAAAAGAGTGTCGGCGCCCTGGTCTCGGAAGTGGAGAGCAACAGCCAGTTGTTCGCAAGCCTGCTGACGCACGCGGTCGCCTGCGGCCAGACCCGCGTGTTCAATGTGCTGGTGGGCTATGGCACCAGCGCGCTGCGCCGCGCCGGCAGCAACGAGACCTGGCACGGCTGGACCCACGAAGAGCCCATCGACGACAAACTCGGCTACCAGCCCAACGTCACCTGGTTCATCGAGTGGGCCAACCGCACCTGTGCCGCTTTCCTCGGTCAGTTGGCCGCGGCGAAGGAGGGGCCGGGGACAGTGTTCGACCGCATGGTGGTGCTGTGGCAAACCGACCACGGCATCGCGCGCAGCCACACGATGGATAATCTGCCGGTGATGACGTTCGGAAATGCCGGCGGGCGCCTCAGGACCGGCCTGCATATCTCAGCGCCCGGTGATCCCGCGGCGCGCGTCGGATTGACCGTGCAGCAGGCCCTGGGCGTGCCGGTGAGCAGCTGGGGTGCCCTGTCCAATGCCACCGCGCGCACCATCACGGAGATCGTGGCATGAGAATGCGTCTCGGACTCGGTCTTGTGCTGGTGTTGAGTGCGGCGCCCGCTGTTGCCGCGCCGCTCGGCGAAGTGGCGACGCCGCCGGGGATCACGCTGGAGCCGCTCGGCGTGTCCCAAGGTTATGAACTGGGCAAGCAGACCGCGACCTTCCTGCCGCGCGAGCAGATCGCCTACGCCGACACCAGTGGCAAGACGCTGTACACCTTGGATGCGGACCCTGCCGGCAAGAGCACCTGTGTTGACGCCTGCGCCGCTGATTGGAAGCCCGCGCCGGTGCCGAGGGGCGCGAAGGCCTTCGGCCGCTGGACCCAGATCAAGCGCGGCGACGGAACGCTGCAATGGGCCCTGGCCGGAAAGGCGCTTTATACGTTCGCCAAGGACATCGATCCGGGATCTGTGTTCGGCAACAGCCCCGCGCGTTTCGGACCGCAGCGGCGCAATGGCGCTGGTGAAGTGGTGGGCGGCCGCGCCTATGGCGCGCCCGCCCCCAAGGATCTGCCGCCGGTTCCCGGCTGGACGCCCGCGTTGGCCTTTCCCGTGACCAGTGCCGTGCTGCCCACGGACTTCGCGGTGAAGGAAGTGGCGGACGCGCTGGCGCTGGTGCTGGTCACGCACGACGCCATGACCGTCTATGCCCTCGACGGCAAGAAAGAGCCCGGAAAATCCTGGCTGCCGGTGGGAGCGCCGCAGCTGAGCAGCGCGGTTGGCGACTTCGCCTTCAATGTGCGCGCCGATGGCATCAAGCAATGGACCTACAAGGGCAGGGGCCTTTACACCTACGCGCTCGACCTCGCGCCCGGCGACGCGAATGGCATCGGCGCCGATAAGGTGATGGATGTGGCGGCCATGGCGCGCTATTTCCTGCCGCCCAATGTCACGGTGCAGACCACGCTCGCGCGCGGCAAAGTGCTGGCGAGCGACAAGGGCCTCACGCTCTACCGCCGCGAAGCGCATATCGACCAGACCGGCGCGGGCCACAATCTGCGCCGCGGCCAGCCGATCCGCCCCGCGGTGGGCCGCGAGATCGGCCTCAAGAACGCGCGCTGCGACGACGCCTGCCGCAAGCACTGGCATCCTTACGCGGCGCCCGCCGGCGCGGGCGCGCAGGGCCAATGGAGCGTCGCTGTGCATCCCGACGGTTTCCGGCAGTGGGCCTACCAGGGCTACCCGTTGTGGACGTATGACGGCGACGCCAAGCCGGGCGATATGAACGGCAATGACGATTCGATGTATGCCTTCTCCGGCATGGCGCACGCGCCGTCCGGGGTGGCGCCGGAGGCGCTGGTGGATATCGGCACGCCCCAGGACGGCGGCATCGGGCTCTATTGGCTGATTGCCTCGCCATGATCAAAACCCTCGCCCTCGTTCTGGCCCTGGCGTTGCCGTTTCAAGCGGCCGCGCAGAACGCCGCGGAAGACGCCAAGACCGCGGCCGAAATCGCCGCGCTGATCGCGCCACTGCCAAAACTTTCCCTGAAGCAAACCGATCTGGCCCTGGCGCCGGATCTCAGCAGCCGCATGGGCATGATCTCGTCCATCGCCACCGATCCCAATGGCGCTGTCTATCTGTTGCAGCGGGGCGCGGGCGCCGATCCGGTGATCGTGGTGAACCGTGCGGGCAAATTGCTGCACAGCTGGGGCAGGGGGCTTTACACCGTGCCCCACGCGGTCAAAATCGATCCGAACGGCGACATCTGGACCACGGATTCCGTCAGCTCGGTCATCACTAAATTCTCGCCCGCCGGCGAGAAGCTCCTGGAGATTTCCGTCGGCGGCCAGCCGCGGCCGGGGAAGGTGAGCGGCACCACCGACATCGCCTTCGGTCCCAACGGCCGGGTGTTCATCGCCGACGGGTATGGCAACGCCCGCATCATCGAGTACACCAGCGGCGGCAAGAAGGTGCGCGAGTGGGGCGCGCCCGGCGCGGGCCCCGGACAATTCCGCATCCCCCACAGCCTCCTTATAGACTCCGACAATGTCATGTATGTGGCCGACCGCGAGAACGGGCGCATTGAGCGCTTCACGCTGGACGGGAAATTCCTGGGCGAATGGACCGGCTTCGGTAAACCCATGACCCTGGCCTTCACCGCCGACAACGGGATCCTGGTGGCCACCGGCTATCGCAATCCGCCAGGTAAAGCGCCGGATTGGGTAGCCTGGGTGGTGAAAATCGATAAGGCGACCGGCAAGCCGCTCGGCTACCTCGAAGTGGGCGACGACGCCCATGGCATGGCCGCGCTGGACGGGGGCATCCTGACCGGGGGAGAAACCGCCAAAGTCTCGGCCGCCCACTGGTTCCGGCCCTGAATTTCACGCTGGTTTCCTGGCGGGCCAGGTCAACCGCTCTAGACAGACCTAGGCTTTATTACTAGAACCCATCCGCCATTTACGGCCCACCCACTTTCTGGTTGGGGGGCGATTATCAGGAAGTGGGAAAGCCATGGGTAAAGAGAAATTCAACCGTAATAAGCCGCACTGCAACGTTGGCACGATTGGTCACGTTGACCACGGCAAGACGTCGCTGACGGCTGCGATCACGAAGGTTCTGGCTGAGAGCGGCGGCGCGACGTTCACCGCGTACGACCAGATCGACAAGGCGCCTGAAGAGAAGGCGCGCGGGATCACGATTTCGACGGCGCACGTCGAATACACGACCGAAGCGCGCCACTACGCGCACGTCGATTGCCCTGGCCACGCGGACTACGTGAAGAACATGATCACGGGTGCTGCGCAGATGGACGGCGCGATCCTGGTTGTTTCGGCGGCCGACGGCCCGATGCCGCAGACCCGCGAGCACATCCTTCTGGCGCGCCAGGTCGGTGTGCCGGCGATCGTCGTGTTCCTGAACAAGTGCGACATGGTGGACGATCCGGAGTTGCTGGAACTGGTGGAAATGGAAGTGCGCGAGCTTCTGTCGAAGTACAAGTTCCCGGGCGACACCATCCCGATCATCCGCGGCTCGGCCCTGGCCGCGCTGGAAAACAAAGACCCGAAGCTGGGCCATGACGCGATCCTCGCGCTGATGAAGGCGGTTGACGAGTACATCCCGCAGCCTGAGCGTCCGAAGGACAAGCCGTTCCTGATGCCGATCGAAGACGTGTTCTCGATCTCGGGCCGCGGCACCGTGGTGACGGGCCGTGTCGAACGCGGCATCGTGAAGGTCGGGGAAGAAATTGAGATCGTCGGCCTGAAGGACACCCAGAAGACGATCGTCACCGGTGTGGAAATGTTCCGCAAGCTGCTCGATCAGGGTGAGGCGGGCGACAACATCGGCGCGCTGTTGCGCGGCACGAAACGTGAAGACGTCGAGCGCGGCCAGGTTCTGGCCAAGCCGGGTTCGATCACCCCGCACACCAAGTTCAAGTGCGAGTGCTACATCCTGACCAAGGACGAAGGCGGCCGTCACACGCCGTTCTTCTCGAACTACCGTCCGCAGTTCTACTTCCGCACCACGGACGTGACCGGCACGATCGAGTTGCCGGCGGGCACCGAGATGGTGATGCCTGGGGACAACATCTCCATGCAGGTCAACCTGATCGCCCCGATCGCCATGGACGAAGGCCTGCGCTTCGCTATCCGCGAAGGCGGCCGTACCGTCGGCGCGGGCGTCGTCGCGACCATCGTCGAGTAATTGAATACGCGGCATCCGCGGCTTGAAACCGCGGATGCCGTTTACTTTTGAAGAAATACCGGCTTTGCCGGCAACTTACGAAATGCCGGCCTTCCGCCGGCGAGATTTGGGTAATAAGCCATGATCGACAGTCAAAACATCCGCATCCGCCTGAAGGCGTTCGACCATCGTGTGCTGGATCAGTCCACGAAGGAGATCGTCAGCACCGCCAAGCGCACGGGCGCTCAGGTGCGGGGCCCGATCCCGCTGCCGACCCGCATCGAGAAATTCACGGTTAACCGTTCGCCGCACGTCGATAAGAAGTCGCGCGAGCAGTTCGAAATCCGCACGCATCGCCGCCTGCTGGATATCGTCGACCCGACGCCTCAGACGGTGGACGCGCTGATGAAGCTCGACCTCGCCGCCGGCGTTGACGTCGAGATCAAGCTTTAACGGCGATTATAGTTTCGAAGGTAGGGACACATGCGTTCCGGTCTAGTTGCAGTAAAAGTGGGTATGACCCGCATTTTCACGCCCGAGGGCAATCACGTGCCCGTCACCGTTCTCAAGGTGGATGGGGTCCAGGTTGTCGCCCAGCGCACGCAGGAGAAGGATGGCTACACCGCCATTCAGCTCGGCATCGGCGCCCGCAAGGCCAAGCGCGTCAACCGCGCGCTCAAGGGCCATTATGCGAAGGCCAATGTCGAGCCTAAGCGCAAGCTGGTCGAATTCCGCGTCGATGCGGACAAGATGGTGGACGTGGGCGCGGAGTTCTCGGCCTCCCACTTCGTCGCCGGCCAGTTCATCGACGTAACCGGCACGACCATGGGCAAAGGTTTTGCCGGCGTCATGAAGCGCTGGAACTTCGGCGGCTTGGAAGCCTCGCACGGCGTGTCGGTTTCGCACCGCTCGCACGGTTCCACCGGTCAGCGTCAGGATCCGGGACGTGTGTTCAAGGGCAAGAAGATGGCTGGTCACATGGGTGACGAGCAGGTGACTACCCAGAACCTGAAGGTCGTCTCTGTCGACGACGCCAAGGGCTTCATTTTCGTGAAGGGCGCGGTTCCCGGTAATCCGGGCGGCTATGTGCTCGTGCGCGATTCCGTGAAGCGCGCCGCGCACAAGGACACGCCCAAAGTGGCGGGTCTGAAGGCCAAGGAATAGGACGACCCAGATGAAGTTGGATATCATCAATCTCGAGAAGAAGAACGTCGGGTCGATCGACCTTCCTGAAGCCGTGTTCGGCCAGGAAGTGCGCACCGACATCCTGCACCGCGTGGTGCGCTGGCAGCTCGCGAAGCGCCAGGCCGGCACCCACAAGACCAAGGTGATCAGCGAAGTCAGCGGCACCACCAAGAAGCCCTACAATCAGAAGGGCACGGGTTCGGCCCGTCAGGGTTCGCTCCGTTCCGCGCAGATGCGCGGCGGCGGCGTGATCTTCGGGCCGGTGGTGCGCAGCCACGCCCACAGCCTGCCGAAGAAGATCCGCGTGCTCGGCCTCAAGTCGGCCCTGTCGTCGAAAGCCAAGGACGGCAAGCTCGTGGTGATCGAAGACTTCGGCAAGGACGCCAAGACCAAGGCTCTGGCCGGCCGCTTCAAGAAGCTCGGCTGGTCCTCGGCTCTGATCATCGACGGCGACGACGTCAACGAAGGGTTCGCCCTCGCCGCCCGTAACATCAAGGGCATCGACGTGCTGCCCAGCCAGGGCGCGAACGTGTACGACATCCTGCGCCGCGACACCCTGGTGCTGACCAAAGCCGCGGTTGCGAAGCTCGAGGAGCGCCTGAAATGAAAAAGAAGCCCGCGAAGAAGGTGGACAACAAGTCCGCCCCGGTTGATCCCGCGCTCTATGACTTCATCAAGGCGCCGATGATCACCGAAAAGGCGACCCTGGCCGCCGAGCACAACCAGGTCATGTTCCGCGT
>CANJOI010000055.1 GCA_947475365.1 Fidelibacterota bacterium | reverse complement strand
CGTGCGGCGCGTGTCATAGGCGTTGCGCGTCAGGCCGCCCATGTCGCTCCAGCCGCTGGTGGACCAGGTGGACCGGTAGTTGGCCCATTCCGAGAGGTTGGTCTTGCCCAGGATCACCGCGCCCGCTTCCACCAACCGGTGGACCATGGGGGCGTCCTGCGCCGCGATATTGTCCTTCAGCGCAATGGAGCCGGCGGTCGTGGCCATGCCGGCGAAATCGATGTTGTCCTTGAGCAGGATCGGGATGCCGTCGAGGGGGCTCAGAAGCTTGCCGGCCTTGCGGCGCTCGTCGGAGGCCTTGGCGGCCTCCAGCGCCTTGGGATTAAGGGCCAGCACCGACTTGGTGACTTTGTCCTCGGTCTTGATGCGGTCGATATAGGCCTGGGTGAGCTGCGCCGAGGTCACTTTCCCGGCGGCGAGATCGGCGTTGAGGTCGCTCACGGATTTCTCGGCCACCGCATACGGCTTGGAACAGCCCGCAAGCGCCAGCCCCAGAACGGCCGCCGCGACCTTGATTTTGGTATTCATAGAAAAGCCCCCTGCTGCAATGCGCGCATGGAGGGCGTGATGTGGGTTCACGCCCTCCATGCATCTAAATAAAATGGTCGCATCGTTTCACCGGAAACCGGTGACCACTTTCCGGACACTTTCCGGACGACGCTCTCATTGCATTGCAGCATAGATTCGCGACGGCCGGGAAGGGGCTTGAGAGACGCTATTTTGCGTAGGTAAACGCCGGCAGGTCCTTGAGGGCCGCCTTATCGGCGCCGGCCATCAGGGTGCGGTCCATGCTGAACTGGAGATTGCCCATGGGGACAGCCACCAGTTTCGTGCCCATGCCCAGGAACCCGCCCACTGAGATGATGGCATAGGGGATACGGTCGGTGCGGCTGACGATCAAATCGTCGACCGTGCCGATCTTTTCATCGGTTTCGTTGTAGATGGTGGCGCCGATGATCTTGGTGGCGCGCCAGCCGCTTGAGACATTGCTGACGTTCAGGTTCACCACGGTCTGCGGCGTACCCTGCGCGAAAGCAGAGGGTGCAAAGACAGGCGCGGACAGGGAACCGGCGGCGATCGCGGCGGCGAGCAGAAGGGTTTTCATGATGGCCTCGTGTGGTGACAGATGGCGTCACAACGAAGCGGGCGCACGGTTGGTTCCGCAGAGCAAAAAAGGCCCCCCGCGCACCGCGGAGGGCCTTTTTCGTTTTTGAGGCGCGGGAAGCGCCTATTTCTTCTTCAGCAGGTCCTTGGCTTCCGCATCGGTGATATCGACGATCTTATCGATTTTGCAAATCGTGCCCGGGGTGGCGTTCGAGACCAGCGTGTCCGACGTGCACAGCTCGTTATAGCCGGTCTGGTGGGAGAAACCCTTGTACTCGATGCCATTGCACGGACCGGCGAGGTCCATGCGCTTATAGTTGACCGCGCCCGCTCTCATTTTGACCAGCACGGTGGTCTCGTTGATTATCGGCGTTTCGCCCATGGACATCAGGTTGATGCAGGTGAGCGGCTTGCCGTCGGCGGCGTCGCGGGCCATGGCCGACGATGCGATCGTGGTCGCGGCGAGGGGGGCGCTGACAACGAAAGCGGCGAGAGAGAGTTTGGCGATCAGGTTCATGACGTTCTCCTGGAATACCTGCGTCCGTAAAGACAGGACGCCACATGGAGTGAGTTTATTCCGATTTCGATGGTCAGCACGCTTCACGATATGGGCATTGATACACCTGGCCTATGTCAAGATTCGGGCATCTCCCTCATGGTTAACGACCGAGACGCGGCCGTTTTGGGTCGCCGTCCTAGGATGAGACGGACGGCCTTCGCAAATCTTGCGCTGCTATTTTTTTGAACAATTATAACGGCTTGGAGAATCGAGCGGCCTCTGGGGGAACCTCTGCCGCGGGTCCGCGTTACTCCAGGTGTGGTCCCTGCAACGGAGAGTTGCCGTGGTCCGCGCTTTCCATCTGCGCCGGGACGTTTTTGTCATGGACACCCTGTTTGCCGAACAGCCGAGCCGCTCTCTGCACTGGCTGGCCGATATGCCGACGGAAGAGCACGCCCGGGCGCTGGCGTCCGTGCAGTCCCAGTATCACGATCAGCCGGTGATCATTGTCCGGCGCTTTGAGGATGATGACGTCACCGGGGTCGTCGCCACATTTCGCGACGGCCGGCCGGAAGCAATGGAAGTACCGGCCGAATAGGCAGGGCCCGCGCCTTTTTTCAGCGCCTTTTCAGGCGGGTGCTTTTATCCTGCCCCGGTCAAGACGCGGGGCCGCACCCCGCGAGAATACGGGGGATCTTTCATCCATGCTGGCTCAGTCCGAAGTGAAGGCGCTGGCGCGCGAGATTTTCGACCAGCACGAACGCCGCGAAATCTTCAAAGCCATCCCCGAGCGCATCCCGACCGTCGACGACGCCCACGACATCCAGGACGCTTACGTCGCCCTGCTGTGCGAGCGGTTCAACACCACCGTCGGCGGCTATAAGATCGCCCTGTCGTCCAAGCAGACCCGCGACTGGCTGGGTATCCACGAGCCCGCCGCCGGCCAGGTGCTCGCCAGCCGCATCCACCCGTCACCGCACACGGTGCGCGTGGCGGACTATGTGCGCTTCTGCTGCGAGCTGGAAACCTGCGTGGTGCTGGACAAGGACATGGCCGGGCCCGTCACCGTGGAAGACGTGCGCCGTAACCTGCGCTCGGTCCACAGCTCCTATGAATTGATCGAGGACCGCGCCGCGGATCTCACCAAGATGGACGCCAAGTCGCTGGCCTCGGACAATTCCTGGAACGCGGGCATCGTCATCGGCCCGCCGGCGCCGGTCGATCTCGACCTGTACCACCGCGCCGGCGCCCTCAAGGTGAACGGCGTCGAGGTCGCCCGCGGCACCACGGCCGAAACCATCGGCGGCGATCCGCTGGCCGTGGTGGTGTGGCTCGCCGGCCATTTCGGCAAGCGCGGCCAGGTCATCAAGGCCGGCTATCCGATCATCACCGGCTCCATCGTCAAAAGCCAATTCTATGGCCCCGGGCATACGCTCGAATTCGCCATGGACGGCATGCCCCCCGTCGTACTCCACCTGGTGTGAGGATCATCATGCGCCCCCTGCTTGGCAAAAATGGCTTCGGTGTCCTGCTCGCGCTCGCGCTGTCGTTCGGCCCCGCTGCCGCCGCCGATGCACCGGTCACCAACCCCAAATATCTGTGGGATCTGTCCGAGCTGTATCCCAATGAGGCCGCCTGGGAAGCGGACCGCAAAGCCGTGATCGACGCTCTCCCGGGGCTGGCCGCTTACAAGGGCACCCTCGGCAAGGACGCGGCCACCATGGCCAAGGCGCTTCAGGCTATCTACGACGTCAACAAACGCCTCGACCGCCTGGACACTTACGCGGGCCTCAAACACGACGAGGACACGCGCATCGGCGCCAACCAGCAGCTGACGCAAAAGGCCGAACTGCTGCGCACCGAATTCGACAAGGCCACGGCCTACCTCAATCCCGAGCTGGTGGCGCTTGGGCGCGCCAAGGTCGAGGACTTCATCACAGCGGAGCCGAAGCTCAAGACCTACACCTACCGCCTGCGCAACACGATCCGGCGCGCCGAACACACCCTGGGCGACGAGGCCGAAGGCGTGCTGGCGGCGTCCAGCTCCGCGGCCAACGCCACCGATACCGTGTACTCGCTGCTGGCCAACGCCGACATTCCGTGGCCGACCGTGACCCTCGCCGACGGTTCGACCAAGCGCCTGGACAGCCAGGGCTACGCCGCCACCCGCGACGTGCAGAACCGCGACGACCGCAAGAAGGTGTTCGACGCGTTCTTCGGCACCTGGAGCAAATACCGCAACAGCGTGGGCGCGACCCTCAATGGCAGCATCCAGAGCCAGGTGTTCAAGGCCAAGGCGCGCCGCTACGACACCGGACTAGCCTCGGCATTGGCCGCCAACAACGTGCCCGACACGGTGTACAAGACGCTGGTGGCCGAAACCAATGCGGCGCTGCCGGTGATGTTCCGCTACTACGGCATCCGCAAGCGGCTGCTCAAGGTCGATCAGCTGCACTACTACGACATGTATGTGCCTCTGGTGAGCAGCAAGGTGGCCTACGCGCCGGAGGCCGGGCAGAAACTGGTGCTCGACGCCGTGGCGCCGCTAGGGCCCGATTACGTCAGCACACTCGCCAAAGGGTTCGGATCGCGCTGGGTGCATCTCTATCCGCAACCCGGCAAGCGTTCGGGCGCCTATATGAACCCCGGCGCCTATGATGTGCATCCCTATCTCCTGATCAACTACACCGACGATTACGACGGCGTCTCAACGGTGGCCCATGAATGGGGCCACGCCATGCACAGCGTGCTGGCCAACCGCGCGCAGCCTTATGAAACTTCGGATTACCCGATCTTCCTGGCCGAGATCGCCTCGACCACCAACGAGATGCTGCTGCAGGACTATGTCATCGCCCACGCCAAGACGCCGGAGGAGAAGCTCTATTACCTCAATGAGGCGCTGGAACTGATCCGCGGCACCTTCTACCGCCAGACCATGTTCGCCGAATTCGAGCTCAAGACCCACGAAGCCGCCGAGAAGGGCGAGCCGCTCACCGGCGAGGTGTTCGACAAGATCTACCTCGACCTTTTGAAGCGCTACTTCGGTGACGCGCAAGGGGTGGTGAAGATCGACGACGCCTATGCGTCCGAGTGGGCCTATATCCCGCACTTCTACAACGACTTCTATGTCTACCAGTACTCCACCTCCATCGCCGCAGCGGCTTACTTCGCCAAAAAGGTGCAGACCGGCGGCGCCAAAGGCCGTGACACTTATTTGAATGTGCTGAAAGCCGGTGGCTCCGACTACCCCACCGAGATCTTGAAGCGCGCGGGGCTGGACCTGTCGGACCCGGCGCCGTACCGGGCGCTGGTCACGCGCACCGCCGCGATCATCGATCAGATGGACGCTTTGACACGGGGAAAATAGGAACATTTCCGGAAAAGTGGAGGCCGGTTTTCCGCAGAAATGCGACCAGAGATAAAGTGAGACACGTTAACGTGAACGCAATTTGGCGTGCGTAGGAATAAGACCGAAACACCGTTATCCTGTCACACGCCGAACGAGGACCGTCTTGAGACTGACTACATCCGCCATCGTGACACTGCTTCTGGCCACACCTGCTCTGGGTGCGGTGACGGTGGACGGCGAGGACATCGAGCCGCCGGCCATGGCCGAGCAGCCGTGCCACGAGCGCCCGTATTCAATTCTGCTCACGGTGCAGAACGTCAAGGAAGGCAGAGGCCTTATCACCGCCGACATGCACGACGACAACCCGGCACGGTGGCTCAAAGGCGGCCAGCATCTGGTGCGGGTGCGCGTACCAGCGGCGAAAGGCGAGACCAAGATGTGCGTGCCCGTGGCGGCGCCCGGCACCTACGCCATCGCCATCTACCACGACAAGAACGCCAACCGGCATTTCGACAAAAACTTCCTGGGCCTGCCGGCGGAGCCTTACGGCATCTCCAACAACCCGCCCATCAACTTCGGCCCGCCCAGCCTGGAAGAGTCCGCCTTCAAGGTGGAAGGCCAGCTGGTGCCGATCATGATCCGGTTGAAGCCTTAGATCCCGAGCCGCTGCAATCCGACGATGGGATAGACACCCCGGATCTTCGCGCGCTCGAAGGTGAGCTTGGCGCGCGGGGTGAGGGTGGCGATGCGAAAGTGCGCGCCCGCGCCAGCCAGGCTGCCCACGACAAAGCCGGCGCCCTTGTCCACCACCACGTCGGCCGCGCCGTCCAATGTGCGCGAGGGGCTCACATACAGCATGTCGCCGGCGTCGAAGCGCGGGGCCATGGACTGATCGGGCATCAGGAGCGCGAAGGCCAGCGGGTCGCCGGCCAGGAAGGGCGGGCGCGGGGCTTTCAGTGGCGCGCGGGCGAAATCACCCCCGGCCACGTCGATGCCCTGGCTCATGGCCATTATGACCGGCAACTCGGCGAGGCTGGCGTGCGACTGGCCAGCGGGCGCCCCACCGGCCTTGATCTCAGCGAGCAGGGCTTTTGCTTCAGGCGCCAGTTCCAGGATGCCCCGTTCAAACACCGGGACCGCGGGCGCAAGGGCCGCGATCGCCGCGGGATCGAGGGTTTGAAGCGCGCGGCCGCGCAGCAGCGTGAAGGTCTCGGCCATCAGGGCCAGCATGGTGCGGCTGGACAGGGTGTGGCCCACATCCTTGTTCATGAAGCGGTTGAGCGTGGAGGGCGTGAGGCCGGCGGCGCGGGCGAGCCCGCTGGCCGTCAGACCGGTGAGCGTCATCATCGCGCGCACCAGACGGCGGGTGTCGTCCTGGTGCGCGGCGAGGTCGGTCAGGAAGTCGCGGCTACCGTCCATGGGGCTCGAGAAGGCGTGAATAAAAGCGCATATGCGAAGCAGGCTATGCGTCGATGATATTAAAAAATGATCTAGAACCGCGATCTTACCGGGCTGCCACCAGCCCTGGTAGGTGGCGTCATAAATCCAATAATATATGGATTAATTGATGCTGCCGATGAAGCGGTGCGGTGACGCGCCACCCAGCCGAGTCGGCATGGAGGTGCAAATGATATGCAAAAAAGCATTTGACATGTGCTATTGGCGCACACATAGTTCCGCGCGTGACAATTCAAGCTTGCGGGGGTTTTGGTTTCCCGAGGGCGGGGTTTCACAGGCGGGCCAGGCTCAAGGGTCCGGTCCGCTCGGGTATGTTTATCGGTCCTCTCCTCTTGAAACTCTGACCCGCCGTTCAAAAACGGCGGGTCTTTTTACGTAAACGCCCGCGTAACGGGGCCCATAAACCAATTTTTAAGCGGAACGGCACAGGCTGGCGTGGGGAAAACCGATCGCTCACGCTGAGCGGCGAAATAAATTACAATAACGGCTTCCGCTGTGGGACCGACCTGATGACGCCCGTTTCCGCTCTCCGTTGCATGACTGCCGCCGCCGCGCTGACGGCGCTGGCCGGCTGCGTCGCCGCTCCCCCGGCCACCCGCGAATTCAGCCCGCAGGCGCCGGCGGGCGAAGGCGCGCCCGCGCAGGCAGCCCCCATTGACGTCGCCGTGCTCGACCCCCTGAATGCGCCGCCGCCGCCCGCGGCCGCCAGCGACGCCATGCTGGTGCCGGCGCCCGACGCCAATTCCTCTCAGCGCGTGCCCCTCAATACGCTGGCCCCGTCCGGGACGCCGTCCGCGCCGACATCCTTGCTGACGCCGCCGGGACAAACCCCGCCGCGCGCGGCTGCTCCCGCGATGGCTGCTCCTATGACGGCGGCCCCCACGCAAGCGCCTGCGTCCGTTCCGCCGGCCCCATCCGCGCCGATGCAAGTCGCGCAGATTCCGGCGGGCCGTGAGTTCGAACCGGCGCCGGGGGCGCCACCGGCGCAAGCCAAGGCGCCCGTTATGGCGCCTGCCGTGGCGCCGACCGTTCAGCCGACCACGCCGCCGGTGCGGGTGGAACCACCCGCGCTCCGTCTGCGCCCGCCCGAGGGAACCTCGCCCGCCGCGCTCACGCCATCGGAAGATGCGACCGTGGTGATCTCCTCGGCCACGACCCGTTCCATGCAGCCGCGTGAATTCGTGCCGGCGTCGCTGACGCCCGCGCCGACCATCGCCGCGCCTGGCCCCGGCGACCGGCCGCTGTCGGCGGCGGAAAAAAACACCATCCAGCGCTTCGAGACCTTGAAGCGCCTGGAAGACGAAGCGCTCATCACGCACGATGAATATCTCAAGCGCCGCAACGCCAATGCCGGTGGCCTGCTTCCCTACACGCACCAGCCCGAAGCCGAGGGGCTCGGCCGTCCGGTGCCGTCCGCCGACGCCATCGTCGCGCGCATCGCCGCCTTGCGCCGGTCCTTCGAGATGCGCGCCATTACGCCGCAGCAGCATGCTTTAGAACGGACCATGATCCTGAACGCGCTGCTGCCCGAGAACCCCACCGACCGCGCCGATCCCATGCCGCCGCCCAAGGACATGATCGAGGGCGCCGCCGCCGCTGGCCATCTCGAACGCCTGCGCGAGAAGAACCTGATCACGGCCGAGGAACTCCAGGCCGAGAAGGACGCCATCGAACACGCCGTCACCACGGGCCTGCTGCCCTCGCAGGAGGCCGGCCGCGCCGCCGCCGCCCGGCGCACCGGCACCGCCGCCAGCCGCGCCGCGCCTGCCCCGGCCGGGAAAGCCGCCGCTGCCGGGCCGCAGGTTTCGCCCATGGAACGCGAAATCACCGGCCCGGTGGTGCATATCGCGTCTTACCGCAGCGAAGCCTCGGCCCTGAAGGGCTGGGAAGAAGTGATCAGCAAGAACAAGGCATTGCTCACGGGCGTGCAGCCGATCGTGCGGCGCGTCGACCTGGGCGATCAGGGCACGTTCTACCGCCTGATGGCCGGCTCCTACGGGTCCATGGGTGAGGCCGAAGCCGCCTGCATCAAGCTCAAAGAGTCCGGCCAGTTCTGCCGCGCCAGCGCCACCGGCAGCTGATCCGCGCCAAGCCGTGACGGCCGTTCCCAAGATTATCGTCGATGAGCAACCGGACGCGGCCTCGCGGACGGAGATCGCACGCGCGCTCGGCGCCTATAATCAGGCCAATGTCGATTGTCCGCCGCCGTTTCCGGTCGCGGTGCTCCTGCGCGATCCCGTCACCGATGCGGTCACCGGCGGCCTGTGGGGCATCGTCTCGGCCGACTGGCTGTTCGTGGAATTGCTGTTCGTGCCGGAAGAGCTGCGCGGCAGCGGCCTCGGATCGAAGCTCATCGCGGAAGCCGAAGCCATCGCCAAACGGAAGAGCTGCATCGGCGTGCGGCTCGACACCTTCACCTTCCAGGCGCCTGGCTTCTACGAGACGCAGGGCTACACATCTTTCGGCGCGCTGGAGGATCACCCGCGCGGCCATCGCCGCATCTACTACTTCAAGCGGCTGGTTCCGTAGCCCGCCCCCGATCACGGGGGGATTGTGGCCGGAATAAGGGCACGCCTTGCCTGCGCCGGGCACCGGCACACGCTCCAGTGGCGCAACAAAGCCCGGCAAGCATCGTTCTACTTCCGCAAAGACCGCCTCTCCCGGGGCGCTCCCCATTTTGCAGGAGATGACGATGAACAGAACCACTCTGCTTGCCGCGTCGGCGACCGTTGCGATTGTCGCCGTGGCCGTGGCCGGCGGTTATCTCGTGGACAAGCTGCCGGCCGATCAGGCGCGGCTCGCGATGCAGACGCCCGCGCCCGCGAGCAATCCCGACGCCCTGAAGCCCGCGCTCGAAACCGCCACGACCGCGCCGCACGGCGTGACCGGCGCCGTGAGCGTGGCGCGGCCGCCGCCCTCCACCGCCACTTCTCCGGTCCTGACCGGCACTTTGCCCGACCGGGCGATGGTGGCGCTCAGCGGCACCGTCACGCATAAGAAGGGCAATACCCTCACCGTGAAAGACGGCGCCCGGGTGACGCAAGTGGTGGTCAGCGAGGACATCCCGCGTCCGCGTGAGATGTCCGGTTTCACCCGCACCGTGGATAAGATCGGCGTGGGACAGCCGGTCACGATTTATGGCCGCGTGCGCAGCGGCGACGGGGACACCAAGGTCTATGCGGATGCGATTTACGATCCGTCGATCCGCACGCTGTACAAGCTGAACGACAAGCCGGTCGGCGATAAGCCGGCGGCCCAACTCACCACCGCCGACCTGAACGCGCAGTACGCGCCGATGAGCAAGCTTACGGTGGCGAAAGTTGGCACGCCGAAGATCACGGTTACCAAGACCTCGATCATCAAAGACTAAAGCGGCGTGAAACAGAAAAGGCCCGGCGGGTGACCGCCGGGCCTTTTTGCTTGCCGCGATCTCAGCGCGCGGGTTTCTGGAACAGCAGGGTGAACCGGTCGCTTTCGCCAATCGCTTGGTACTTAGCGCGATCCTTGTCGCCTTCGGCGTAGTTGGGCGGCAGGGTCCACACGCCCTTGGGATAGTCCTTGGTGTCTTTCGGGTTGGCATTGATCTCGGACTTGGACACCAGCTTGAACCCCGAGGCTTCAGCCATCTTGATGGCCGCGTCTTCCTTCACATAGCCCGAGCCGCCTTTGTCGTCGGCGGCGCCGGCCTTGGCACGGTGCTCCTCGATACCCAGGTAGCCGCCCGGCTTCAGGGCGGTGAACATGGCGTCGAACATCACCTTTTCCTTCCCGTCGCTCATCCAGTTGTGGATGTTGCGGAAGGTCAGGACCATGTCCATGGAGCCGGCGGGGACCGGGTTGGTCTTGGTGGCTGACATCTCCACGATCTCGGCCTTGGCGAAGGCGGGGTTCTTCGCCGCCAGTTCCTTGACGCGTTTGGCGGTGGAGCTTTTGTCAGGCATGGAGGGATCTGCGCCGACATAGCGGCCTTTCTCGGCCAGCACCGGGGCCAGGAATTCGGTCCACCAGCCGCCGCCCGGCCAGACTTCCAGCACCGCCATGTCGTTCTTGAGGCCGAAGAACTTCAGCGTTTCCAGCGGATGACGCGCGGGGTCGCGCGCGGCGTTGGCGGGTGCGCGGTCCTTGCTCGCCAGCGCCGCCTTGAGGCTGGCCTCCGTGGCCGCGTCCGTGGCGGCGAAGACGGGCGCTGACAACAGGCCGGCCGCCAGGACCGCGAGGCAAAGGCGCTTTTGGATATGCATGGTGAAACTCCCCTATGAAAGACCGGCGCAGTCTACGCGGGCGCCGCCTTGCCGGGGAGGGGTGAGCCGCCTATCTAGGGCGGCATCAACGGGACGTGATCCCGGTAACACCAGAATCTGGAGAGGAGGCGCCGTCATGATTCACGTCCGCAAGAGCGCCGAGCGCGGCCATTTCAATTTCGGCTGGCTCGACACCTATCACACCTTTTCCTTCGGCGAGTACCATGACCCGCAGTTCATGGGGTTCTCGGCGCTGCGCGTCATCAACGAGGACAGCGTGGCGGCGGGCCATGGCTTCCCCACCCATCCGCACCGGGACATGGAGATCATCACCTATATCCTGGAGGGCGCGCTCGAGCATAAAGACAGCCTGGGCACCGGTTCCATCATCCGGCCCGGCGAGGTGCAGCGCATGACCGCGGGCAGCGGCATTACCCATAGCGAGGCCAATGCCCTCAAGGACCAGGCCACCAAGCTGCTGCAGATCTGGATTCTGCCCCAGGCGCGGAACCTGAAGCCGTCCTATGAGCAGACTGCTTTCAGCACCGAGGACCGCCAAGGGAAGCTTCGCCTGGTGGGGTCGCCCGACGGCCGCGACGGCTCGGTGACGATCCACCAGGACGTCAACCTCTACGCCAGCCTGCTCAAGGCCGGCGAGAGCGTGAGCCTGGACACCAAGCCGGAACGCTTTGCCTGGCTGCAGGTGGCGCGCGGCAAGGTCACGCTCAACGGCCAGGAAGCAGGGCAGGGCGACGGTGTCGCCGTGGCCAAGGAAGGCAAGATCACGGTCACCAGCGTCGCGGACGCCGAAGTGCTGCTGTTCGATCTGCCGCCAGTAAACTAAAGGCCAGTAAACTAAAGGCCGGTAAACTAATGCGGTGAATCCCGGATGCAGGTAGGATCGCGACATTATCCTGCCGGCATCCGGGGCTCATGGCCGACATTCTCTTCTATCCGCCGTTTCCCAACCGGCATCTGTTGTTTGACCAGCTGTTCCGCGCCGTCTGGCACTTCCTGCCGGCGCTGGCGAAGGTGAACCGCCTGGTCTTCCCCTATGCGGGGGACGACTTCGCCCTCCTGGACGTGAGCCAGACCTTGGACATGGCCAAGGTGTTCCTGTCCCGCGACCTGGACCCCGCTATCGCCGATCACGCGCCCAAATACGCCGGCAAGATCGCGCTCACACAGGCCACAGGCCGCGCGCCCGCTGATTACGCCGCGGCCTATCCGAACCTCAAGGGCGTGATCGTCTGGTCGTGCGACGCCGCGTCGGTGGCCGAAGCCCATGCCATCGCCGCCGCCACGGGCGCGGAAGCCGTCATGGCCGACCCGTACCAGGTGCAGCAGGAGACCCTGCTCACCATGCGCTTTGTCTACAAACTGTTCAGCCAGGAAGAACTCGGCGCGCTGGTGGCGGATTGCCGCGCCAAGTTCATGGCGGGGTTGAAGACCTGGAAGGGCAAGGGCGTCAGCTGCTTCGGCAACGGGCCGTCGCTGGCCAAGGTGGTCGAGGCCAAGATCGATCCCGGTTCCACCGTGCGCGCGGTGTGCAATTCCACCATCGGCGACGCGGCGGCGCTTGCGCATCTCGACCCCGAACTCCTGGTGTGCGGCGATCCGGTGCAGCACTGGGGTGCCTCGCTCTACGCCGGGCGGTTTCGCGCCGATCTTGCCCGCGCCATGGAAAACCCGAAGCGCGTGCTGATCACCCAGCTGGGCTACGTGCCGTATTTCCGAGCCATGATGCCCGGGCACACCCACGCCCGCGCCATCGGCATCGGCAACGACCGGCGAACCACCTTCAACCTCGACCTGACGGCAGAGTTCCTCACCGCCGCCACGGCCAACGTGCTCACCATGCTGATGCTACCGGTCGCCTTCACCATCGCGGGCGCGCATGGCGCGGTGGACATCTTCGGCTGCGACGGCATGGCCTTTGCCGCCGCCACCAAGCCGTGGAGCCACGCCAACGAAGACGACTACATGGGCAAGATGGCCGTCACCCACCGCGTCCATCCCGGCTTCTGGAAGCGCAACTACGAAGAGGAATACTGGAGTTACTGCCAGGACCTCGAGGACATCCTGCAGGCGGCGGAAGCCAAAGGCATCGCTATGCGCAACCGCACGCCGTCGTTTGTCCCGGCGTTGGGCAAGCGCTACGTGCGGATTGCCTGAGGTAAAGAGTAAGGCATGCCGGCTTATACGGAATTTAGCCGCGTACCTTCGCTGGGCTGCGACGGACAACATGGGGCTTGGCGAGTTCGACGATAGCAGGCACCTTCGCGTTGCTCTGCTTTTGTTGAGCACTCACTAACCACACACTGTCATCCCCGGGCTTGACCCGGGAATCCAGAGCAGTAACGAAGGCGAGTTGCGGCATACATGACGCAAGATGCGTTGAGTCCCTCGATAGCCCTCTATCTTTACGGCCCTGGATCCTCGGCACTCGCTTCGCTCGGCCAAGGATGACAATGGAGGGGGATGCGGGCGCCTGCGCTTAAACGCGGCCGGCCACCATCACCAGTGGCATGCGCACCTGGAAGACTTCATCGGCGCGGTAATTCTTCTCGAACTCCATCAACAGTGCGTCCATTGCCTTCGAGGCGCCCGCGTCGTTGCGGCTCAGGCGGTAGGCCGACCAGGTCTGCATGAAGGCCAGGATCTGGCGGAAGCTCCACGCCAGTTCGATGGTGAAGGCCGGGTGCGACATCCGTGTGAACGGAAAGCGGATATCGGCGTCGCGGTAGCCGTTCCAGTTGATGCGGTTGTTGGGCGCCCAGAACGGCGCGATCAAATCCCGGAAGCGCGTGGTGACATCGGTGTCGAAGGCGGGGGAGACGAAGAACCAGTTGTAGCCCCAGGCCGCGAATACGGAATCAGAAGCGCCCACACGCTTCACTTCCGGCCAGAAGCGGTCGAAGTCGAACCAGTGCAAGGCATTGGCGACGGTGATCAGGTCGGCCCAGCCGCCCGTGAGGCTGGTCTTCTCCGCCGGCTCCACGGCGTAGGTGACATTGGGCGCGGGGCGCGCCGCCGCGATCTGTCCCGCACTGAAATCGGTGGCGTGGATGGTCTTGAAACGCGCTGCCAGATCCAGCGCCGCCTGGCCTGTGCCGGTGCCGCAGTCCCACACATGGCCGCGGCGCGGCGCGGTCTCCGCCAGCCACTCGAACAGCGCGGCCGGGTAGGTGGGCCGCGCGGCGGCGTAATCCGCCGCGGCCTGGCCGAAGGTGTGACGCGCCTGATTCATAATGTGGAGAGTGCCACAGCAGGGCTCGGGATGGGGCGGCGGACCTCCACGGATCGGGAGGACGGGGTTCCTCCGCGATCATCCGCCGCCCCGACGAGCGTCCGCCGAAGGGGGATTCGGCGGACGGCAACAACCGCGAATGGGGAAATAACTTTTCTATATCAATAAGTTAATGGCGCGTTTCTGAACCAGCGCTGAGAGGGAGTGTGGATTATCGACGGGAATTTTTCTAGGCATACAACTGTAACTCAGAAAATCCGTATATAAGAGATATTATATACATTGTATACGAATTCCGGCGGTCCTATATACCCGCCCATGTCGCTTCCCCCTTTTGAAATGCCCGCGGGTTCGGAACTCGCCATCGCCGCGTCGGAGTTGTCCCGCTCGGTGCGGCGCGCGTTCGACCGGCGGGCCCGTGCGCTGGGCTACACGCAGTATCAGTGGCGGGTGCTGCTGATGCTGGCGAAGGCCCAGGGCTGCAGCCAAGCCGCACTGGCCGACAAGCTGGAAATGCAGCCGATCGCGGTCGCGCGCATCCTCGACCGCATGGAGCAGTCTGGTCTGGTGGAACGCCAGCGCGATCCCGATGACCGGCGCGCGGTGAAGCTGTTCCTGGCCGAAGGGGCTGGGCCGATCATGAAACAGCTGCACGCCATCGCCGAGGAAGTGATGGGACTGGTGCGTGACGGCGTCAGCCCGGAACGTCAGGCGGAAGTTGCCCAATTGTTGCAAGCCATGCGCGCAAACCTGGAGCGCGCAGATAGCACATCAAGCGCCAAGATTGATCGCGCAGGATAAAACCATGAATGCTGAAAGCAAAATCTCCGTGAGTTCCGCCGCCACCGATTCACCGCCGCGCGAGAAAAAAGGCCTGCGCCGCGTGTTGATGGTGTTCATCCC
Organism: Fidelibacterota bacterium; assembly: GCA_947475365.1. Lineage (GTDB taxonomy): Bacteria > Pseudomonadota > Alphaproteobacteria > Rhodospirillales > Rhodospirillaceae > SHVO01. The sequence continues at coordinate 632 of CANJOI010000055.1, read as the reverse complement.
ACTGATTGCCGTCGTTGCCGGTGCGGCGGCCTATGCCTGGGGCGGCCGCTTCGCCGGCACCGACAACGCCTATATCAAGGCCGACATCGCCTCCATCAGCCCGGAAGTGTCGGGCAACATCACGCAAGTATTGGTGGGCGAGAATGCCCACGTCACCAAGGGCCAGCCGCTGATCGTGATCGACGACACCACCACGCGCATCGCATTGGCGGGCTCGGAAGCTCAGTTGCGCGCCGCTGTGGCGAACATCGAGGGCGCCAAGGCGCGTTACCGCGAAAAGCAGCAGAGCCTCGCGCTCAACCAGACCGACCTGGCCTTCGCGCAACGTGAATTGGGGCGTCAATCGGCGCTGGCCGCTCAGGATTTCGCCACCAAGTCCAAGCTCGACGAAGCCAAGCATGCGGTCGAAACCGCGCAGCAGAATATCGCGCTCACCAAGCAGCAGATCGCCGAGATCCTGGCGACATTGGAAGGCGATCCCAACATCGATCCGCAGCACCATTCCACTTATCAGCTGGCGCTGGCGGGCAAAGCCTCCGCCACCGTCATGCTGGAACGCTCGGCGATCAAAGCGCCGTTCGACGGTGTGGTCAGCCAGGTGCCCAAGGTCGGCGACTTCGCCCGCACCGGCG
>CANJOI010000054.1 GCA_947475365.1 Fidelibacterota bacterium | reverse complement strand
CCACTGGGCGAGAACGCTGAGGCGGCCATAGGCGCCGGTGTCCGCGGGCGCGATCAGGCGCATGGCTACTTCGGTCTGGAACATCAGGGTGAAAGACTCGAACGCGGTGGCGTTCTCGAGCCAGCGGATCAGAAGCTCGGTGCCGACATTGTAGGGCAGGTTGGAAACGATGCGCCGCGGCGCGGTCCCGATACCGGACGCGTCGATGGTGAGCGCATCGCCCTCCATCGTGGTGACGCGGCCGGGATAGGCCGCGGCGATCTCGGCCAGGATGGGCCGGCAGCGTGTGTCCTTCTCGATGGTGACGAGATTGGCGCCGGCTTCCAGCAGCGCGCGCGTCAGGCCGCCGGGGCCGGGTCCCACTTCAATGGTTGTGCCTTGAGACAGATTGGCCACGGACCGGGCGATGCGGCCCGTGAGATTCATATCCAGCAGAAAATGCTGGCCGAGGCGCTTGTCGGCGAGCAGTCCGGCGCGCGCGATGACGTCGCGCAAAGGGGGCAGTGAGGCCTCAGACATGTGCGCGCCGCGCGGCCATATCCGCCGCCATGGCCAGCGCCGCGATCAGGCTCGACGGATCGGCGATACCCTTCGCGGCGATATCGAAGGCCGTGCCGTGATCCGGCGAGCAGCGCACGAACGGCAGGCCCAGGGTGACATTCACGCCGCCGGCGAAGTCGAGGGTCTTGAGCGGGATCAGCGCCTGGTCGTGATACATGCACAAGGCGGCATCGAAGCGCGCGCGCGCATCCGCGTGGAACAAGGTGTCCGCGGGCGACGGGCCGGTCACCGCGATGCCCTCCGCCGCCAACTGCGCGATGGCCGGGGCGATGATGCTGCTCTCCTCGCTTCCCATCACGCCGTTCTCGCCGGCATGTGGGTTGAGCGCCGCCACGGCGATGCGCGGGGTCTTCAGGCCGAAGTCCGTCTCGAGCGCGGCGGCCACGATCCGTCCGCAGGTAACGATGGCGTCGTGTGTCAGCGCGTGCGGCACGTCCCGGAGGGCGAGATGCACGGTCACCGGCACGACACGTAAGCCAGCGATGGCGAGCATCATGATCGCCGGTTTGCCGCCGGCGAGATGGCCCAGGTATTCGGTGTGCCCCGGAAAGGCGAAGCCCGACTTCTGCAGCACCGCCTTGTTGATGGGATTGGTGACAAAGCCGTCGATCCTGCCGGCCCTGGCGAGACTGACCGCGAGATCGATGGCGCCCACCACCGCCGGCCCGTTGCGTTCATCAGGTGCGCCGGGAGACACCGGCGCAGCCAACGGCACGGGCAAGGGCAGAACGGGCAGCGCTTGCGCGAACACCGCGCCGGCCTCCGCAGGAGAAGAGATGGCTTGGATGGGGCATGGAATGGCGAAGCGCGCGGCCAAATCCCGCAAGCGCTCCAGGGAGTCAATTGCGAAGAACGGCACCTGACCGCGTTTCACCCAGGCCTTGAGGGCGATCTCGCCGCCAATGCCCGCCGGCTCACCCATGGTGAGCGCGATGGGCAGGCATTCCCGGGGATTATTCAATGCTAGATACGTATGTCGATCAAGGCGGCGCGGCGCAGGTCGCGCAGCTTCTGACGGGCGGCGTTGGTGAGCTTCTCATTCTGAAGCGTGCCCATGACCTGCTCTTCGCTTGGCAGGCCGGTGTCATCCTTGCGCATGCACACCATCACGAACAGCCGGGCGCCCGCCACCTCGATGGGCTTGCTGAGCTGGTTGGCTTTTAAATCGGCGATGCCGTCGCGTACTTTCTCCGGCAGGCCGCCCAGGTACACCGTGGGGATCGGGCCGGAACCGGGGGTGCCGATTTCCTTGGCCAGCGTGTTCATGTCGGCGCAGGTTTTGGCTTTGGCGTGGATCTCTTCCGAGAGTTGCGCGATCTTGGCCGGCGTCATGGCGCGGCCGCCCAGATTGGGCAGATAGATCTGGCTCAGCGTCACCACCGACATGCGCGGATCGGGCGCGCCGGACGAGCGGCGTTCACGCAGCGCGATGATGTGATAGCCGGACGACGTACGGATCGGATCGGAGAACTGGTTGGGCTCCAGGCGCGTGACCATGGCCTCCACTTCGGGCTCCAATTCACCCTGCACGACCCAGCCCAGGTCGCCGCCCAGCGCCGCGGTGGCGCTCTGGGAGAACTGTTGCGCCAGCGCCGGGAACGGCGTGCCCCCGCGGGCCTGCTGCACCAGGCGGTCGGCGAGCTGGCGCACGGTCTGTTCGGGGATGCCCGGGGTCACCGGCAGGAAGATTTCCGCGAGCAAGCGCTCAGGCTTGCCCTGGTTCGCCTTCATGCGCGCCATCACCGCCTTCACTTCCTGCGGCTGCACGGTGGTGTCGCGGGCGAGTTCCTTGCGGATCACCTTCACCCAGGAGAGGTCGGCTTCGATCTGGGTGTAGAGCGTGCTGGTGTCGACGTTCGCCTGCGCCAGCATGCCGCGGAAGGCGCCGGGGCGCATGCCGTTGCGCTGCTCGATGCCATCGACCGAGGAGCGGATTTCGTTTTCCCCGGTGGTGATCTTGAGGCGCTTGGCTTCCTGCAGCTTGAGGCGGTCATCGATCAGGGCGTTGACCACCTGGGGCATCAGGCGGCTGCGGATGTCCGGGGTGTTGTCGAGACCGGAGGTGGCGAGATAGAGGCCGAGCCGGGCCTGCACGTCGAACACCGTGATGATGTCCTCGTTCACCACCGCGGCGATGCTCATGGCGTTGGCCGCGGGCGCCGACGGCGCCGCGCTGAAGTTGCCGAGGCCGCTGCCCAGAGGCGCTTCTGCGGCCCCCGCTGGAACCGCGAGCGTGGTGCCCGCGGCCAGGCCGGCGCAGGCCGCGAACAGGGTGGTGGAGAGACGCAAACGGAAGGACATCGTCTTGATCACTTCGACAGCCGGAAAATGGGAGGCCAAGATACGCGGGCTTGCCGGCAAAAACCAGCCGGGGAAGCCCTCGGACCCGAGAAGATTACAGTAATTTCCCCAAGGACTTAGGGATTACCGGCGGGAACCCGCGCCGGTGTCGCGCGCCATGACGCGCGCCCGCCAAAAGGCCGCCGTCCTACCGGCGGGAGCCCACGTCGGTGTTAAACTTGATGTCGCCGATGGTTTTGAGGCTGAAGCGGAGCAGCACGGCCACGCCTTTCTTGAAGTCGCGGTCCTCGGTGCTGTCGTTGGCGATGGTCAGGCCCATGAGGAAGCACTCGTCCTCGTAGGTCATGCCGAACTCGGTGCGGATGCTGCCGCCGAGGCGTCCCAGGTTCTCGCGGTGGCTGGCCACCAGCGACCAATGCTCGGAGAACCTGCTCGACAGCATCGCGAACATTTCCTCGGTGCTGCCTTGGGTGATCAGGGTGCTGGCGTCCGCCTTGACGAAAATATACGACAGGTAGGCGCGCGCGAGATCGGGTCCGAAGCTCGCGCCGAACTCGCTGCGCCGCGGCGCGAGGTTGTCCTTGTCCACCCGGAAGCGGTAGTCGACGCTGAACAGTGCGCTCGGCGTGTAGTCGACATGGCCGACGAAGTCCGAAAAATGCCCGGCGAGCCCCGACAGCGGCGTGAACGCCGCGTCCGGCTTGAAGCGGTAGACCTGACCGGCCTGGGCCGAAACCGTGCCCACGGTTTCGTTGAACACCGACCAGCGCAGGCCGTAGTTGATGCGCGGCCCGGTCTCGACGCGGTCGAAGCCGGCAAAGCGGTCGATGGAAAACAGATTGGTGTCGTCGAACTCGAGATCGAGGCTGTCTTCGTTGGGGATGCTCTCGCGGTTGAGTCCGTTGGGGCTCGCCGCCACCATGACGATGGGCTCCAGCACCTGATGGAAGCCCCTCTGGTCGCTGACCAAGGGCAGGCGCCATTCCACCGAAGCTTCCGGCACCACGCGGCCTGACGTGCCGGTGAAGACATCCTTGCGCACCGGGCGCTGCAGGTCGCGGACGTAATAGCCGTCGGCGCGCACATCGGCGCGCACCGTGAAAATCGAGCCGCCCGCCGTGGTGTAGGGCAGGTTCCAGGCGACACGGCTGGACAAGCGGTTGGTGTCGGTGCCGGTCTCGCGGAACAGCACCAGGCTGTTGGCGTCGAAGCTCCAGTAGCTGCCGATGCTGTCGGGGTCGGTGAGGTAATTGTATTCCAGCAGCGGCGCCACCACCGGCACGGACGATCCGGTCACATCCACGCGCTGGCGCTGGAAGTAATAGGTATTGGCCGAGAAGTAGGAGTTCTGCGTGAAACGCTCGGCGAAGGCATTGGACGTGAGCCAGCTGGGCGCGCGGAAATTATAGCGGCGCAGGTAGGTCTGGTCGGACGCCAGGTTGACGTCGGTGCCGGTGCGCCAGTTTTCATCCAGGTCGAACCGCGACCAGCCGATGAAGTGGCCGCGCACGTCCTCGTTCAGTTGCGGATCGCCGGCCATGAGGCTGCCGTCCAGGCGCACCTGGCCGTTGCGGAAATCGCGGCGGTATTCGAAGGTCGAGCCCTGGCCGGCGTTGGCGGTCAGGAACGGCGTGATGGTGGCGTCCTGGTCCGAGGCGATGGCGATGTAATAGGGCTGCTTGTAGAACACACCCAGGTTGCGGCTGGCGCCCAGGGTGGGCAGCAGCAGGCCGGACTTGGCGCCCGCCGTGGGATCGGGATGGGCGAGGTAGGGCGTGTAAAACACCGGCACGCCTTTCACCTCGAGCCAGGCGTTGTCGTAATAGACCATCTGGGCATCGCGGTCGTAGCGCACTTCGCCGGCCTTGATCTGCCACAACGGGTCGCTGCCCTTGCAGCTGTCGCACGGTGTGTAGACGGCCTGGTACAGTTCGCTCACAGCGGTCGAGATGCGCCGGAAACCGCGGCTCGCCAGGCGCGACTTGTCCGAGAGCAGCACGCGCACTTCCTCGGCCAGGCCCTGCTTGAGGTCGCCGGTCACCTGGAGGGATTCAAAAAAGAACACCGTGCCGGTGTCGTCCAGCAGCGAGACGTGGCCGGTGGCGGTGGCGACGTCCTTGGTGCGGTCGTAGACGATTTTGTCGGCCAGCAGCACGCGGTCGCCGCGCGCGATCTCGACGGCGCCCGACGCGGTCACGAAGTTGGCGTCCTGGTCGTAGCTGATCTCATCAGCCTGCAGGAGCGTGTTCTGCGCGGACTGCTGGCCGCCCCCGGCTTGAACAGAGGAGTCCCGCTCGGCCTCGACGAAGGCGGCCTGAGCCGGCATATGGAAAACGCTGCCGAGCAGAAGCCCGGCCAGGGACGACCGCAGGGCGGCAGCGATCAGGCGTGTTCTCCGCCCGGAACCGGTCGCGCTCAGCTGAATCATGAAACGGATATCACGCCCTGCTATGACGGGTGGCCGAGAAGGAAGCCCACGGCCGGTCTGGTGCGGCGATCATATACAACCCCACCGCCACGGGAACCAGACTAACCAGATACATCAGGGGCACAAAAACCGACGCACGCGCCGCCAGGTTCATGGCCCCCAGGGCCAGGGCCTGCAGCACGATAATGACGCAGACGGCGCCGGCGACCCGCTCGATCTGGCCGCGCTTGTCGAAAACCCCGGTCAGCAGGAACATCAGGGCCACCAGCGTGTAACCCAGGGCCGTGATCGGGCCGGACAGCCTTTGGTGGGCCTCGGCATGCATGCGCGCGACTTTCAGCGCCGTCTGGGTGTCGCTTTCGCGCGTCGCCAAAAGGTCCAGGGTCGACCGTTCCCGGTTATCGGCGTAGCGGTCGCCGGGATTGCTGCTGGTCATATCGTCCAGGTCGAGGCCGTAGCTGTCGAAGTACAGGACGGACAGGTTGCCGGTGCCCGTGGTCAATTCCTGCCGGCTGCCGTTGCGGAGCACCAGTCTGGGGCCGTTGTCGCCCTCTCCCAGCGCGCCGTGGGCGGCGGTGAGCGTGACGGATTTGGTGCGCTCCCGGGTGTCGTGGACGATGACGCCTTCCAGCTCGCCGCCGCGCCCGCGCTCGCGCACATAGACCGTGAGGCCCCCGGTCAGCGTGTTGAAAGCGCCTTCGCGGATCAGGATCTGGGACGCGTTGGCCTTCAGGTTCCACTGCTCCTGGCGAAAGCCGCGGTAGGACGCAGGCACGCCGAACAGGCTGAGGAGGTAGCCGGCCAGGACGGCGGCCCCTGCCGCCACCAGCGCCGGGCTGGCAACGCCCATGCGGCTCATACCGGCTGCCTGGACCACCACCAGCTCGCGGTCGGAGATCAGCCTGTTATAGACGAACACCACCACGAAGAACAAAGCGCTGGGCAGGATGACGACCACGAAGCTGGGCAGCAGCAGGGTGGTGAGCTTCAGCCAGTCGCCCAGCGCCAGGCCCTTGTTGATGATGAACTGGAGGAACTGCAGCGACTGGGTCAGCCAGACGATCACGGTCAGCACCAGGGCAACGACCAGCGTGCCCCAGCCCAACTGACGGAAGATGTACCAGGTAATGCCCGACATTGGCCTTAGTGACATGGGTCTCGGTAACATGGTCTCAGTATAGTCCGCTCCGCTTGCGCGCGCGATGCAAGTCGCGGCCCAGCGCGGATTTGACCCCGCCCGGACGCTCATGGCCAGGGTTTTGCGCCTCGCTCCGGCGCACATAAACCGCTCCTTAACAGACCCGGCCGCAAGGTGCGTGCATGAACAGCGGCTCACCGCCAGCAGCACGGGCGCGGGCCGCGAGAGTTCCCTTGCAGATGGCGGGCCGCGCACCCGTATTCAGGCGTGGTTCAAATTATTTTGCTGCGGGAACAAATCGACTTATCATCGCATCGTCCTCTGGTGGGAGAAGGCACATCATGAACCGCAAACTGGCAAGCACCGCTGCGAGCGTGGCACTGGCGATGCTCGTTGCCGCCGGCACGACCGCTGCCGCGAAAGACGTCGCGGCCTGCGTCTCGTCGCAAGAAGCCGACGCGATGCGCCTGCGCGACCTGCAAAGCCGGCTCATGGTGGCGGCGCTCTCCTGTAACCAGCAGGCCGCCTATAATGGGTTTGTCGAGAAATTCCGCCCGTCGCTGACCTTGGCCGGACAGCAGATCGTGTCCTACTTCAAGCGCATCGGCGGCGGTGAGCCGGCGCTCAACCGTCACCTCACCCAGCTCGCCAATGCGGCCGGTCTTGCCCGCGCCGAAGAGCCCGAGAGCTACTGCGGCGACACCTGGGCCATGTTCCTGCTGCTGGAAGAAGAGCCGCAGGGCCTGTCGACCATAGCGGCGAAGTACGTTCCCGGCGTGGCGATGCCTGCCCAGTGCGGCGCGCCTGAAGCTCCGGCGCAGGCCCCCATCGAAGCCGCCGCGCCCACCGCGCCGGTCATCAAGGCCTCTACTGCCACCAAATAAACCGCGCGCGGCACCAATAGAAAACGCCGGCGGGTGTATCCCGCCGGCGTTTTTTTTACGCTGTCTTGAAGGATGGATTAGGGATCCATCACGATTTCGACGCGCCGGTTTTGAGGCTCACGCACCCCATCGCCGGTGGCCACGAGGTTTTCGGACTCGCCGCGCGCCGCGATGGTGATCTGATTGGCGGTGAAGCCGAGCTTGGTCAGTTCCATCTCGACCGCCTTGGCGCGGCGTTCCGACAGCGAGATGTTGTAGGCGTCGGTCCCGGCGCGGTCGGTGTGGCCGGTGACGTGGATCACGACCTTGCCGTTCTTTTTGGCGAAGTCGGCCGCTTCCTGGACGATGCGGGCCGCGGGCGCGTTTACGTTTGCGCGGTCAAAGTCGAAGAAAACCAGGAACTTCTGCGGCACAGGCGGCGCCGGCCGGGGCGGCGGCGGGGGAGGCGGCGGCGGCGGGGGCGGGGGCGGCGGGGGCGGCGGAGCCGCGGCGGCCGCTTGTTTCATCGGCGCGGCGCCAAAGGAGAAGCGCACGCCGACCATCACGTTGTGGCTCGTGTTGTCGATATTGCTGAACGCCGAACCGGTCGGTGTGGAGCTCCAGAACTTATGGTTCAAGCTGCCGACATAGCGGTAATCGACGAACATGTCGGTGTTCGGCGACAGCGGGAATTCGACGCCGGCGATGCCCTGATACTGGAAAGCCGCGGGGCTGCTGTCGTCGACCAACGGTGTGCCGGCCGGGTAGGTTGCCGAGCGGCCGCCCTGGAAATGATGCCACTTGGCGAAGGCCGCGCCCGCGCCGAGTCCGATATACGGCTGGAAGCCCGAGCCGCCGCCGACGTTGAACAGGGCGTTGGCCATGACGCTGGTGGAGCCGAGGTGGCCCGAGGTGCCGGCGCCGGCGAAATCATTGAACGCCGCCTGGCGGTAGCTGACTTCGAGTTCGGTGCGATAGCCCTGGTCCCACTTGTACCCGACGGAGCCGAGGATGCCCCAGCCGATGTTGTAGGTGATCTGCGGCTGCGCGAACGGGCGGCCGAGGATGCGGGTGTCTACGGTGTCATGTTCGGGGGCGAACATGCCCGCGCCGACGCCGACATACATGCCGGGTTCGGACGCAGATGCCGCTGCGGCAAATGCGATGCCGGCCACGGTCGCGGCCAACAGGAATCTGATCTTCATTTTTAAAAAGCTCCGAGAAAAATTCGCGGGCATTGGGGGAATATCCGCGTTCGATCGGCGTCAACATGGATACGCCGCGCGCGGGCGGCAAGCGCCGTGCGATGACTGATCGCCGAAACCGGGACGGGTGTTGCGCCGGCGCACCGCATTGGCGGATAAGCGCACGACAGGCGGGGGTACCAACGCGCGACAACAAAAAAAGTTTCACGCGCGCAGAAATTTTCCGGCGCGCGTGAATTGCGGGATGAACGATTCGCGTTCATCCCGCAATTTTTAATGGGTCGCGGTTTGGCGAAACGCTCTTACCTGACGATTTTTCCCGGATTCATCAGGTTGGCCGGATCGAAGGCATGCTTGAGTCGGCGCATCAATTCCAGCTCGATGGGGTCTTTGTAGTGCACCATCTCGTCGACCTTGAGCAGGCCGATGCCGTGCTCGGCCGAGATCGAACCGCCCATGCGCACGACGATGTCATGGATGATGCGGTTCATTTCCTCCCGCTGTTCCAGATACGCCTTGGTGTCGGCGCCTTTGGGCTGGGTGATGTTGAAATGAATGTTGCCGTCGCCGAGGTGCCCGAACGGCACGGGGCGGGTGCCCGGGAAGCGTTCGATCACGGCGGCCATGCCTTCGGTCAAAAGGGCGGGGACGCAGGACACCGGCACCGAGACATCGTGCTTGATGCTGCCGCCTTCGGGCTTCTGGGCCTCGGGCAGAGTCTCGCGCAGGCGCCACAATGCATTCGCTTGCGACTGGCTTTCGGCCACCACGGCGTCGGTGATGATGCCATCCTCGAAGGCGCTTTCCAGGATCGCCTCGAAGGCGGCGCGCACGCCGGAATTGGGGCGCGAGGACGACAGCTCCATCAGCACATACCAGGGGTGCGGCGCCGACAAGGGATCGATGTTGCCGGCCACATGGGCCAGGCAGAAATCGATGCCGATGCGCGGCATCAGTTCGAACGCCGTGACCGCGTCGCCTGACAGCGCGCGCGCGCGGTTGAGCAGCACGGTGGCGTTCTCGATCTTATCGAAGCCGCAGAAGGCGGTGGCCTTCTCGAGCGGCTTGGGGAACAGCTTCAGCACCGCGCCGGTGATGATGCCGAGCGTGCCTTCCGCGCCCACGAACAGGTGGCGCAACGCATAGCCGGTGTTGTCCTTGCCCAGCGCCCGCATGCCGTTCCAGATGCGGCCGTCGGGCAGCACTACTTCCAGGCCCAGCACCAGGTCGCGGGCATTACCGTAGCGCAGCACATTGATGCCGCCGGCGTTGGTGGAAAGATTGCCGCCGATCTGGCAGCTGCCTTCCGCCGCGAGGCTCAAAGGGAACAGGCAGTTCTTCTCGTCGGCCGCTTTCTGGACGTCCGATAGGATGCAGCCGGCATCGACGGTGATGGTGAAGTTCACGGGATCGATGGCGCGGATCGAATTCATCCGGCCCAGATTCATGATGATCTCGTTGACGTCATCGGTGGCGACGGCGCCGCCGCACAGGCCGGTGTTGCCGCCTTGCGGAACGATAGGCACGCCGGCGGCGGCACAGGCCGCGACGATGCGCGCCACTTCCTGGGTGGAGCCGGGCCGCACCACCAGCGCCGCCTTGCCGCGGTAATTGCCGCGCTCCTCGCGCAGGTAGGGCTCCATGGCGGTGACGTCGGAGATCACGGCTTTGGCGCCGACGATGTCGAAAAGCTGGTCGCGAAGGGTCTGGTCGAGGGGCATCGGTACGTCCTGATTTATATGACGCCAAGATGGGGCAGGCGGCCGGGAAGTTCAATTCTCGGAATCGCCAACGCGTTCAAGGACTTTGGCCCTCTGGTTCTAGCGGGCCGCCCGGCGCAGGCGGTCGTTGATGGCCACGCCCACGTCGCGGTCGGGGATCGGGGCGACCGCGATTCCCGTGAATCGCTGCGTATCGTCAAGCGCCCGCAGCATGGCGAACAGGTTGGCGGCGGCTTCGCGCAAGTCTCCCGTGGCGCTCAGGCTCAAAGTCGCGGAGTCAGGGCCGAAGCCCAGGAAGGCCTCGCCCGCGCGCGCTTCGCTTGCGTTGATCCGGAGCGGCAACGATGGCGCGTAATGGCTGAGCTGTGTGCCGGGGGATTTGGGCGCATTGGGATCGTCGGCGCCGGCCACCACCGCACCAATCACGGCGGCGATCTGTTCACGGGTGACGGAACCAGGGCGCAGGATAGCGGGTGTAGCGCCGCTGATATCGAGCACGGTCGATTCCAGACCAACACGGCAAGGTCCCGCGTCCAGAATCAGATCAACGCGATCTTGCAACGACGCGGCGACATGTTCGGCGCGCGTCGGGCTGATGGAACCTGAGCGGTTGGCGCTGGGCGCGGCCAAGGGCCGCGCGGTGGCGCGCAACAGAGCGATGGCGGCCGGGGCGTCGGGAACGCGCAAGGCAAGGGTGGCGCCACCGGCGGATACAAGGTCAGACACCGCGGACGCGGGCTTGCGCCCCATGACCAGCGTCAGAGGGCCTGGCCAAAAGGCTTTGGCGAGGGCCGCGAAGTGATCCGGGACCACGGCGAAGTCCGCCGCCGCCGCCGCATCGGGGATGTGCACGATCAGCGGATTGAACGACGGCCGGCCCTTGGCCTCGAAAATGCGCGCGACAGCTTTGCCATTGGTGGCGTCGGCGCCGAGGCCATAGACGGTCTCGGTTGGGAAGGCGACGAGGCCGCCGTCGCGCAGAATCCGCGCCGCGCGCGCGATCCCCTCGGCATCGGCCGGGACAACACTCACACGCCACCGTCCGCCAGGAACGCGCCGTTGCGGAACGCCGGCTTGTTGTAGCGCATCTCGGCGCCGTGGAAGTCGTGGACGCGCCCGCCAGCGGCGCGCAGCACCGCGTGACCCGCCGCCGTGTCCCATTCGTGGGTAGGCCCAAAGCGCGGGTAGAGGTCGGCCTGGCCTTCCGCCACCAGGCAGAACTTGAGCGATGACCCGATCACGACTTTCTCGGCGACATCGAATTTGGCGAGGAACGGGTCCATCAGCTCCGGCACTTCGTGGGACTTGCTGCCGGTGATGACGACTTTGGCCGGACGGGGCCGCACGAACAGCGGCGCGCGCTTTCCGTCGCGGATGACAAAAGCCTTCTGCGTGCCGCCGGACAGGGCGCCCATATAGGTCTCGTTGCGCGCCGGCGCATGCACCAGGCCCATGACCGGCAGGCCGTTCCAGATGAAGCCGACATTGACGGTGAAATCGTTGCCGCCCTTGATGAACTCCTTGGTGCCATCAAGGGCATCCACCAGCCAGAAGCCCTGACCGCACTCCGGTACTTGGCCCTCGGCGGCGCGCTCCTCGGCCACCACCGGAAACACTGGCGTCAGTTTCTCCAGCACCTCCAGCACCACGCCTTCCGCCGCCTGATCGGCCACGGTGACAGGAGAGGCGTCCGCCTTGGTGATGACGTCGAAGCCCTGAGAGCGCACCATGAGGATGGCGCGGCCCGCGTCCTCGACCGCCGGCAGCAGCTCTTCCATCCAACCTTCCAGCGTCGCGAAGTCCACTACGCAGCGTTCCGTGATGTCTGAATGGCCTGCCACAGCTTGAGCGGCGTCAGCGGCATGTCCAGATGGGTTATGCCCAGGGGGCTCAGCGCATCCAGCACCGCGTTCACCACCGCCGGCGTCGCGCCGATGGTGCCGGCCTCGCCCGCGCCTTTGATGCCGAGCGCGTTGCGCGGCGTCGGCACCTCGGTATAGGCAAAGTCGAAGGTGGGCGTGCTATCGGCGCGCGGCATGCAGTAGTCCATGAACGATCCGGTGGTGAGCTGGCCGGTCTCGTCATAGACCGCGTGTTCATACAGCGCCTGGCCCAGACCCTGCACCGCGCCGCCGACGATCTGACCTTCCGCCAGCAGCGGATTGAGCGTGTGCCCCAGATCGTCCTGAATGGTGTAGCGCACCCATTCCACCACACCGGTGGCTTCGTCGATGTCGATCTCGCAGACATGGCAGCCATTGGGGAAGGTGGCGCCTTCGGGATTGTAGTTCTCGGTGACGAACAGTCCCGGCTGCACGCCTTCGGGGCGCTTATCGCCATAGGACGCAGCCACCACCTGATCCCACGATGCGCCGCGGTCGGTGCCGGCGATACGGAAACGCCCCCCTTCTTCAAGAGTGGCTTCGAACTCGATATCGACAGTCGCGGCTTCCAGCATCTCGGCCGCCAGCGTCTTGCCCTGGTCGATCATCTTGAGACCGTTGGTCATGACCGCGCTGCCGCCTATGGGGATCGAGCGCGAGCCGCCGGTGCCGCCCCCGGTGGGAATGGCGTCGCTGTCGCCTTGCTTCACGGTGATGCGGTCCAAGGGAATGCCCAGCGTCGCCGCGGCGATCTGGCCGTACGCGGTCTCGTGGCCTTGGCCGTTGGACTGGGTGCCGATCAGGATGGTGAGGCGGCCGTCCTTCTCGAAGCGCAGCTGCGGCTGTTCGGCGCTGCCGCCGGCGCAGGCCTCGACGTAATAGCTGATGCCAAGCCCGCGCAGCCTGCCGCGCTTCTTGGCTTCGGCGCGGCGCGCCACGATCCCGGCGGCATCGGCGCGCGTCAGCGCCTGGTCCATCAGTTCGGCGTAGCGGCCGGTGTCGTACTTGGGCCCCAGCGGCGTCTTATAGGGGAAGGCGTCCGGCGGGATGAAATTACGCCGGCGCAGTTCGGTGGAGGGAATGCCCATCTCGCGCGCGGCTTTCTCCACCAGGCGCTCGATCATATAGGCGGACTCAGGCCTGCCTGCGCCACGATAGGCGTCGATGGGCGCGGTGTTGGTCAGCACCACTTTCACGTCCACGCACGCCGCCGGGATGCGATACGCGCCGCAGGCCATGCCGCAGCCGGCCATGGTCTGCACAAAGGCGGCGTACTGCGAAAGATAAGCGCCGACATTGCCGAGGTTGGAGAGCTTTAAGCCCAGGAACAGGCCGTCTTTGTCCAGCGCCAGTTCGGCGTGATTGACCTGATCGCGGCCGTGACCATCGGACAGGAAACTTTCCGAGCGGTCGGCGGTCCACTTCACCGGCACACCGAACTGCCGCGCCGCCTGCATGCACAGCACCGGCTCGTTATAGAGGAAGAACCGCATGCCGAAGCCGCCGCCCACGTCGGGCGACAGCACATGGATCTTCTCCGGCTCCACATGAAACGCCTTGGAGGCCCACTCGCGCATTTTGTGCACGCCCTGGCAGCCGATGGTGAGTGTGAAGCGCTCTGTCCCTGTGTCGAATTCCGCGATAGCGCCGCGCGGCTCCATGGCCGTGGGCACGAGGCGGTTGTTGATGAGGTCGATGGCCACGATCTTATGGGCCTTGGCGAAGGCGGCGTCGGTCTTGGCGCGGTCGCCCGAGAACCAATGCACCAGCACGTTGCCCGGCGCGTTCTCATGCAATTGGGGCGCGCCCGGCTTCACCGCCTCGGCCGGCAGCGCTACCGCCGGCAGGTCATGGTAATCAACGGAAATCAACTCCGCGGCATCCTTGGCTTGCGCGAGGGTCTCGGCGATCACCGCGGCGACAGGTTCGCCCACATAGCGCACTCGGCCTTTCGCCAGCAAAGGCCGGTAGGGCGGCGCGGGCGGTTTGCCGTCGGCGGCGGGCGGAATGCCTTCAACCGGCAATGGACCGACGTTGGCCGCGTCCATGTCCGCCGCGGTAAGGACGCCGATCACGCCCGGCGCGCTGCGCGCCGCGTCCACGTCGAGCGACAGGATCTCAGCGTGGCCGTAAGGCGAGCGCAGCACGTAGAGCCACTTCTGCCCCGCCACGGTGATGTCGTCGGTGTAGCGGCCCTGGCCGGTGAGGAAGCGCTGGTCCTCGACGCGGCGGACTGCCTGGCCGATGCCGAATTTGCCCATAACGACGGCCTTTCATGAAAGACAGGCTGCACCATAGCCAGCCCGCTAAAGGAGGCAAGGGCCCCAACTCTTTCCCTTACTTCGCTGTACCCAAGCACCAAAAACCCAAAATATATTTGGCCGCATCGCTTAGCGCCGAAAACCGGTTCCCACTTTTCGGCGCGATGCTCTAGGTTTAGGCCTTATCCGCCGCGTTGAGGAGTTGCAGCAATGAATATCACCTTCGCCAAAATCGCCCTACCGACTCAGGGCGCCGTCGTATTCGGGGTCCCCGAAGCCGGCAAAAGCGGCGTTAAACTCCCGCCCGCGGCGGCCAAGTTCGACAAGCTGACCAACGGCGCCCTCCTGCGCGCCATCAAGATCGCCGAGTTCTCGGGCAAGCGCGAAAAGACCCTGGTGGTCATGGCGCCGGCGGGCTCGAAAGTAAACCGCGCGGTGCTGGTGGGGCTCGGCAACCCCAAGACCCTGGATGAGACCGCCGCTGAACGCATCGGCGCGGTGATCTATGACGCGGTCACGCGCGATGCCGCGGCCGCGGTCATCCTGGAAGACCTCGACGGCGCCAAGGCGGACGCCGGCGCGCTCGCGGCCCATGTGGGCGGCGGCGCCGCGCTCAAGTCCTATCGCTTCGCCAAGTATCGCACCAAGGAAGACGCCGACGCCAAGCCGCGCATCAAGACCATCACCATTCAGACCGAGGCTCTCGCGGCGGCGAAGAAGAGCTACGTCAGCGTGGGCGCGGTGGTGGCGGGCGTCACCATCACCCGCGACCTGATCACCGAACCTGCCAACATCATTTATCCGGAATCCTTCGTCGCGCGCGCCAAAGCATTGTCCGCCGACGGCATCAAGATCGAGGCGCTGGGCGTGGCCGCCATGAAGAAGCTGGGCATGGGCGCGCTGCTGGGTGTCGGCCAGGGTTCGGTACGCGATTCACAATTGCTGGTGATGCGCTGGGACGGCGCGTCCGACAAGAAAGCGCCGCCGCTGGCCATCGTCGGCAAGGGCGTGTGTTTTGATACCGGCGGCATCAGCTTGAAGCCGCCCGCCGGCATGTGGGACATGAAGTGGGATATGGGCGGCGCCGGCATCGTCGTCGGCCTGATGCGCGCGCTGGCGCAGCGCAAAGCACCGGTGAACGTGGTGGGCTTGTGCGGCCTGGTCGAGAATATGCCCGACGGCAACGCCCAGCGCCCGGGCGACGTGGTCACCTCCATGTCGGGTCAAACCATCGAAGTGCTCAACACCGACGCCGAAGGCCGCCTCGTGCTGGCCGACGTGCTGTG
>CANJOI010000053.1 GCA_947475365.1 Fidelibacterota bacterium | reverse complement strand
GGGCGGGATCATAGCGCCGGCGAAGTAAACCACGATCTTGCTGCTGTCCGAGACGCCCAGCTGTTCCAGACTCGCGCGCAATTCGTCAGCGGTCGGCATTTCCAGGGTCAGCGCATCGGGGTTCGGGTCTTTGTGCGCAAACATGTCCAGGCGCACCAGGCGCGCGCCCTCGATATGTAAGGACGGATAGGCGTCCGGTTGGCCGACATGCAACAGCACGAGATCCGGGCTGGCGGCCTGGCCCTTGAGCCATTCGGCGGAGACAAACAGCTTGTCGTCGGGCCAGGTGGTCGCGGCCAGGGCTGGCCCCGCTGCCAACGCCATCATCACGGCCGCCGCGCCGAGCCAGCTTTGAATCTTCATGCCGCCCTCCTTTTTCTGTCGCGTCATACTAGCGGCCGGAACGCCCCGGACCAAGCCGCCGTCAGGGTTCCTGGAGCTTTCGCCGCAGGGCGTCGAAGAACAAGGTGGATTGCAAACGCTCCCCGTTCATCTGCGCGGCCACGCGGGCGGCAACGCTCTCATCCACGGGCGCGAGAGCACGACCGGTCGACATGGCGATCACTTGCGCCTGGCAAGCCCGCTCCAGGTAATAGAGATCGTCAAAGGCGTAGTCGATGCGTTCGCCGCAGACGATGACACCATGGTTGGCGAGGAACACGACGTCGGCGCCGTTCATGGCGCGGGCGATGCGCTCGCCTTCCGAAGCATCGAGCGCCAGGCCGTTGTAGGCGCGGTCAACGACGGTGCGGCCATGGAAGCGCATGGCGTTCTGCGACAGCGCCGTGTCTGGTCCGCGCGCTTCGGTCAGGGTGAGCGCGGTGGCGTAAGGCATATGGGTATGGAGCACGCAGGTCTTGCGCGCGATCCGGTGAACCGCCGCATGGATGAACATGGCGGTGGACTCAACCTCATGGGCGCCCGCGCGCTTCGCGCCCGCGCCATCCACCATCACAATGTCTTTGGCACCGATCTCATCCCAGGCCAGGCCTTGCGGATTGATCAGGAAACGGTCGGAGCCATCCGGCAGCGCCACGCTGAAGTGGTTGCATACGCCTTCCGAGAGCCCATGGTGATGCGCGGCCCGCAAAGCTAGCGCCAAATCCGCCCGCAGCCGATGATGGCTGTCCCAATCCGCTGCGTCACTCATGCGCCAGTTCCCCTTTGACCGTCATGGTGGCCGGGTCGATGCGGATCCTGAACCCCTCGCCGCCGCCCACCAGCATGCCGCGGCGGAACACCGAAACCCGGTGCTCGTCGCCCGCGCGCGCGTTCTTATTGACGCAGTAATCCCCGAGCGACCAGTTGCGGGTCTGGCGCAGGTAGATTTCGGCCACGCGTTCAAAGTCCGCGGCCTGCCCGGTTCCGGCAGCCGCCGTCACACCCTCGCAGGCGTCGAAGACCTTTGGGTGATAGCGCAGGGAATGCAGCGCGAACCCGACCACCGCGATGCTTCCCACCAGCACGGCCACGGCCAGCCGCGGACGCGACAGGTTCAATGTTTGCGCGAGAGATCTTACAGGGTCAGTGCGGCGCATTATTTTCCAGCGGGCTTATACCGGCGGCAACTCTACCGCCGGAGACCGCGCTGCCGCTACGGCGCCGGAGAGCAAATATAGTTGCGTAATACAACTATACGTGCTTTGAACAGCTGATGTCTTCGCACTCCGCGCATATTGAGCCGGTCCGCGACGCCTCCCGCCGGCTGGTGCGCGTGCTCGGGTTCATGCGCGGCACCCTGGCCGGCACTGATCTGTCCCCTTCGGCCGTACATGCGCTGATCGAACTGGGCGCGCATGGAACGCTGCGGGCGGTGGCGCTCGCGGAAACACTGCACCTGGAGAAGTCGAGCGTCAGCCGTTTGGTCCGCAAGTTGGTGGACGCCGGGCTCGTGAGCGAGAAGACGGCGCCCGGGGATGGCCGTGCCAAGATGCTGTCGCTGACAAAAAACGGCAAGACCACCCTCGCCGGCATCCACGGCTTCGCGCGGCGTCAGGTGGCGGACGCCTTGAAGCGGCTACCGCCGCCTGACTATGGAACGATCCTGCGCGGATTGAGGCTTTATGCGGATGCGCTGGCAGGCGTGGATGTAGCCGCTGCCCCGTTCACCCTTGAGACCGGTTACGCGCCGGCCCTGCTGGCACGCTGTACCGAGCTTCACGCGGATTATTACGCGCGCCACCACGGCTTCGGCCGCGCGTTCGAAGCGCGCGTCGCGCAAGGCCTCGCGGACTTCAGCGGCCGCATGGACCACGCCTGCAACCGGTTCTGGCGCATCGAGCAAGACGGGCGCATCCAGGGCACCATCGCCATCGACGGTGAGGATCTCGGCGCGGGCGCCGCGCACCTGCGCTGGTTCATCGTCGACGAGAGCCTGCGGGGCGCGGGCGCCGGGCGGCAACTGCTGACCGCGGCGTTGGCGTTTTGCGACGCGCGAGGATTCAAGGAGACGCGGCTCTGGACCTTCCGCGGCCTTGACGCCGCGCGGCGGCTCTATGAGGCCAATGGGTTCCGCCTGGTGACGGAGAGCCCCGGCAGCCAGTGGGGCACCGAGGTGGTGGAGCAGCAGTTCACGCGCGGCTAGATCAGCCCCCGGGCCACCAGCTCGTCCTTGAAATAGGCATAATAGATGGGCGCCGCGGCCAGGCCCGGAATGCCGAAAGCCGCCTCCATCACCAGCATGGCGGTCAAGAGTTCCCACGCGCGCGCCCTGATCTGCGAACCGATGATGCGCGCGTTCACGAAATACTCGAGCTTGTGAATCACCACCAGGAAGACAAGCGACCCGGCGGCGACCACCGGCGAAACGCTCAAGGACACCACGACGATGACGGTGTTTGAGATGAGATTACCGAGGATCGGCAAGAGGCCCGCGACAAAAGTCACCAGGATCATGGTCTTGATCAGAGGCAGTTCGACACCCAGCACGGGCAGAGCAGCCACGAGATAAATCGCGGTCAGCGCCGTGTTGAGCGCCGAGATGCGGATTTGCGAGAACACCACATTGCGGAACGCGCCCGCCAGCAGGCTGAACCGGCCCATGAAAGCGCGGACCAACGGCTTGGCTTCGCCCTCGCCGGGATCGCGGTTCAGGGCGACGAGCCCGCCGATGATCATGCCCAGCAGCGCGCGGAAGATGAATTTGCCGAAGTCCTGGCCGATGGCGCCGAGCTGGCCGGCATGATCCCGCAGCCATGCCGCCGCTTCGGTTTGAAGCTCCTGGGTGCTGGCGGGGATATAAGCCTGGACCCACAGCGGCAGGCTGCCGCGGGCGTCGCCGACCACGTCCGCCATCTTGCGCAGGAGCGCCACAAGGCTGTCGGAGCCGGTGATCAGCAGCGCCAGAATCTCGAGCGCGCCGTAGACCAGTCCAACGCCGATGAGCGCCGCGACCATCACCAGCATCAGCGCCTTGCCGGTGCGGTGCGCGAGGCCCACATGGCGAAAGGCCGGCGCCGCCGACTGGCACAGCAGGTAAACCAACAATCCGCCTAGCAACGCCGAAAGCAGGCCCAGCTTGAGGATGGCGAACAGGCCAAGGGCGACCACAACCAACGACGCGATTTCAAACCGCGAGGCGGACGCGACGGCGAAAAACGGAGGAGCGGGCGGCATGCAAGGCACAGTCTTGCACCGGCCCTACGCCGTCAAGCGCGCGGCCGTGACATCACGCGCCTTTGAGGTGTCCCCGTTAGGGAGCCGCCGCCTTTTTATAGGCTTCCGGCGGTACGCGGGCGTGGCTGGCTTGCTCATACGCATAACCATAAGCCAGCAGGGCCTGCTCCGACCACGGCGCCCCCACGAATGAGATGCCAACCGGCAATCCATCAACCATGCCCATGGGCACGTTGAGGTCGGGATAACCAGCCACGGCCGCCATCTGGCTCATGGACGGCGGGCCCTTGGCACGGTCACCACGCGGGGTTTCGGACCGCGTGCCGTCCGGCACCAGCAACGGCGCGGGACCGCGCGTCAGCAGCACGAGCGCGCTCACGCCGTAATCCGACAAAGCCTTGCCAAGCCCCTCGGGGCCGGTCTTGCGCTTGATGTATTCGCGCATCTGGACGTATTCAGGGTTTTCCAGACCGCCGGTGGTCGCCTCGGCGGATTCGAACAGCTCGATGCCGTGAAGCTTCTCATGCTCCTCGGTCTTACTGAAGGCGATGAGGTCGGCCATGTTGCGGACCTTCACCGCGGGCGGCGCGTCCTTGAGGTAGGCTTCGAGGTCGTGCTTGAAGTTCCAGTCCTCGCTCCGGCTGGCCTGCTCGCTCACGTTCTCCATGAAGTCGTCGGGAATATCCACCAGTTCGGCGCCTTGCGCCTTCAGCACTTCAAGGGCGGTGTCGAACACCGGCTTGGTCTTCTCGTTGTTGCCGCTGTAGCCATGCAGCACGCCCAGCTTCACGCCCTTGAGCGCGTCGGTCTTCAGGCCCTTGGTATAGTCCGTCTTATGCGCGTCCGCCTCCTGGGTGGCCGGGTCCGCCGGATCGGATCCCGCCATGATGGTGAGCAATATGGCCTCGTCCTCAACCGTGCGCGCCATGGGACCGATGGAATCCTGGGCCTCGGTAATCGGCACCACGCCGTGCCGTGATACCAGCGCATAGGTGGGCCGCATGCCGACGATGCCATTCATGGAGCTGGGCCCGATGATCGAACCCGTGGTGTCGCTGCCCAAGGCGGCGGCGGCGAAACTCGTGGACACGGCGATGCCGGGGCCGGAGCTGGAGCCGGCGGGCGAACGCGCCAGGTCATAGGGGTTATGCGGATTGCCGCCAACGGTGGAGCCGCTGAAGGAAGCGCCGCCACGGCTGCGCCGCCCCGCCCATTGGGAGAGATTGGCTTTGCCCAGGATCACCGCGCCGCCGTCCCTCAACCGCCGCACGACTTCGGAATCCTTAAGCGGCTTGTTGTCGATCAGCGCGTAGGAGCCGGCGGTCGTGGACAGGCCGACGGCATCGATGTTGTCCTTGAGCAGGATCGGCACCCCGTCGAGCGGGCCGAGGGCCTTGCCGTCCTTGCGGCGCTTGTCGGAGGCCTCGGCTTGCTGGATGGCGTCTGGCGCGATGGCGATGATGGCATGCAGGTTAGCGTCATACTGCTTGATGCGATCGATATAGGCCTTGGTCACCGCCACCGAGGTGGTCTGCTTGGCGGCGAGATCGGCCGACACTTTGGCGAGGGAGACTTCCTCAACCGCGTAAGGCTTCGCGGCTTCCTGTTTTGAGCAGGCGGCGAGGGCCAGGACCGAGGTCATGGTCACGGCGCGGATCAGGGCGCGATTCAGCATGTGGAGGTCCCTCCCCGGAGTGCGGATAAGGTCGTCACTGCATCATGATTCACCCCCGGACCGCAAGGGTGGGCACAGCGGTTCGCGCGCCACCAAAAGCAAACGGCCCGGCAAAGACCGGGCCGTCGCATCGGTAAGTGCCGCCGCGATTTAGCCGCCCTTGATCTCAACCTTGGCGCCGGGCAGCGCGGGGGTATGCACCGGACGGCGGCGCGCATGCGTGGCCTGCTCGAAGCTGTAGCCCAGCCCCAGCAGCTTGCCTTCGGTGAAGGCGGTGCCGACGAAGGAGATCCCCACCGGCAGGTTGTCGCCGGTGAAGCCCGCGGGCACCACCAGATCCGGGAAGCCGGCGAGGCTCACGACATTGGTGCCGGAAACACCACCGCCGCCATCCCCGCCGCCGCCGCCGGCGATCAGCGGCGTCTTGCCGGAGGACGTGGAGTAAATCAGCGCATCAAGTTTATTGGAGGAGATCACGCCCTCCACGGTCGCGCGGATCGCGGGCAGCATGTAATCCCGCACCGAGGTGTAGCGGTAGTCCTGCATGGTGCCGCTGGCGGCTTCCTGCTTGAACAACGCCCAGCGCACGGGGTTCGGCCGCGCGCCGTCAGGCCGGCTGGTGGTGAACTTCTCCGCGCGCTCGATCATCTCGTCCAGCGACTTCGGATACTTGGGCCCGAGCGTGGCGAGATAGGCCTTCATCTGCACCGGGAATTCCGGCCAGCGCACGGCGTTGTAGTAGTCGCGGCTGTTCTGCAGCAGCCACTTGGGATAGTGCACATCGACGACCGTGGCGCCGGCCTTCTTCATCTGGTCGACGGCCGAGGTGATGGCCCAATCGACTTCCGGGTCACGTCCCAACGTGTCACGCACCAGGCCCAGCCGCGCGCCCTTGAGCGCCCCGGCGTTGAGGTTTTTGGTGTAGTCCTTCTCGAACTTGCCGGCGCTGGCCTTGGTGGCCTCGTCGGCGGGGTCGACGCCGACCATCACCGACAGCATGGCCGCGATGTCGGAGACATTACGCGTCATGGGCCCGCCGGTATCGAAGATCAGCGCCAGCGGGATGATGCCCGACCGCGACAGGAGGCCCATGCTGGGCCGCATGCCGACAATACCGTTGGCGGTGGAAGGCCCGCGCACGGAGCCGCCGGTATCGGTGCCCATGCCCAGCGGCGCGAACCCCGCCGCGATCGAGACACCGGTGCCGCCCGAGGACCCCGCGGGAGACCGCGCGAGATCATGCGGATTGAGCGACTGGCCGCCAAGCGAACTGTAGGTGGCGCCGCCCGCGAACTCCGACAGGTTGACCTTCGCGAAGATGATCGCGCCCGCGTCGCGCAGCTTTTTGACCACCAAGGCATCCTTGGGCGGGATCGAGCCCTCCAGCAGCACCGAGCCGCCAGTGGTGGGCATGTCGAAGGTATCGAAGTTGTCCTTGAACACCACCGGGATGCCGTGGAGCGGCGAGCGCACCTTGCCGGCCTTGCGTTCGGCGTCGAGCGCCCGCGCCTCTTCCAGCGCCTTGGGATTGAGCGCCATGACCGCGTGCAGCTTGGGCCCTTGAGCGTCGTAGGCCTGGATACGCGCGAGACACAGTTCGATCAGCTTCTCGGACGAAAACGTGCCCGCCGCCATGGCGGCCTGGAGCTGAGCGACGGACGCGTCGTCGAACTCCACTTGCGCGGCCTGGGCCGGAGCCTGCGCCGCGAGAACCGCGGCGGCGAGCCCGGCCAGAAGCGAACGTTTGAAGCTCATGTTCCGCCTCCCTGTTCTAGTTTGCGGTCTTCACGTCGATGGTGGCGCCCGGCAGCGGCGGCGTGTGGATCGGGCGGTGACGCGCGTGGGTCACCTGCTCGAAGCTGTAGCCGTAGGAGATCAGCTTGCCTTCACTAAAGGCGCCCGCCACGAACGATATGCCGACCGGCAAAGCGTCGCCGGTGAAGCCCGCGGGTACGATCAGGTCCGGGTATCCGGTGAAGTTGGCGATATTGGTGCCGCCGCCGTTGCCGGCGCCCGGGCGGCCATTGCGCTCAAGCGTGCCCGCGATCAGCGGCGTCTTGCCGCCGGAGGTCGGGTACACCATGGCGTCCAGCTTGTTGGACGCCATGACGCCGTCCACAACCGCGCGGATGGCGGGAATCACGTATTCCTTGACCGAGGTGTACTTGTAGTCGGTCATGCTGCCGCTGGCGGCTTCCTGTTTGAACAGATTCCAGCGCGCCGTGTTGGGACGCGCGCCATCGGGCCGCGCCTGGGTGAACTGCTCGGCGCGCGAGATCATCTCGTCGAGGGTCTTGGGATACTTGGGCCCAAGGGTCGCCAGGTACTGGTTGAACTGCACCGGGAATTCCGGCCAGCGCACGGCGGTGTAGAACTCGGCGCGCCCTTCCAGCATCCACTTGGGATAGTGCACGTCCACTAACGTTGCCCCGGCTTTCTTCATCTGGTCGAGCGCGGAGGTGATCACCCAATCCACGTCGGTATCGGCGCCCATGAAATCGCGCAGCACACCGATGCGCGCGCCCTTAAGCGCGCCGGGCTTCAGGAAGGTCGAATAGTCCTTCTCAACCTTGCCCGCCTGTTTCTTGGTGGCGTCATCGCCGGGATCGACGCCGGTCATCACGGTCAGCATGCCGGCGATATCGGAGACGTGGCGGCCGAACGGCCCGCCGGTATCGAAGCTGAGCGCCAGCGGGATGATGCCGTTGCGCGAGAGCAAACCATGGGTCGGCTTCAGCGCGACCACGCCGTTGGACGTGGCCGGGCCGCGGATGGAGCCGCCGGTGTCGGTGCCCATGCCGAGCGGCGCATAACCGGCGGCGATGCCGACGCCGGTGCCGCCCGACGAGCCGGACGGCGAGCGCGTAAGATCATGCGGATTGAGCGACTGGCCGCCCAGCGAGCTCATGGTGCCGCCGGCGGCGAATTCCGAGAGGTTCATTTTGGCGAGAATGATGGCGCCGGCATCGCGCAGCTTCTTCACCACGAAGGCATCCTTGGGCGGGATCGAGCCTTCCAGCAGCACCGAGCCACCGGTGGTGGGCATCTCGACCGTGTCGAAGTTGTCTTTCAGGATGACGGGGATGCCGTGGACCGGCGAACGCGGCCCCTTGGCCTTCAGTTCCGCATCCAGCGCGCGCGCTTCTTCCAGCGCCTTGGGGTTGAGCGCCATGACCGCGTGCAGCTTGGGGCCCTGTTTGTCGTAGGCCTCGATGCGCGCAATGCTGAGCTGCACCAGTTTCTCGGACGTGAGCGTGCCGGCCTTCATGGCGGCCTGAAGCTCGGCCACCGAAGCGTCGTCGAATTCGATGGTCGCCGCCTGCGCGGGCGCGCCCGCCATCAGCATCGCCGCGGCAAGGCCGCCCAGCAGATGACCCTTGAACGAACGGCGAGAAGTGGTGGTGCGCGTCATTTTCAGTCCCCCAATAAATCCCTAAGTGCTCACTGCATCACATTTGGCGATACCGCCGCAAGGGCGCCCGCCGCGAACCCGCATAGCCTTGAAAGCAAAAGGGGCGGACCAGAAGGTCCACCCCTTTTCGTCCGCTACATCTTGAAGCGGAGGCCGACTCTGAACACCCGGCCCAGCACATCGTACTTGCTGGGGTTGGATGCCGAGATCTCGTAGCCGATTTCATCCGAGCCCTTGGGCGTGATGCCCGGGTCGCGGTTGAACACGTTGTTGATGTTGATGAAGGCTTCCATTTTGGTGGCGTTCATCTCGAACTTCTGCGTGAACGACCAATCCAGGTAGAAATAGCCCGGGCCGTAGTTGTTATCGATCGACTGATACGGCGAGACCAGGTTGGTCGGGCAGCCCGACTGGCACTGGACATAGGTGTTGCGCAGCGTGCCGGAGCTCATGCCGCGGCCGGTGAAGGCCGTGCTCAGGCTGTCGGTGGTGTAGTCGATGCGGGCCACCCAGCTCCAATGCGGCGGCGCGCCGCCGGACATTTCGCCGACGTTGTCGGTCGGCGGCGCCAGTTTGGTGTCGGAGTAGTTTTTCAGATAGTGCGTGGCCTGGAAGTGCATGCCCACGCGGCCCTGCCAATCGGACATGATCTCGTCCAGGTTTTGCGTGTAGCTGGCCTCGAAATCCAAGCCGCGTGTGATCTGTTGGGCGATGTTGACCGGGCGCTGGGTCATGGCCGTGACCACGCCGTTCACGCGCGTGATGTCGGAGCAGTAGGACTGCAGACCCTGAAAACAGAACGTCAGGATCTGGTTGAGACTTGGCGTGGCGATGGCGTTGGAGAGATCGATGTTCCAGTAGTCGACCGACGCGCTGAAGCCCGGGAAGAACCGCGGCTGCAGCACCACGCCAAGATCGGTGGTGTCGGCGGTTTCGGGTGTCAGGTTCGGATTGCCGGTGGTGGTGCCGAAGGGCGAGGCCGTGCACTGACAAACCGGGTCGAAGGCCAACAGGAAGCCGCCGAGCACGGTATTGTACAAGTCCTGCAGCGAGGGCGCCCGGATGTCGCGCGAGCGCGTGGCGCGCACACGGATGTCGGAGATCGGCTGATAGGTGGTGCCGACCTTCCAGGTGGTGACATAGCCCTGCACCGAGTAGCTGGTGGCGCGGACGGCGGCGCTCAAATCCCAGTTTTCCGCGAAGGACGTGTCCTTGGCGAGCGGGATTATGATTTCCGCAGCACCCTCATTCACCGCGTACCGGCCCGAGAACGGCAGGAAGTTGCCCGAGTGCCAGTCGCTGTAGAGGGTGGCGAAGCTCGGCTTGGAGACCGCCTTTTCGACGCGGCGCTCGACGTTCAAGGCCACCGACACCGGCCCGGCCCAGCTGGAGAACGGCTCGCCGTTGATGTCGGCGGAGATCACGTCCTGGCCGATATGCTGGTTGGTGTGCGGGTGTTCGCCGCCGTTGGTGATGTAGTTGATGGTGGCGGCCGAGTTCACGCCCAGGCCCATGGGGTTATAGGGCACGCAGCCGTCGTTCGGGTTGGTGAGGGTGGAGCGGCAGACGATCACGCCGTTGGCATTGCGCACCACGTCGATGGCGTTGAGGCGCAGCGTGCGGCGCGTGGCGCCGAGCGCGTTGTAGTTCACGAGCGTCACGCCCTTCTGCCAGTAGGCGTTCCACTTCCACGAAGTATCCATCGCGTCGAACGAACCGTTGGCCCCGACCACATAGCGCATCGTGCGGCGGTCGAGGTCCGGGCCGATCCACGGCAGGTCGTAGTTCATGCCGCTGACCTGGATGGAGGTGATCTTGAGCGCCGTCATCTGCGCCTGGATTTCCGGGCGGATCATGGGGTTGCCCGACAGGATGGTCGGGCCGTTGCCGACCATGAAATGCGAGAACGCCCAGTTGAAGTTATGGCCGCGGTTCCAGGATGTCTGCGCGAACACGCTGATGTTGTCGGAGATGTCATAGCTGCCGCGCAGGAACACGGCTTCGCGGTGTTCCGAGGGGTCCAGCGTGCCGGTGTCGTTACGGATGGTGCCGAGGCGGCTGTCGCCGCCCGCGGTGTAGGCGGTATCGGTGATGGAGCCGAAGTTGAACATGTAAGGCACGCCGCCCGGGCCGAAGGTGATGCCCTTCAAGGGGCCGGACTGGATGGTGCCGCCGCGGGTGAACCACGAGTCCACGCCGGACCGCACCAGGCGCTGCGGCTGGCCGGCGGCGATATTGGCGGCGGTGTTGTTGATCACGCCGATCTGGTTGAGGTTCCAGGGGCGATAGTGGTTGAGCACGCCGTCCTTGTTGACCAGTTCGCCGCTGACGATGAGGTGGCCGCGATCGTTCGCGAACGCTGTGCCGGCGCTGAGGGCGATCTTATAGCTGCGGTCGTCGCCGTAGGTGGTCACGCCGCCCGAGATTTCGCCCTTGATGCCGGTGAAGGTCTTGTCGAGCACGAAGTTCACCACGCCGGTGACGGCGTCCGAGCCGTAAATCGCCGACGCGCCGCCGGTGACGATGTCGACGCGGCTCACCAACTGCTGCGGGATGTTGTTGATGTCGACCACCGCGTCGACGCGCGACGGCACGGTGCGCTGGCCGTCCAGCAGGATCAGGGTGCGGTTCGACCCCAGGCTGCGCAGATTGAGAAGGTTGAGACCCGCGCCCGAGGCGCTGACCGAGGTGATGCCGGTCTGGGGCGTGGTGGAACCCGAGAACGCCGGGATCGCGTGCATCGCTTCGGCGATGTTGGTCGCGGCGTTCTGCTGCAGGGCTTCGGCGGTCACCACCGTCAGGGGCGTGGGGGCCTCGTAGCCATCGCGGACGATGCGGGTGCCGGTCACGATCACTTCTTCCACCACCGGGGCTTGGGCGGTTTGCGCCTCAGCCGCCTGCGCATGCCCGGCGAACAGGCCGGCCTGGAGAAGCACGCCGGTGGTGAACACCGACGAAGACAGAATGCGCCGCAGCGCGATGGTCCTGCGCGCGGTCGTGATCGTCCTAAGGACGCTGGTCGCCTGCATCATGGAAAGCCCCCTGTATGAAACTCGACGCTCCGCCGGGGTCTACCCACCCGCGACGGAACCGGCATTGGCCACCCCGGCCAGATTGCCTGGGCGTAATCATTGCAAATTTAAGTCGATGCCCCCCAGCAGATTTTTGCAGTGCGACATAAAATGTGCTGCAGCGCGGGCCAATGATCGAAATGTTGCTAGGGAAACACGCCCGGCACGGGCATCGGCCCGTCTGGCCCGGAGAAATTGAGCAGACGAGCCCAAAGGCGGCTCAGACTCGGGGCCGCCGCCCGGTCATCGGGAACCAATAGAAATGAGCGGCGTGCCGTGGCGCCGGTTCGCGCCGGAAGGAGGCCGGCTATTGTGCGGCTTTCCCGGCGCCCTCGCGCGGGGCCGCCTGGGCCACCGCATTTTGCGGATGGATGATGAACACCTGTTTGAACTTCAGCTCCCAGGCCGAGGAGATGAAGCGGTTCTGGCTGTCCTTGTCCGGGTAGGCATCGGCATTGCGCAGCATGGCGCGGTATTCGTCGGAAATGGATTCCTGGCCGTAGGAGCGGTAGTGCGTGCCCCAGTTTTGGATGAGGTTGTTGTGCAGCCGCTCGATGTCGAGATAGCCGCCCATGAGGCCTTCGGCGCCGTCGGTGGAAACCTTGAGTTCCACGCGCCAGTCCTTCACGAACTGCTTCGGCGCGCCGCGCGCCAGGGATTCAGGATAGGTGATGTCGATGGGCACCGTGGTCAGCACGCCGTTGACGATCTTGCCGTGGGTAGTGCGGATGAATTCCTTGCCCCAGTCGGCATCGATGCGCTGGGTGCCGCCGGCGATGAACTTGCCGGCCGCATCCAGCAGCAGGTCGTCGCGGCCGCGGTACAGCGTGACGGTCACGTCCGGGTCGTTGGCGAGATCATCGACCCCTGACAGTTCCATCATGATGCGGTTGAAGTTGTCCTTCTGCATGTATGACTCGACGAAGTGCCGGTAGGACCCATCGGGGCCGCGGTAATTCCCGACACAGCCGAACACGCGGTAGATCTTGTTGTCGACGCCGGTGCGTCCGTCGGGGCTCTTGAAGTCGCCGGCCTTATCCTTGCCGTCGAGATCGAGGCCGATGGCGATGTTGCCTTGCGCCTCAAAGAAGGTCAGTCCCGGCTTGGCCTTCACAGGATCGGGCAGCATCACCTCGCCTTCGCGCTCCAGCCACGAGTCCACGACATTGTGCTTCTGGTCGCGCGGATAGAGCTTGTCGAACTGCTCACGCGGACCGTCGTTGAGGCCGTTGGGGCACTCCGCCTTGCCGTCCGGCGTCTGGTAGATCGCCCAGTTCTTATTGGTCAGGACATAGCCGATGCGGCCGTTCTGCAGCGGCTCGTCAGCCTGCGCGGCGCATGCAGCGCACAGCGCGGCGATGGAGACAGCGGCGAAAGCGGAAGTCTTCATGATCCTGCCCTTTCCTCAAATACCATTGCGGCCGTAGACGTCGCGGATCCAGAACGCCTTCCAGCCGTTGCGGCCGGCGCTGAATTCGCCCCAGCCATCGCATTCGAAATCACCCGGGGCCTTGTCGCGCCCGCACAGGTAGACCGGGCGGTCCCGGTACGCCCAGACGCGCAAGCTGCCCGCCGTACCGGGCTCAACCCACCGGCCCGTGGCCGCGTTGATGTACTTGATGGCCCAGATATTGGACTCGCTCTTCTCGTCCGCGCCCGCGATCAGATAGGGGAATGTCTGCTGGCAGCGCTGCCAGTCACCCTTGCCGCACAGGGCCAGGCGATAGGCCTGCGGCTGCGACGGATGGCTGCAATCCAACTGGTCGATGGCGTCGTCATTGCAGTTGTAGAGGTAGATCGTCCGCCCCTTGGCGTCAGCCAAGACCTGGCCGGCGTTGGTGTCGGTGATCTGGAAGCCTTTCGGGAACGCGGGCGCCAGCTGGGTGAACACATTGCGCCAGCCGGGCTGGTCGGCGCCTTCGAAGCTCGGGGTCTTTTCCTCGAGGTTGTAGGTATAGACCGGTTGTTTTCTATACGCCCACTGCTTCACGCCGGACGAACGTTCGATGATCGACCACGCGCCTTGCGGCTGCACATTCTCGGCCGCCAAAACCGGGCTGAAGGTTTCAAGGCACACCCCGGTGCAGTTCGACTTGTTGGGCGCGTCCTTGTCATAGACATAGATCGACTTGGTGTTGGCCAAGGTCAGGAGGCGGCCGTTCTTATAGGACTTCACCGCGAACTGCGGCGGGATGTTCGCCGGCGGGCCGGCGGGCTCGCGGGACGCGCCGCTGGAATCACCGCCGGGGTTGTTATTGCTCTGGCCCCAGGCATCGCCGCGCTTCTTGTCGAGCACGGAGGTGTAGAGCGCCTGCCCGTCATAAGCCCACTGCTTGCGCCCGCCAGGCCCCTCGACGATGGTCCACTTGCCCACGGGCTTGGCGCCGGCTTGCGCCAGCACCGGCGGCCACACATCGGTGCAGGCCGGACGGGTGTCCACTTCCGGTAGCTCGAGGCCGCCCGGATAGGGGCTTTGCAGCCCGGTGGTCACCTTGGTCGGCGTGCTGTCGCAGGTGGGCTTGCCCTTAAGCTCGCCGGCGTTGCCGTTGCGCAAGGGCGTCACCGGCCAGATGTAGAGCGTCTTGCCGGAAGCATCGGCGAACACCGGGCCTTCCACCTCGACGTTGACCACCTGGAACCCCGGCGGCATCTCCTCCTGCACATATTCCTGCTGGAGCGCGCGCTGCTGCTTGGTCCACTGGTGGTTTTCCTTGGCCTGTGCGGCACCCGCTTGGTCAAAAAGAGCCACCACGGCCAGGGACATCACAACTGCTTTGACGCCGATGCGCATGATCACACCAGCAGCTCGCCGATGGTCTTGTCGGTTTCGTTGCTCTTGGCGCCCCAGGTCTTCATCTCGATCCCCAGCGCCCTGAGCGCGGTGAAGCCGAGGTTGGTGATCTTGGCGCCGCCGCAGGGGATGTGCAGGCCGGTCTTGATCTTGCCGCCCATCTTGCCGGCGGTGAACGCCGCCATCTGCTCGATGGAATGCACGCGCGCTTCCGAGACGTCGCTGTTGCCGAGGATCAGGCAGTTGTCGAGCACGGTGCCGTCGCCTTCCTTGATGCTGGCGAAGGCTTTCACGTAATGCGCCCAGGATTCCATGGCGCGGCGTACGAACCACGACGCGTTGGGCTGGTAGCCGAGCTTCTCGTCCTTCGGCTCCTCGTGCGTGCAGGTGTGGTGCGGCTTGTCGTAGCCGGGCTTGGTGGTGTTCGAGAAACCATAGGAATAGACCATGTTGAAGACGCGGGTCTGGTCGCAGGCAATGGCCATGGCGAGCAGGTCCGACATCAGCGCGTGACGCTGCGCCACCAGCGCGTAGTCGCTGCCGGTGTCCATATCCTTCATGGCGCCCGGCTTGGCGCAGGCCGGGCGCGGCTCGGGCTTGGTGAGCTGCTGGTCGAACTGGTTTTCCAGGTGACGCAGACCGGTGAAGTACTGGTCGAGGCGCACCTTGTCCGAGGCGCCGACTTTGCTTTCGAGACCCTTGATCTTGTCCATGACGCCCGACAGCGCGCTCTTGCGCACCATCACTACCGGCGACGGCGTGAAGGTGGCGGCATTGGGGTCCTGGAAGTCCGGCCCGAACAGGCGCGTGTACAGGCTGATGGGCGAGAACTCGGGCGCGTTGGGCGTGGTCGGGCTCTCATACGAGATGATGTCGCGCACATCGCCGGTCGCGGTGGTGGACAGGGTCTTGAAGCGCGTGGTGCGGCCCATCTGGTTGGCGACCGTGGTGTCGATGCTCTCTGCCAGCGGCAGGGCGCCGGTTTCGGGCGCGATGCCGGTACGGGCCACCACCCAGCCGGTGTAGTGGCAGAAGAACGCGGTGTCGCGGTAGGCGTTCAGGTTGGTGAGCACGTTGATGTGCTGCTTGATGTCCTTGAGGCTCTCGATCTCCTCGGGCAGTTCGTAGTGTGCGCCCGCCTGCTTGGGCACGAATACGTTCTTGCTGATCCCCTGCCCCCAGTACCAGGTGCCGAAGCGGATCGGCATGGCGGTGCCGTCGGCCATGGCGTTGCCGTTGCCGTTGAGGAAGCAGTCGAGCAAAGGCAGCGCGACCGTGACCGCCCCGCCGTTCAACATTCCCCGCAGTACACGCCGTCTGTTCATGGCGGTCTCC
>CANJOI010000052.1 GCA_947475365.1 Fidelibacterota bacterium | reverse complement strand
TCACTTCCGAGGCGAAGGAGTTCAACTGGTCCACCATGGTGTTGATGGTGGATTTCAGCTCCAGGATTTCGCCCTTCACATCCACGGTGATCTTCTTGGACAAGTCACCGTTGGCCACCGCCGTGGTCACTTCGGCGATGTTACGCACCTGGCCGGTCAAGTTCGCGGCCATGGCGTTCACGTTGTCGGTGAGATCCTTCCACGTGCCGGCGACACCCTTCACGCGGGCCTGGCCGCCGAGCTTGCCTTCGGTACCCACTTCGCGCGCCACGCGCGTCACTTCCGAGGCGAAGGAGCCGAGCTGCCCCACCATGGTATTCACGACTTTCCCGATGCGCAGGAATTCCCCGCGCAGGGGGCGGCCTTCGATCTCCAGGTTCATGATCTGCGACAAGTCGCCTTTCGCCACCGCGCCGATCACGCGGGCCATTTCGGCCGTGGGCTGCACCATGTCCGCGATCAAGGTGTTGATGGTGTCGATATTGGCCGCCCAGGAGCCGGCGGCGTTGGGGAGCTTGGCGCGGTGGCCGATTTTCCCATCCTTGCCGACGAAGTCGCCCAGGCGCTCGAACTCTTTGGTCATACGCTCGCTGGTTTCGACCGCGTCGTTGAAGGCCTCGGCGATTTCGCCGTCGATGCCCGAAAGGCCCGGGGGCAAGCGGACCGAGAAATTCCCCTTTCGGAAAGCGCGAAGGGCCGCGAGCAGCTGAGCGTTGTCGAGCTGAGCGGAAACCATCGTAACTTTATTCATGGAAGTCCCCTTTGTAGTCTTGGCCAGACGGCTGGTCTGCATGTGCGTTCTTCGCGTGATGCGAAAACCCCCAGCCACCGATGCGGCTGGCCGCGCCGAGCGTCAGATGAAATGGAAATCGCCGGCCGCGCCATTCAGCGAAGCCGGCCGGGCGCATAAAAGTGCACGCCGCCTGCCACCATTCCGGTCCCAACCGATACCCAGACAGGGAACAAACGGGCGGAATGCGGAATTGTTCCGGGACATCTGACCGTCAAAAGTGAAATCCGAAGCGGCCTTTTCCCCTGAACTCTTCTTTCCAGATGGGCGGGCGGACCGTGTTTCAGCCGCGATCTGGCCCGGCGGAAAGAAAGTTGCGCCGCAGGCCCCCGCGGAACGATAGCCGCTGCCGGCCGTTAGTCCGGGGCCCCTTAAATCAAGGACTCCGATGGCCCAGCCCCACCTTCCGCCCGAAACGCCTGCCTTTCAGCAGCCCGCTTCCACACCCCGCCCCAAACTGGAGAACGAGACCTCCCAATTGGCTTTCATGGTGGTCAAGGCGCGGGCGTTTGACGCGGAGGTTCCAGCCTCCGGCGATGAGGACGGATCGGATATGATCGACGACCGGGCCGTGGCGGCGCTGGAATCAGGCCCCGACAATCCGACGGAAGCGGAACTGGCGGCCGCGCTGCGCGGTCTCAATGTCGATCAGCTGGAGGAGGTTGTCGCCTTGGTCCTGGTGGGGCGCGGCGATTTCACCGCGGCGGAGTGGCCCCAGGCGCTGGCCCAGTCCCGCGATGTTGCCGCGCGGCGCGGGGTGACGTATCTGCTGGAAACCCCGCTTCTGGGGGACCTGATCGAGGAAGGCCTGGACGCCCTCGGTTACAACATCACCGACCAGGAGATGCTGTGAATACAATGAGTGGGTCTTAGCGGTACCACGGCGCGTCGGGGCTGACTTAATATTGCCATCACAGGTTTCTACAACGCCGCCGGCGCGTGCGCGAACGTGTCCTGGCGGATGAGAGCTTACGTTATGCGGCGATACGGACTGGAAGTGGCTTGCGCCGCACTCATATGCTTGCCCGGCGTGGCCGAGGCGGCGGCGCCCGCTCAGGTCAAGGCCGCGGCGCCGGTCGCGGCCACCGTCACCAGGTACCGCACGGATATAGAGGGCGCCCCGGGCAAGGACGTCCTTAATCTCATGAAGGCAACCTCCCAGCTCCTGGCCTTGAAGGATAAGCCGCCCGCCACCATCGCCGCCCTGCGCCGGCGTATCGCCGACGATGAACAGCGCTTCCGCGAGGTTTTGGAATCCCAAGGCTATTACGACGCCAAACTGGAAAGCAGCCTGAGCGCCGAAGGCGATGAGATCCAGGTAAAGGTTGCCGTCACGCCGGGCGAGCGCTTCATGGTGACGGGACTTGAATTGCGCCTGGACCGGGATGTGCCCGGGGCGGATGTGCTTAGCGACAAAAGCTATGACATCCCGCTCAAGGAACTGCTTTCCAAGCCGGCGCGCGCTGACGACGTGATCCGGGCCGAGAATGACGCCATCGCGGTGCTGCGGGACCACGGCTTTCCGTTCGCCCGGCGCGGCGACCGCGAGACCGACGTCAACCACGAGGCCCACGAGATCCGCGTGGTCCTGCCGGTGAAGCTGGGCCCGCGCGCCGTGTTCGGCGAAGCTCTGTTCGCGGGCCTCGACAAAGTCCAGGAAGGTCACATGAAACGCTCGGTGCCCTGGACGCCGGGCACATTGTTCAATTTCACCCGCCTGGAAGAACTGCGGCGCACCTTTGTGGACTCCGGCCTGTTCGCCTCGGTCAAGGTCACGCCCGCGGATACCCCGGATATTCCGGACGGCGCACCGCTCGATGTGGATGTGGTCCTGGCCGAGAGCGCGCCGCGCTCCATCACCATCGGCGGGAATTACGCGCGCGACCAGGGCTTCGGCGGGACGCTCGGCTGGACCCACCGCAATCTGCTCGGCGGCGGCGAGAAACTCGATCTCACACTCGACGCCACCCAGATCGAGCAGACCGCGGGCGCCACCTTCGACAAGCCGAATTTCCTGCGGCGCAACCAGTCCCTCAAGCTCTCCCTCGGCGCCAAGCATTCCGATACCGACGCCTTCCAGGGCTGGAGCGGTACGTCCACAGCCGGTCTGGAACGCAAGCTCGGCACCGACTGGATCGTAGGCGGCGGTGTCAGCATCGATATCTCCGATCTCACCCAGAACGGCATATCGAACCAGTCCTACCTCGCCGGATTGCCGGTGACGGTGGTGCGCACACCCGGCATCGCCACACGCTCCATCGCCACCTATTTCATCGACCAGACCGAGGGCTGGCGGCTCACCGCATCGGCGACGCCCTATATCGGCGCGTATAAGGGCCGCACCGCATTCCTGCGCACCGAGGCCGAGGGCGATTACTATCTGCCCCTCGACGAACGGCAGTGGACGGTGCTGGCCGCGCGCCTCAAGGCGGGCACCATCGTTGGCTCCGGCATCGGGCATATCCCGGTGGACAAGCGGTTTTATGCCGGCGGCGGCGGCTCGTTGCGCGGCTTTGGGTATCAGTTGGTGAGCCCTATGGACGGCGATGGCACGCCGCTCGGCGGACGCGGCCTTCTGGAATCGAGCCTGGAAATGCGATTCAGGGTTATGGACTCTATCGGCGTGGTGCCGTTCATCGACGCCGGCGGCGTGTCGCCCTCGCCGGTGCCGGGCAAGGACACACGCTTCGCCATCGGCGCGGGGATCGGCGTGCGTTACTACACCGGCGTCGGCCCCTTGCGCGTGGACTTCGCGATGCCGGTCAATCCGCGGCCCGGCATCGATAAGGGCTTCCAGTTTTATCTGAGCTTCGGCCAGGCTTTCTAAGATGACGTCGTTCTGACATGACAGCCCGCCGCATCCTTATCTTGATGGTCGTGATCCTGGCGGCACTGATCGCCGGTATCCTGCTGGCGCCACGCACCACGCCGGGACGCCAGTTCATCGCCGCGCGCGCACTGCAGGCGTTGGGAGACGCCATCGGT
The DNA here is from genome assembly GCA_947475365.1 of Fidelibacterota bacterium. Lineage (GTDB taxonomy): Bacteria > Pseudomonadota > Alphaproteobacteria > Rhodospirillales > Rhodospirillaceae > SHVO01. The sequence goes on along the minus strand of CANJOI010000052.1, from coordinate 12,312 downwards.
TCAAAGATTACCGCCGCCACCATCGCCGGCGACTGGCCCAATCACATTGTCCTGGACGGTATCACGGTCAGTGAAGCTCAAGGCGCCTGGCTCACCATCGACCACCTGACCCTGGACTGGCACGCGGGCGCCCTGCTGCGCGGCCGCGTCACGGTTGATGCGTTGCGCGCAAATACAGTCCACGTCCTGCGCCAGCCCGCCGCGTCCGGCAGCGGCGGCGCCTTCGATCCCGGCAAGATCCGGGCCGCACTCGAACAGGTTCGGGTCGAGACTCTGGCGGTCACGGCCCTGCAATTGGAGGAGCCGGTGCTGGGGCGCGCCGGCACTGTCGCCGTTACCGGCGCGGTAAAAGGCGGCGCCGAAGGTCCGGTGGTGAGCCTCGCACTTGAGCGCAAGGACACCGCCGGCACAGCATCCTTCACCATGGCGCTGCCGCCCGGCGCGCTTGCGCTCCGCGCGCAGGCGGCCATCGCCGGCGTGACGCTCGACAGCGCGATCGCCATGGACCAACGCACCAACCAGCTGAGCGGCAAGGTCAAACTGGCCTGCGGCGATGGCGCTCCCTGCCTGACCTGGAGCGGCGGACACCTTGGCGCCGTCACCATCGACGCCGACATGGGCGGCACCTTGAGCGCACCGCAGGCCACGGCGTCTTTGAATATCACCGACGTATCCGATGAGCGGCGGTCCCTTGCCGCTTTCACCGGCAGGGCCACCATCACGCCGGCGGAGCGCGGCCTCACTTTGCGCGGCGAGGGTGCCGCGCAAGGTCTCAAGGCTGCCGTGCCCGAGCTGGCCAGCGTCATCAGCGATGAAGGGGCCTGGTCCCTGGCCGGCGAGACCGCGGGACAAAAGTTCACCGTCACCGCGTTCACGGTCAATGCCGGCGACACGACCGCCACAGTGTCGGGCGCCGCGAACGCCGGGACATTAAGCGGCGTCACCGGCGCCTTCACAGTGCGGAAAATCGGCCGCCTGCTCGGTCTTGCCGATGCGGCCTCCACCACCACAATCGACCTCGCCCTGGATCGTCTGACCTTCGCTCCCTTCGCCATGGCCGGACGTGTCACCGCCGACATGGAGAATGCGCCGCCCGGCATGTCGCTGGCGCCCGTGGCGACTGGAAAACTGCATTTCGCATCGCCGGCGGTTTATGAGAATGGCCGCCTCGCCCTGTCCGCCGTCACGGGGTCATTCGGCAAAGCCACGTTCCGCGGCGCCACCGCCTGGGCGCGCGGCGCGCGCGGGCTCGATCATCAAACAACCACGCTCACCGCCGATGTCACCGCCGGAGCCGTGGCCGCCTTACCCGCGCCTTTGCATGTGGAAGGCCGCCTGACTGGCGGACTGAGCACCTTGAAGGCGGACGTGACGGCCACCGCATCGGGAATCCCCTTGGCGGGCGCCCCGGTCACGGACGCCACCGCCACACTCGCCGCGGGGCGCGAGCGCGATCTGTGGCACGGCACCGCGCGCGTCGACGGCGTGTGGCAGGGCCAGCCTTTGACCCTGACCTCCGATTTCGCCCAGGAACCGCCGGCAACGCTTACGCGCTCAGCCACGCGTTTGACCGCCCTGGCGATTCCCTTCCAAGGCGCGCTGAAGGTGGACACCGACACAGGCATCATCACCGGTGCGCTGGCCGGCAAAGGGCGGGACCTGATGCCCCTGACCACCTTCCTGGGTGTGCCCTTGGCCGGCGGCGGCGATCTCGCCGCGGCGTTCACAGCCAACAAAGGCCCCAAAGAAAACCAGCGCATCACGCTCAACCTCGCCGCCGCGCGGGTGAAGGGCGACATCCTCACCGCGGACTACCTTTCCGCCCAGGCGGTGGTTGACGATGCCTGGGGGGCGCCCAAACTCACTTTGCGCACCAAGGTCACCGACGGCGTCGTGCTCGGCCGTCCCCTGGCGCAGGCCACCCTCGCGGCAAATGGCGCGCTTTCGGCGCTGACCGTCGAAGTCCAGGCCACTGGCGCGGGCGCGCGCAAATTCTCGCTGGATACAGCCGGTACCGTGATGTTGGGGAACGGCGGCACCATCGATCTGCGCCGCTTGGCGCTCCAGGACGGCGATATCGCGGCCAAACTTCTCGCGCCGACACGCCTTGCCTATGAGCCCGCGGCCATCTCCCTCACACCCACCCGCGTTGCGGTGAGCGGCGGCGAGGCCACCGCGCAGTTCACCCTCGACCGACGCGCCGGCCGCATTTCCGGTGAGGCCGCCGCAACAAATATCGTACTGGGCGACACCTCGGACCTGCCCGGCGCGGCGCGGACCGCCTTCAACGCGACGCTCAAGCTGTCCGGCGCCGCCGCATCCGCCGATGCCGACCTCGCCCTCGCCGCGCACTACGCCGCCAAGGACGCCGGCGCGGATGTTCGCGGCAAGCTCACCGCCACCTTGCGGCAGGGCCGTGTCGCCCTCGCCGGCACCGCCACCGGCCTTTCGGACGAAGACGCGGTGCTGAAAGCCGAGGTGCCGGCGCGTCTCGACCTCACCGCGCCGCGGCTCGCGCTCGACATGAACGCGCCGGTATCCGGGTCGCTCACCTGGCATGGCGAGGTCAAACCGCTGTGGCATCTGCTCGCGCTTGACCAACACATGATGGAGGGCCGCGCCGATGTTAACATCAACACCGCCGGCACTTTGGAACACCCAATCGTCAAGGGCGGCGTGAAGCTCAGCAAGGCGCGCTACGAGAACCTGTCCTCCGGCACCGCGCTGCAAAGCCTCGACGCCGAAGTCACGGCCCTCGGTGAATCCAACCCGAGCGGATCGGCCATGGCGATTAAGCTGTCCGCCAACGATACCGGCAACGGCCGCATCTCGGCGCAAGGCACGATGACATTGGATCGCGCGCAAGGCCGCTGGTCGGTGGATGCGAACGGGGACCTCAGCGCGTTTCACATCCTGCGCCGTGACGACGTCACCGCCGCCGCCACGGGGCATATCACCTACAAAGGCCCTGCGCTGGCCGGCACCCTCAGCGGCCGGCTGCAGATCGTGCGCTCCGAAATGCGTCTGGGCGCCAGCTATGTGCCGGAAATCCCCTTGCTGCGCGCCAAGGACATCGGCGCGCCGCCAGTGCCGGGCCAGCCGTCGACCGTGCAATTGGACATAACGCTGGCGATCGACGACGTGCTGCGCATCGAAGGCAAAGGCCTGGAAGCTTTCTGGCGCGGCGAGCTGAAAGCCCGCGGCGGCCTGGATGAACCCAACCTCTCCGGCACGCTCACCCTGGCGCGCGGCAGTTTCACGTTCCTAGGACGATCCTTCGATCTGAATACGGGGTCCATCACCTTCACCGGCGGCGGCAAGATCGACCCCGAACTGGCCTTGAGCGCCTCGCGCCAGTCGGGCGACGTGACCGCCACCATCGCCATCTCGGGCCGTGCCTCGCAGCCGCGGATCGTGTTGTCCTCGTCACCGGTCTTGCCACAGGACGAAGTGCTGGCCCGGCTGCTGTTCCGCAAAGGCGCCACGCAATTGGGGCCGCTGGAGTCGATCCAGCTGGCCAGCGCCGCAGCTGACCTTGCCGGGCTTTCCCAGGGCGGGCTGTCGGGCATGTTGCGGCGGACCTTCGGCATCGATGTGGTCGGCTTCGGCGGCAAGAGCGGCGACGCGGTGGTGCTGGGCCATCAGCTCACCAGCGCTATTTATGTGGGCATCGAGCAGAGCGTCGGTACCACCAATCAGCATCAGATCGTGGTGGAATGGCGCCTGAGCCGGTCGCTGGCGATCCAGTCCACCACCACGCCGCAAACCGGCGCCGACCTCGGCCTCATCTGGCGAAAAAACTACTAACCTGCTATTTCCGGTAGATGCTCAAGATAACTGGCAGCGCGCGGGACGCGGTTGAATCCGCCTTGCGCCGGGCGGACCAGCCCGGCGCCAAACATGTATTCACGTCACGCGCCGATGCTCGCGCCTTGAAGGAAGCCGCCGCGGCCGATACCCAGTATCGCACAGGGTCTCGGCGCCCGCCCTATTGGGGCGTGCCCACCTGTATCAAGGACAATGTCGACATCGCCGGTGAGGTGACCACGGCGGGGTCCAAGCTCCTGGCGAAGAATCCGCCGGCCCAAAAAGACGCGCCCATCGTCACGCGCCTGCGCGCCGCGGGCTTCATCAATATCGGCCGCACCAATATGACCGAGTTCGCCTTCGCGGCGGTTGGCAGCAACCCGCACTACGGCACGCCGCGCAATCCCGCGTTCATGGATGACCGTATCCCCGGGGGATCGTCCTCAGGGTCGGCGGTGGCGGTGGCGCTGGGGATCGTGGCCGCGGCCATCGGCAGCGACACCGGCGGCTCGGTGCGCATCCCCGCCGCTTTGTGCGGCGTCACCGGCTTCAAGCCGACCTTCGGCGCGGTCACCAACGAGGGCACCTATCCGCTGGCCGCCAGCGTCGACACCATCGGCGTTCTGGCGCGCAACGTCGCCGGTTGCGCGGCGATGTTCGACGTCATCCGCGACCAACCCGGCACAGGCTGCTCCCAGGCGCCAGCCCGTCCGCGTCTCGCGGTCATCAGCAATTACGTGCGCAAGAGCCTGGATGATGCGGTGGCGCACGCCGTCGATGCCGCCTGCGACCTGCTCAGCGATGCGGGAATGGAACTGGCGCCGCTGGAATTGCCGGAGATCGACGAAATCCCGGAGCTGCACAAGAACGGCACCATGGTGATGTACGAGGGCTACCAGCTCTTGAAACACATCGTGCCGGGCCACGAAGCCGAATGCGATTCACGCATCGTCGCGCGGATCCTCGCGGGCGGCAGAATCCCTGCCGAAACCTACGCCGCGATCATGCGCCGGCGCGCCGAACTCCAAGCCTCGGTCGCGCAGCGCCTGGCGGGTTTCGATGGCTATCTGATGCCGGCGACGGCCATCACCGCGCCGCTGATCGCCGCCGTCCAGGAACAGGACGCCTTCCTCGCCACCAATGCCTTGCTGCTGCGCAACGCCACGGTGGGGAATTTCATGGGCCACTGCGGCATCTCGCTGCCGTGCCAGCCGCGCAGGACCGCGCCGGTCGGGCTGTCGCTGTCGATGATCGGCGGTAAGGACGATGCGCTGCTGGCGCTGGCCGCAACCGTGGAAGAAATTCTAGAACGCCGGCAGTAGACCCGGCACCAGAGTCGCGACGCCGAGTGCGATGAAGATCGCCGCGGCCACGTAACGCACCCACGAGCCCTTGGCCTGTTCCGAGAACATATGTCCCAGGAACACCGCCGGCACATCGGCGATCAGCATGCCCAGAGTCGTGCCCGCCACCACCGACACCACGGCGGAAAAGCGCGCGGCCAGGGCGGCGGTGGCCAGCTGGGTCTTGTCGCCCATCTCGGCCAGGAAGAATGTGGCGGTGGTAATCCAGAAAATACCGAACAGGGTGGCGGCTTCATCGACCTTGGCGTCATCCAGCTTGTCGGGGATCAGGGCCCAGATGCCCATGGCGATGAACAACAGGCCCAGGACCCAGCGCAAAATATCCGGACTCACCGCCGTGCCCAGCCAGGCGCCGAGGGCGCCGGCGATGGCGTGATTGAACAACGTGGCGACAATGATGCCGCCGACGATCGGCAGGGGGCGCTTGAACCGGGCCGCCAGCAGCAAAGCCAGCAGCTGGGTCTTGTCGCCGATCTCGGAGACCGCGACCACGCCGGTGGAAACCAGGAAGGCTTGCAGGGACATATATATAAGAGGGGTGCCTGAGAGGCGGTTTAGCTACCAGCTTTGCTCAGGATGGCAAACACCTCATCCTGCAGGGGTGGCAAAGCCTTGATGCAGACCACAAATATGGCCTGCAATTGACTGTTGGACCGCCTTCCCCCACAAGGTCGCATTATGACTGCCGCCCAAACTCAGCTCCGGGAGACCAAAGCGCCCGCGACGCCGGCGCCGAAGGGGCTGTTTTCCCATCGCAAATACTGGGCGCAGCGCTTCGGCACCGCCCCTTTCCTGCCCATGAGCCGCGCCGAGATGGACGCGCTGGGTTGGGACGCCTGCGACATCATCCTGGTGACCGGCGACGCTTATGTGGATCACCCCAGCTTTGGCATGGCGATCATCGGCCGCCTGCTGGAAGCGCAAGGCTTCCGCGTCGGCATCATCGCCCAGCCGGACTGGCAGAGCGCCGAGCCCTTCGCCGCCCTTGGTAAGCCCGAGCTGTTCTTCGGCATCACCGGCGGCAACATGGATTCGATGGTCAACCGCTACACGTCCGACCGCCGCCTGCGCCACAACGACAGCTACACCCCCGGCGGCGAAGGCGGCAAACGCCCCGACCGCGCGGTGATCGTCTATTCCCAGCGCTGCCGCGAAGCCTTCAAGGATGTGCCGATCGTGCTCGGCGGTATCGAGAGCTCGCTGCGGCGCATCGCGCATTACGACTACTGGTCGGACAAAGTGCGCCGCTCGATCCTGGTGGACGCCAAGGCCGACATCCTGCTCTACGGCAACGCCGAACGCGCCGTGGTCGAAGTGGCCCACCGCATTGCCAAAGGCGCCAAGGCCCAGGACTTGGACGACCTGCGCGGCGTGGCGCTGATCAAGACGGGCCTGCCCGAAGGCTGGACCGAAGTGATCGCCGGCGACATCGAAGCCAGCGACGAAGGCGCGCGCGCGTCGGGCGAGCGCAGCGTCGTGCGCTTGCCGCCGTTCGATCAAGTGGAGTCCGACCCTGAGTCTTATGCCCGCGCCAGCCGCATCCTCCATCGCGAGAGCAACCCCGGCAATGCGCGGCCGTTGGTGCAGCGCCACGGCGACCGCGACGTCTGGCTGACGCCGCCGCCGATCCCGCTGACCACACCCGAGATGGACCAGGTCTACGACCTGCCTTACGCGCGCGCGCCGCATCCGTCTTACGGCGACGCCAAGATCCCGGCCTGGGACATGATCCGGTTCTCGGTGACCATCATGCGCGGCTGCTTCGGCGGTTGTTCCTTCTGCTCGATCACGGAGCACGAAGGCCGCATCATCCAGAGCCGGTCGGAAGAATCGATCCTCAAGGAAATCGAGACCGTGCGCGACAAGGTGCCGGGATTCACCGGCATCATCTCGGACATCGGCGGGCCCACCGCCAACATGTACCGCATGGCCTGCAAGGACAAACAGACCGAGAACCTGTGCCGCAAACCTTCGTGCGTCTATCCAGACATCTGCCCGAACCTCAACACCAGCCATGACTCCCTGATCCAGCTGTACCGCAAGGCGCGCGACCTGCCGGGGATCAAGAAGATCATGGTGGCCTCGGGCGTGCGCTACGACCTCGCGGTCAAGAGCCCGGCTTATGTGAAGGAGCTGGTGACCCACCATGTCGGCGGCTATCTGAAGATCGCGCCGGAGCACACCGAGGCCGGACCGCTCTCCAAGATGATGAAGCCCGGCATCGGCGCCTATGACCGCTTCAAACAGCTGTTCGACCAGGCGGCGCGCGAGGCCGGCAAGGAATACTTCCTGATCCCGTATTTCATCGCCGCCCATCCCGGCACCACCGACGAGGACATGATGAACCTCGCCTTGTGGCTGAAGAAGAATAAGTACCGCGCCGACCAGGTGCAGACCTTCCTGCCCTCGCCCATGGCCATCTCCACGGCCATGTATCACTCCGGCGTGAATCCCTTGCGCCCGGTGCGCCGCGGCGCGTCGGAGCGCGTCGGCGCCATCAAGGGCCTCAAGCAGCGGCGCCTGCACAAAGCCTTTTTGCGGTATCACGATGCCGAGAACTGGCCGATCCTGCGCGACGCGTTGAAGCGCATGGGTCGCGCGGATTTGATTGGTCCGGGTAAACACCAGCTGGTGCCGACGTGGCAGCCGGCGGGAACCGGCAACACCGGCGGCGAGGGCAAACGCTTTGGCCGCAAACACAAGACCCAGACCTTCACCACCAAAGGCGTCGGATTCGGCAAGCCGCTGCGGAAACCCTAGCGCGGGCGTGCCGAAAATTGGCCATACTCCGGCGATAGAGTGGTCATCATTTCTCTCGAGATTTTAACCTGGCGCGGGAAATGCGAGGAGATTGCGTTCCGCCTATATAAAACGCCGATGCGAACCGTTTCCGCCTTTCCGCGTTCAACACCACGGTGATGTTATGAAGAAAATGAAGACTGCAGTGAACATGGGTATCGCGGGCGCGGCTTTCGCCAGCCTCGCGGCCTGCGCGCCCACCAGCGGTGTCGGTGTCGCCAGCACGCCCGCCGGCGACCTGCGCGCCAACATGACCTGGCAGTCCAACGGCGGACGCTCGGGCGTCATGACCGCCCAGCTCAGCAATGGCGAAAGCTATAGCGGCCGGTATTTCCAGATTTCCCACGATACGGAGGTCACCGACCTCGACCCGCTGTGGGTCGGCTGGGGCCCGCCTTACGGCGGCCCGCGCTGGGGCGGTAGATTCGGTTATGGCTTTGGCGGCGGCTTCGGACGTCACCGCGGATGGGCCGGCTGGGGTGGTTGGGGCTATTGGGGCCCGCAGACCACCTTCGTCACCACCTACAGCGGGCGCGTGGTCGCCAATCTCGAAGGCCCCAACAACACCCATATGCGCTGCACCTTCGATTTGAGAAACCCGAGTTACGGCATGCCCGGCGGCGGCATGGGCGGCTGCCAGCTTCCAAGCGGCCAGACCATCGACGCCACTTTCGAACGGACGCCGTCGTAATTGCTCCCGGCGGACCTCGGTCCGCGCGCAAGAGGCCGCCCGCGGCTGCGGAAATCCACTGTCCTTAGACGGGGAATTTCGCGGCGCGGGCGCCCGCGCATCTGGGGTTCACACGTCGCGGAAGGTGCGGTCTGACTCAGCTCCCCAAGATCGCGTAAACTCGCATCATGAAGCTCAAGCGCCTTCAGGTGAAAGCACGCCGGCTGTGGCGCAAGCGCGGCAGTGCGCCGGCGTTGCTCTGCTCTTTCGTGTTGCACGGCGCGGTGCTGGCGCTGCTTTTGCTGTGGCCGAGCGCGCCTGTCCTCGCGCCGCCGCCGATGATCGCGCTGATCATAGATCTGGTTGAAAGCCCCGCGTCCGGCAAGGACGCGGCGCAAAGCGCCGATGCGCCGACGGCGGCGGCGTCCGAACCGGCACCCACGCAGCGTACCGAAACGCCGCCCGTGTCACCCACGGCAAAGGGCGATGCCGCCCCCGCCGCCCAACAGGCCGCCGCACCCACGCTCGGCGATCTCCTGCGCGGCGCGGAGGCGGCCCATCGCGGCCCGTCATCGCCGGCCTCCGGATCCGGCGGCGTCGGCGTCATGGACACCGAAGATATGGGCGGCACCGGCACCATCAGCCTCAAGGATTTCTTGCGTGTGCAGATCGAGCGCCGCTGGCAGATCGATCCGTCCGCACCCAACGTGCTGGTGAGTGTGCGCCTGATGATTGCCGCCGACGGCAGTGTGATGTCGGCGGAGCCCGTGAACGACGGCGGCCCGGATAAGGTCATGCACGCGCTGGCCATCAGCGCCCGTAACGCCGCGCTGCTGGCGTCGCCGCTGCAATTCCCGCGCGGCACCTTCGCCATCACCGGCGAGATGATCATCGACCTCAGTACGCGCGAGGCGCGGCGCTAAAGCATGGTGCCGAAAAGGGGGAACCGGTTTTCGGGAAACACGATGCGGCCAATTAATTGAGGGACTTGGCGAGCCGGAAACCCACATAACTCGAATAGTCGAAATCCGAGCCGTCCACGTCGCCGCGGCTGCGGGCGGCGGAGCGGATGAAGGCCGGCAAGTTGCTCCACGAGCCGCCGCGCATGGCGCGCCGCGAACAGTCGCCCTTGGTCCAGGCGCTGCCGTCGCCGGGCGCGCCGGCATAATTCTCATTCCAGCAATCCGCCAGCCATTCCCAGGTGTTGCCGAGCACGTCGTAGAGGCCGAAGGCATTGGCTTTGAAACTGCCCACCGGCGCGATCAAGGTGTTGTCCCACTGGCTGCCGCATCCCTGGCAGTTGGCGTTGCCGCTGCCGAGGTCTTCACCCCACCAGCGCGCGGTGGCCGTGCCGGCGCGCGCCGCGTATTCCCATTCCGCTTCGCTCGGCAACCGGTAGGTGCCGGCACCGGCGGGAACGGTTTTGTTGAGCCAGGCGATATACGTCTGCACATCGTGCCAGTTCACGCATACCGCGGGCTGGCGCGGCAGGTCCGCTTGGCCCGGCGGGAACACCACGCCATTGCCCGGCGAGCGCCAGGTCTTGTCGAGCAGGCGGTTGCAGGGCGCCGGCTGATAGCCGGTGGCCGCGAGGAACAGCGTGAACTCCTCCTCGGTCACGGGATATTTCCCCAGAGCGAAGGCGCGCAAGGACACCGCGTGTTGCGGCCCCTCGGAATCGAAACGCCCCTTTTCCTGGGCCGGACTGCCCATGGTGAACCGGCCCGCCGGGATCACCACCATTTCGGGACACTTGGGACAATCGCGAAATTCCGCGCCGGCGCTGCGCGCCGCGGGCTCCGGGTGTTGCCGCAGAGCTGCGATCAGTGCGCGCACTTGCCCCGCGTCACGCGCGGCCGGCGCGGCCTGCAGGTACAGCGTGAAAGCGCGCGCAGCGGCGGCGGAGAGATTGGCCTTCGCGAGATAGCCGCCGCGCTTGAAGTGGTACTCGGCGACCCAGGGCGCCGCGCGCGCCGCGAGACTCATGGTATGGGCGGCGGCGGCGAAGTCCGCGGGCGTGCTGGCGGCGCTCGCCGCGGCTTCGGCCGCGACGGCATTCGAGACGGCGTCCTCCGGAGCCGCAGGCGTCGACCCGCGCGCCGCCGCGATCACGGCGCTCATGGCGCGCGCTTCGGCGTCCGTATCGGGCTGGGTCGCGGCCACCGCATCAGTGGCGGCGGCGAGATCCGCGGCACATGCGACTCCCGGCCAGATCAGCAGCCAACCCAGCAGTAAGATCTTCCCGATGCCGTTCAAAACCATCCGCCTAAAGAAGAGCCGCTGGCGCTACTGCGCGTTCACGTAGGCTCAGCGCAGCCTAACCCGCCGCGATTGTGTAAGTAACACCGACATTAATCCAAGTGAATGTAAGCGTTAAACTCAGGCGTTAGAGTCCTTTCCTGGGGTTCCTAACACGGTCCGGTCTGGCGGCGGCGTACGTGCGCGCGCGTGCCGGCTGCCTTGTGCCTGTCCCACATTTGGTTGCGTGCCTTACCAAGGGGCACACTGTGCCTAACCGTTTTGTTCGCAAGCTTGAGAACTTTGAGAAGCTGCCGAAGACTGACCGCCAGGCCATCGTCGATGTCTGTCAAAATATCCGCAAGGTCGCTGCCCGCAATGTGATGCTGGAACCGGGCGACTGGTCGTACCTGTTCGTCTCGGGGCTGGCCTGCCGCTATCAAATGCTCGAGGACGGCACCCGCCAGATCACGGACTTCATTGTGCCGGGTGACCTGTGCAACGGCTATTCCGTATTGCCCGACAGCGGCATCTGCTCGCTCTCCCAATGCAGTGTCGCTTACATTCCGCGCGACCGGCTGGCGCAGGTGATGGAGCGCCATCCCCGCATCAGCCGTGCCTTCTGGCGGCTGGCGGTGGCCGAGGCCACCATCCTGCGCGCCTGGACCGCCAACATCGGCGGGCGCCCGGCCGACAAACGGGTCGCGCACCTGCTGTGCGAGCTGTGCCACAGACTGTGCGCGCCGGACGATCCCGGCAGCAACAGCTGCACCCTGCCCTTGAGCCAGGTCGACCTCGCCGACGCCACGGCGTTGTCGCCTGTTCATATCAATCGCGTGCTGGGCCGCTTGCGCGAGCGCAAGCTGGTGGGATTGCAGCGGCGCTCCATCACCGTCGAGGACCTACGGCGGCTGATGGCCTTTGGCCAATTCAACGGCGCGTATCTGCACGACGTCGGCGCGCCGGCATAATCGGGCTTATTCGGTGTTCGCGGAAATCCGGCAGGCGCCGCAGAGAACGCGCGGGGCCTCCTTGGCGCTGGTTTGCACCGTCACAAAGCCCGCGCTCAATTCCTCGAATTGCGCGCCGGCGGTGCTTGGCCTGTGGGCCTGCTCCCAAACCACGCGTCCCTGCCGTCCGCAGGCCGGGCATGACACTTTTTGCGTGGTGATGAGCGGTCTTCCTGCCAAAAGAATCTGTACCTCACAGTACCTTGGAGGGCGCTCCGGCTTCATTAACCTGGATCAAGCCCCATCGGATGGTGCAGACTCGCGAGGTAAACACACACCGGAAGAAGCAACCTTAAATGGCTAAAGCCCCCACGCCCCAGCTGGGTACCGATTCCCCCGCGCCCGGCACCGCCAACACCGTGGTCAATGCCGCGGAATTCGTGGCGGCGCGCGTTGCCCCCCGCGGCAGTCTCGAAAACCTCTC
>CANJOI010000051.1 GCA_947475365.1 Fidelibacterota bacterium | reverse complement strand
GTGTGGCTCATCTGCGGGAACAGGTGGTGCTCGATCTGGAAGTTCAGCCCGCCCGAGAACCAGTTGAGCACACGGTTGCCGGTGGCGAAGTTCACGGTGGTGCGCATCTGGTGCGCGGCCCATTCATCGTCGATGGCGGCGGTCTCGGCGCAGGGCGCCGGGAACTCGGCTTTCTCGATGGAATGGGCCAGGTTGAAGATCAGGGTCAGCACCAGACTCAGGATCACGTGAAAGATCAGAAGGCCGGTCAACACTTCCCACACCGGGAACAGCGCGAACGGCAGGCCAACGAACAGCGTGAAGTAGAATATCTTGGCGCTCCAGAATTCCAGCTTCTCGGCCGACGACATGCGCGGAATCGCCTGATAGGGATTGATGCGCAGCGAGAAGTACTGGACGAAATCCTTGACGAACAGCCACTCGATGGTGGCGAAGCTGTAGGCGAAATAGAACCAGAAGTGCTGGTATTTGAATTTCGGCTCCCACGGCTGGCGCGGGGACAGGCGCAAGGAGCCGCGGGTTTCTATGTCGTCATCCCACTCGAAGATGTTGGTGTAATGATGGTGCAGGACGTTGTGCTTGTACCACCAGAAATACCGCCCGGTGCCGAGCACCGCGCAGGCCAGGCGGCTGAGGATCATGTTGGTGCGCCGGTTCGACGAGAATGATCCGTGCACCGCGTCATGGAACACGTTGAAGCCCAGCGCTCCGGCGGCGATGGCGAAGGAGACGCAGGCGAGCACGCGGATCGCCGCGGAGTCCGCAGTCAGCAGCAGCGCGTAGGATGCGATGAACCACACCGCGATGATCGCGGCCTTACGGTAGAGGCGGGGATCGTTGCGCCGGTCGGCGCCGGCGAAATGTTCGTCCACCCGCGCGCGCAGCGTGGTGAAAAATGTATTCGCGCCGGTGAACACGACCTGTTTAGGCGCGCGCTCGAGGTGAGCCCGATCGGATTGAATTGGCCTATGTCCCCAAAGCCGCTGTTCGCGGTCGCGCCTGTCCCCCGACAGCTGCCGCGACTGTACACGTCCGGAGCGGTGGCGCGATTGACAAAAAGCCCACGCTGCGGAATGTCATTGTTCTGACGGCATCTGCGATAGAAAATAGCTTCAGCCACAATCTAAAGAGGAGTTTGGCGGCTATGGGCCAAACCGCGCATTGCAATTGTGGAGCGCTCCGGGCCGAGGTCATGGGCGCACCGGACGCCGTGGTCGCCTGCCACTGCACCGATTGCCAGCGGCGCACGGGGTCTGTGCTGGGCGTGGGCGCCTACTATCCCAAGGACCGGGTGAAGATCTCCGGTGAAAGCCGGGAGTTTGTGCGCGACACCGCCGCGGGCGGAAAATTCCATCAGCACTTCTGCACCACCTGCGGCACAACCTTGTTCTGGAGCACCGCCAGTAAGCCGGACTCCATCGGCATCGCGGTGGGCGGTTTCGCCGATCCGGGCTTCGCGCCGCCGCAACGCTCGGTCTGGGAGCAGACCCATCATGCCTGGTTGGGATTGCCCGCGGACATTTCCCATTTCACCCGCGGCAGGACCACGACATGAGCTTTGAAGCGCACCGCATCACGGCCGCGTCCAAGCCGGAGTTCTACCGGCAACTCTGCGACCAGTTGCGCGGGTTGCTCGCGGGCGAGCGCGACCTGATCGCCAATGCCGCCAACACCGCGGCGCTCCTGTTCCAGCACATGCCGGACATCAACTGGGCGGGATTCTATTTCCTGAAAGACAACGACGAACTCGTACTCGGCCCGTTTCAGGGCAAACCCGCCTGTGTGCGCATCGCCAAGGGCAAAGGCGTGTGCGGCGCCGCCGTTGAACGCCGCGCGGCCGTGCGGGTGGAGGATGTGCATGCGTTTCCAGGACACATCGCCTGCGACGCGGCCTCGCGCTCCGAACTGGTGGTGCCGCTGATCAAGGATGGGCGGGTAACGGGTGTGCTGGATATCGACAGCCCCGTGCCGGCGCGCTTCGATGCGGACGATCAGGCGGGTATCGAGGCGGTCGCGGCGATTTTTCTCGCGGCCTAATCGGCTCAGCCGATCACGCTCAGTTGGGTGGTGGACATGGCCTGGATCTGGGTGGCCGTGAAGGCCGCGATCTGAGCGCTGCCGAGACCTCGCAAAGCGCTGGGTGTAAGACCCTGAACCTGTCCGGTGGAGAGGGCGGCAATCGCCGCCGAGGAGAGTTCCTTGACCTGCGCCGCGCCCAGGGCCGCCAGTTGGGTGGTTGTGAACTGCGCGATCTGGCGGCTGCTGAGGGCGGCGATCTGGCCGGCGCCCATGCCCGCGACCTGATGGACTGACAGCGCCGCGATCTGGCTGAAACTGAGCCCCGCGATGCCCGTGGCGGTCAGCGCCCTGACTTGCGTGATGGTGAGGTGGGCGATCTGTGTCGTGCTAAAGGCGCCGATATCGGCGGCACCCAGGGCGGAAATCTGGCGGGTGTCCAGGTTCCGCAGCTCGGTCGTGGAAAGCGCGGCCAGTTGGGTGCGGGCCGGCGCGCCGAGCGTGGTGATCTGCGACGGCGTCAGCGCGCCCATCTGACCGGTGGCGAGGCCCGGGGTCTGTACGGTGGCGTTCATGGTCCGGAGAGCTTGGCAGAGTCCGCGGCCATGCGGAAGAACGCTTCTTCCGGGGCGGATGCCGGGGACTGGCCGTCACACAAGCGGCTGGCCAGCATTGCGGCACGCAGGGCGCGTTTGAGGACGGCGGGGCCGGGGCGATCGGCCGCGGCGGTGTTTCCTGCCTGGAACAGCTCTACGGTGTCCGCGAGCTGCGCGCTCACGGAGTCCCGCGATGGTCGGCGAGCATCCGTAGATAGGCCGCTTCGATATTGCGGGTGAAGGCGTCGGTGTCGAATAGCGGCGCGGTGGCGCGCGTGGCGGCGAGCTTATCCTTCAGCGCGCCCAGGCGCGCCGGGTCCCGCGCGAGCGCCACGGCGAGCGCTTCGTATTCCTGCAGGTTCGGTGTGATGAGCTCGGGCATATCCACGGCGGTGAGCAGACTGGCGGCGACCCTGGCCGGGAAGCTCTCGCCGGGACAGGTCACCAGCGGCACGCCCACCCAGAGTGAATCACTGGCGGTGGTGTGGGCGTTGTAGGGCAGGGTGTCCAGGAACAGGTCGGCGAGTTTGTGGCGCGCCAGATGCTCGTCGGGGGCGATGCGCGGCGCGAACACCAAGCGCTCCGGGTCGAGGCCGAACGCCGACGCATTGCGCTTCAGGTTGGCCACCGCCGCCTGATTGTCCTCGATCAGCCACAACACGCTGCCGGGCACGGCGTTCAGGATCCGCGCCCACACCTCGAAGATGCCCGGCATGATCTTGAAGTTGTTGTTGAAGCAGCAGAACACGAAGCCCGTCTCGGGCAGGCCGGCCTCGGCGCGGGTGAAAACGCGCTCTGACACCGCGCGCTTGCGGTCATTGCACTGGTAGCTGCCCGGCAGGTTCACCACTTTTTCCGTGTAATGCGGCCGCGCGCTCTCCGGGATCACCACATCGTCGGCGATGATGTAATCCATATAGGAGACGCCCAAGGTGCCGGGGAAACCCAGGTAGCTCACCTGTATGGGCGCCGCGCGGTGGGCGAAAATGCCGATACGGTTCTCCTGGGTGAGCCCCTTGAGGTCGATGGCGATATCGATCTCGAGGTCTCGCGACATCTGCGCCACCTCGCGGTCGTTGCGCGTGCGCACATCGATATAGCGCGTGCAGCCGGCGGCGATGCGCCGTTGCATGTCGTCGCCCGTGTCGGCGCCGAAGGAGAACGCGATCACCTCGAACTTCGCGCGGTCATGGCGTTCGAACAGCTCGGCGATGAGATGGGCGGTGGCGTGGCGATGGTAGTCCGCCGAGTAGTAGCCCAGCCGGATGCGCTGATGGCCGGTGTAGGCTTTGACCGGGCCGAGCACCGGGTTCTCGGCATGTTTGCCGCGGCCCCATTGCTCTGAGACCTTACGCTTCAGCTCAAGCGAATCCGTGAACGCCAGCAGCGCCCAGGGCGGTGCGGCGCGTTGGCCGCGGTCGAGCCGCTCCAGGAGATCGCCGACGTCGTAGGCCAGGTTGGTCCAGTCGCAGATATAGATTTTGTTGAGCAGCCGCATGCCCGGAGCATCCGGATAGTCCGGGTTGAGCTGCAGGCAGCGGTCGAAACAGGCGTTGGCGGCGGCCGGCTGCTGCATTTCCGTCAGCATCATGCCGCGGTTGCCGTGAGCGTTGGCGTTGCGGGGATCGAGCGCCACGGCCTTTTCGAGGCAGGCCAGCGCCTCGGGCAGGCGGCCCAGATCGCGCAGCGCCATGCCCCGGTTGATGTAAGCCGGCGCGAAGAACTGATCGCAACGGGTGGCGGCCTCGAAATGCTCCAGGGCCGTGCGTGTGCTGCCGGTAGCGTACAGGCACAGCCCCAGGCCATTGTGGGCGGGCGCGAAGCGCGGCGCCTGCTGCAGCATCGTGGTGAAGGCGGCGGACGCAGCGGGGAAATCGCCTTGCTGGTACAAGGTCACAGCCTGGTCGTAGAGCCGCTCAAGTGCGTCGGCGGAGCTACTCATGTTTCAGGTGGTCTCCGGGCCGGCGCCATACCGTATGGCCAAAACCTCGATCTCCTCGTCACCGGAAGGGGTGTGGACCTTAACCGTATCGCCCACGCGCGCCTTGAGCAACGCCCGCGCCACCGGCGACACCCAGCTCACGAGCCCATTGTCGGTGTCGGCCTCATCGACGCCGACGATGGTGATGGTGCGTTCGGCGTCATGGTGGTCGATGTAGGTGACGGTGGCGCCGAAGAAGACTTGCGCATGGTTCTTCTGCAGCGCGGGATCGACCACATGGGCGCTCTCGTGGCGCTTGATCAGATAGCGGATACGGCGGTCGATCTCGCGCAGCCTCTTTTTGCCGTAGATATAGTCGCCGTTCTCCGAGCGGTCGCCGTTGCCGGCGGCCCAGGACACGATCTCCACCACCTTGGGCCGTTCCACGCGGCTCAGCTGGTGCAGTTCCTCCTCCAGGCGCGCGAAGCCGCGCGGGCGAATGTAGTTTTTCGTTCCCGTGGGCAGTTGGTCCGGCGCGTCGTCGGGGTCTTCCTCGGTCTCGGTTTCCTTGGTGAAGGCTTTGCTCATGCCAGCCACACCGTCATGCCGGGCGCGAGGTCGCCCAGGCGTTCCGGCACGCCGTAGACGCCGATCTCGTTGTTGAATCGCTCCACGACCGTGCGCATCAGGGTGGCGTCGCGGGCCGCGGTTTCCGGATCGACGGTGATGAAGGAGCAGCGCTGGATCGGCTTGCTGATATTCAGCCGCACGCCGGTCGCGGCGTTGCCGAACACCAACGTCCTGCCCAGCCACTCCTGTTCCCGGCCGGTGTCGATGACGATGTTGGGCCGGAAGCGGTCCATGTTCACCGCCGCGCCGTGGGCCGCGCTCACGACGTCGAGGGTGCCTTGGCCGATGATGGAGACGGGCAGCGTGTCATGACAGCCGCGCCCCAGCCGGATCATGCCGACCTCTGTTCCCGCGGCGGCCGAGAAGCGGGCGATCAGTTCCGGCGCGGCGATGTCGAATGCGGCGCCGCCGGGCGCCGTGACCGTGAGCGGCGCGGTCTTGGTGTCGTCGGCGCCGTAGCGCGCCGTGTAAAGCACCATCTCGGCGTGGATGCGCGCGGTGAACCACGGGAAGCGGGACGGGGCGGCGGGCGTGTGGAAGGCGTATTGCCGGTCGCCATCGAAACCGGTCCAGGTAAGCGCGATCCGGGACAGGGATTCCCCGCGCATGGATTTGACCGGGTAGCGATGAATGCGCGCGACACGCCCGATTTCGGTCAGCTGGCTCATGACGGGTTCAATGGCACTCGGCCACGGGGGCGAGACTCACGCCCTGCTCGGTCATGGCCTTGCCGAGACGCGCCTGGGTTTCGGAGAAGCTCCCGCCCGCGGCGGCGGTATTGATCGCCACCTTGGCCTGGCACAGGGTCGTTTCTTCCACCTGCGTGACGCCGAGTGTCGCCAGGTACTTGCTGTCGCCGCTGACGGGCACGCCGTTCACCAGGGTCAAGGTCACGTCGCCGGGCGAGGCCTTCACCACGGCGTCATAGGGCGTTTTCGCATCTCCGCGCAGCAGGAACAGGTCGGCGTAGAGACCGGGCTTCAGCGTCCCGACCTTGTCGTCGATGCGCGCGGCCTTGGCCGGCACGGCGCTGGCCATCTCAAACAGCTGCTTGGCGGTGAACACGCCTTTGAACTGGCTGTCGCTCACCTGCTTTGCGAACTTCAGCTCCGCCAGCATGTTGGTGCTGCCGGTGGGCGACCAGTCCTGGGCGAGGGCGATGGCGACCTTCTCCGCCGCTGCGTCCGCGACATTGGCGGTTTCCTTATAGAGTTCCATGTTGCTGCGCGGTGACCACACCAGCGTGGCCCCCGCCGCATGCATCCTGGCGAATTCGGCGCGGGTCAACGCCACGCCGTGGATCACGGCGGTGCGGTTGGTGAGCCAGCCCTGCTGTTCCAGCGCCGCGAATTCGCCCTGGGTCCGGGGATCGCCGCGCTGACCCTCGGCGATGTGGATCACCAGCAGGTCGGTATCGCCTTTTTTCAAGGAGTCCGCCAAGCCGGCGGGCGCGTATTTCATGTCGTCCGGCTGCACGCCCAGCACGGTCACGACTTTCTCGGGCCCGACCTTTGTGCCGTTGAAGCCGGAGAACCAGTCGAGATTGCGCGCGAGCCCGGCGATGCAGGAGATGTCGGTGTCGCGCGGCTGGGAGATGCCGACCATGGTGGTGGTGCCGCCCAGCAGTTCCTTAAGTTCCACGAAGCGGTCGATATCGCAGAAGTGCGCCGGCGCCAGCGGGCGGTGCGGATTGGCGATGGCCTTCAGATAGGCCTCGTCGCTGCGCCATTCATAACGGCTGTGATAGGCGTGCGGCGGCGTCCAGCGCGGGTAGATATTGTAGAGCGGGTGGTTGTGCAGATCGACGAAGCCGGGAAAGATGATGTCCGTGGTTTCAAGAATATGCGCCGCATCCACGAGCGGCTTTGCCGCGGTGATGGAGAGGATGCGGTCCTGGTCGATGGCGA
Source organism: Fidelibacterota bacterium (assembly GCA_947475365.1). Classification (GTDB taxonomy): domain Bacteria; phylum Pseudomonadota; class Alphaproteobacteria; order Rhodospirillales; family Rhodospirillaceae; genus SHVO01. Next base: position 9,481 of record CANJOI010000051.1, on the reverse strand, counting down.
TCCATCCGTTCGCGATCACCTTGTCCGGGGTCACCACTGTTCCCTTGATAAGGGTGACGGCGGCGTGAACCGGCGCGGCCCACGCACACAGTAAAAGAAGCGCCCACACAGCCCGCGTCATGGTCCTGGTCCTTGAGATCGGAGTATGGCCGCGAGATTTCCACGCGCTGCGCGGCAGTTCAAGCGTGCTTGCATTAAGCAATTGAAAAACCGCGCGCTTTTGCCTGCCGCGAACAACACCGCGGCCATGCGCGTTGAATCCCGATGCCGGACACCCGATGCCGGACAAAGGTGTCGCGCGGATAAACGGGTATGTCCTCGGCGCCCGGCTGGTGCGTGGTTCCGAACCCGTGCACGCTCACGCGTCCGGGCCGACGTACCGCGCGGCAGCACATAACTGGCATGTGATTGAAAATCACGGTGAAAACCCGGTTGCCGCGCCCCAGCAGCAGTGACATAACGAGCCCATGTCCCAAGCCCCCAACATCCTTGTCATCGAGGCGCGGTTCTACGACGAGATCGCCGACGATCTGCTGCGGGGCGCCGTGCGCGTGCTTGAGGAGGCTTCCGCGAAGATCGAGACCATCACCGTGCCCGGTATTCTTGAACTGCCGGCGGCGGTGTCCTTCGCCTTCCATCCCACGCGCAATGGCGGTCAGCGTTACGACGGCGTCGTCGTTCTGGGCTGCGCGGTCAAAGGCGAGACCGATCACTACGAGCATGTGTGCCACGAGTCCATGAACGGCGTGCAGCGCGTGGCGCTGGATTTCTCGGTTCCCTGCGGCAACGGCATCCTGACGGTGCCGACCTGGGAACTGGCGCAGCACCGCGCGGACCCCGCGCGCGGCGACGCCGGCGGACGCGCCGCCAAGGCCTGCTTGCGCATGATCGCGCTCAAGCAGGAATTCGGGCTTTAATTTTTTCTCCCGAGAATTTGCAAGAAAGTTTGTTTTGCCATGACGGCTGAACCGTCTTCACCTGAACCGCGCGACCCCGTTGATCAACAGGGGCGCACGTCCGCGCGCCTCGCCGCCGCCCAGGCGCTGTACCAGATCGAGGCCTCGGGCAATGAGCCTGACGCCGTGATCAAGGACTTCCTGATGGGGAAGGTGGGTTCGCTCGCCGTGGTCGTGGACGCCGACACGGCCCAGGAATCCGTGGTGGCGCTGGCCGAACTCGACAGCGAATTGTTCATCGGCCTGATCCGCTGCGTGCAGGAACGCGAAGCCGAGATCGACGGCATGATCCGCGAGAGCCTCTCGAAGGAATGGCCGATGGAACGCCTCGAGATGATCCTGCGCGCGATCCTGCGCGCCGGGGTCGCCGAGTTTCTGACCCGTACCGATATTCCCGCCAGCGTGACCGTCAATGAATTCATCGACGTCGCGCATGCATTCTATCCCGGCGCGGAACCGCGCATGGTCAACGCCGTGCTGGACCGTATCGGCAAGGCGCTCGGCCGCTTCGGGACCTGACATGTCCTCTTCGACGAAAGAAGCAACGCGGTCAGGTGAATTCGACCTCATCGCGCGCTTCTTCGCGCCCCTGGCGGCGCCCGGCGCTCTCGGGCTCAGGGATGATGCGGCGCTGGTGACGCCGTCGCCGGGCTGTGAACTGGTGGTCACCAGCGACACCGTGATTGCCGGCGTGCACTTCCGTGAGGACGATGCCGCCGACCTGATCGCGAAAAAGGCGCTCCGGGTCAACCTCTCTGACCTGGCAGCCAAGGGCGCGAAGCCCATCGGCTTCCTGCATGCGCTGACCTTGAATCGCGGTGTCACCGACGCGTGGCTGGAGCTTTATGCGCAAGGACTCAAGCAGGATATCCTTGCATACGGCGCGCCGCTTCTCGGCGGCGACACCACCATGAGCCCGGGTCCGGTGACCATCACAATCACCGCCTTGGGCGAGGTTCCGGCAGGCGCGGCGCTGCTGCGGTCGGGCGCGAAGCCGGGTGACACGGTGTATGTCACGGGCACGATCGGGGACAGCGCCCTGGGGCTTGCATGTCTCGCCGGCGATTTGCTCCTGCCGCGCGCGGAGCGGGCGGCGTTGACGGACCGCTATCATCTTCCACGTCCGCGCTGCGCCGCGGGTGTTGCCCTGCGCGGCATCGCCGGGGCGGCGCTCGATATCTCCGACGGGCTGGTGGCGGACCTCGGCCATATGGCGGCCGCCTCGAATGCCGCCATCGCCATCGACCGCGACGCCGTGCCGCTGTCAGCGGTGGCGCGCAAGGCGGTGACCAACGATCCGCGCCTCTGGGAAAAAATTCTCGCCGGCGGCGATGACTATGAGATCGCCTTTACCGCGCCGGACGGTGTGGATGCCGGCCGCGCCGCGACGGACGTGCCGCTCACCGCCATCGGCAAAGTCACGGCCGGCGCCGGCGTCACAGTCATGGCGAACGGCGTGCCGGTGGTGCTGGCGTCACGCGGCTACCGGCACCGTTAGCCGGTCACCCCGCCAGCCCCTCGGCAACGTGAGGGTGGCCGAGGGAGTTCCGGCGGGAGTAGACTGCCCCCCGTCCGCAGCCTTTCCGTGTCATGCCCCTGTGAAGCGCATTATCGTCATTGTTCTGATCTTGATCCTGGTGGCCGGCGCGGGCGCGGGCGCTTTGATCATGTTGGGCATCGTCAAGAACCCGTTCGCGCCGCCGCAGGTGGAGATGTCCGCCGCGGAGAAAGCGGCGGCGGCGGCGGACAAGAAGAAGTTCCAGCCCCCGCTGACCAACTACACGCAGATCAAGTTCAGCCACGACCTGATCATCCCGGTGCTGATGGATGGCCAGGTGAAGAAGCGCGTCTACGTCGTCGGACGCATCGTCGCGGCCACGCCCGGCGCCAAGGCCGTCATCGAGGGAAAAATGAACCTTTTCTTGAATGAGGTGATCGGCGACTTCGTGCCGTTCTTCCAGGTCTATTTCCTCGACCATCAGACGCTGGACCTAAAACTTCTCAAAGACAAACTGCTGGCCCACGCCAAAAAGGTTTACGGCGCGGACGTCCAGGACGTGCTTTTGATCAATGTCTTCGAGCAAAGCGGCGGGCGGTAGCCGGCCGGGGGCCCGTTAACGGGCCATTTCTCTATTCAACATTGCGTCTCAGGGGCTGTTCTGGCACTCTCCCGCGCGTTTCCGGGGGATGGCGGGATAATCTGTAAGTTTTTGAGCTAATTGCTGTTTTCGCTACTTCCGGGCGATTGCACTGCAACTCACGACCTACGGGGTAAGCATGAGCTCTCTAGAATTACTGGTGATCGCCTGCGGTGTGCTGGCGGTTCTTTACGGTATTTACGGCGTCCGTCAGATCCTGGCGAAGCCCGCCGGTACCGAGCGGATGCAAGAAATCGCGGGCGCGATCCAGGAAGGAGCGGCCGCTTACCTCAATCGTCAGTACACCACCATCGCCATCGCCGGCGTGGTTGTGGCGATCATCCTGGCCGCGACCCTGGGTCTCATCTCAGCGGGCGGCTTCGTGATCGGCGCGGTGCTTTCGGGCGCCGCCGGCTATGTCGGCATGAACGTATCGGTGCGCGCCAACGTCCGCACCGCCGCCGCGGCCAAGGACAGCGGCCTTAAAGCCGCCCACGCGGTTGCCTTCCAGTCGGGCGCCGTCACGGGCCTTCTGGTGGTGGGCTTCGGTCTGCTCGGCATCACCGGCTATTACATCGCGCTGCGCAATGCGGGCGTCGAACAGCGCGCGCTGATTGACGGCCTGATCGCGCTGTCGTTCGGCGCGTCGCTGATCTCCATTTTCGCCCGTCTCGGCGGCGGTATCTTCACCACGGGCGCCGCCGTCGGCGCCGACCTGGTGGGCAAGGTCGAAGCCGGTATCCCCGAGGATGACCCGCGTAACCCGGCCGTGATCGCCGACAACGTGGGCGACAACGTCGGCGATTGCGCCGGCATGGCCGCCGACCTCTTTGAAACCTACGCCGTCACCATCGTCGCCACCATGTATCTGGGCGTGATCTACTTCGCCGGCGACGAAAGCGCGCGCGCCATGCTGTATCCTCTCGTGGTCAGCGGCGTTTGCATCATCGCTTCGGTGATCGGCACCTTCTTCTCCGGCATCGGCGCCAGCGGCAAGATCATGGCCGCGCTCTACCGCGGTTTCGTGGTCACCGCCGTGCTGTCGGGGATCATCATTGTCGGCATCACGCTGAAGTTCTTCGACACCGGCCTGATCATGAACGACGGACGGGTCATCTCGGCGGGCAACCTGATCACCTGCGCCATGACCGGCCTGGTGCTCACCGGCCTGATCGTGTGGATCACCGAGTACTACACCGGCACGGGCTTCCGTCCGGTGCGCAGCGTGGCCCAGGCCTCGACCACCGGCCACGGCACCAACATCATCCAGGGGCTCGCCATCTCGATGGAAGCCTGCGCCCTGCCGGTGCTGGTGATCTCGGCCGCCATCATTGTCGCCTACACCGCGGCCGGCGTGTTCGGCCTCGCGGTGGCGGCGACCACCATGCTGGCGCTGGCCGGCATCGTCGTGGCGCTCGACGCCTACGGCCCGGTGACCGACAACGCCGGCGGCATCGCCGAAATGTCGCATCTGCCGAAGGAAGTGCGCGTCATCACCGATGCGTTGGACGCCGTCGGCAACACCACCAAGGCGGTGACCAAGGGCTACGCGATCGGTTCCGCCGGTCTCGCCGCTCTCGTGCTGTTCGCGGCTTATACCGAGGACCTGAAGCACTTCTTCTCCAACCTCACCATCGAGTTCAAGCTCGACAACCCGTATGTGGTGGTCGGTCTGTTCGTCGGCGGCCTGCTGCCCTATCTGTTCGGGGCGATGGGCATGCAGGCGGTGGGCCGCGCCGCGGGCGCGGTGGTGAACGAAGTGCGCCGTCAGTTCAAGGAAATCCCCGGCATCATGGAAGGCACCGGCAAGCCCGATTACGGCCGCGCCGTCGACATGCTGACCAAGGCCGCGATCCGCGAAATGATCGCGCCCTCGCTGCTGCCGCTGCTGTCGCCGATCGTGTTCTACGCGGTGATCTACCTGGTGGCGGGGCAGGCGGAAGCCTTCACCGCCCTGGGCGCCATGCTGCTCGGCACCATCGTCACCGGCCTGTTCGTCGCCATCTCCATGACCTCCGGCGGCGGCGCCTGGGATAACGCCAAGAAGTACATCGAGGACGGCCACCACGGCGGCAAGGGCTCCGAAGCCCATAAGGCCGCGGTGACCGGCGACACCGTCGGCGATCCGTACAAGGACACGGCGGGCCCCGCCGTGAACCCGATGATCAAGATCACCAACATCGTGGCGCTCTTGCTGCTGGCGGTGCTGTCGGCTCACGCGAAGTAAAATCGCGGAAGGCTAAAAGAAAAACGCCCCGGAGGTTCTCCGGGGCGTTTTTGCTTAGGAAGGGCGTTACGGCTCTACGGTCTCGTAGTGCCTCACGGTCCTATCAAAGTCATCGAGCGCCGCCACGGCTTCGGGTTCCACCACGGCCTGTTCATAATCGTCGCCGGCGAAGGCCTTGATGGCCTCACGTGACGCCCACCGCGTCAGCACGAAGTATTCCACCTGTCCGTCCTTCTCCTCCTTGAGAAGGTCGGCGCCGAGGAATCCGGGGATCGCTTTCAACTCCGCCATGACGGTGTGATGGAAGTGGCGCGGATAGGCATCCGCCCAGGCGGAGGTGGTACGCCCGCGCCAGGTTCTCACGATCATAGGGGCCTCCGGAATGAGGGGCGCCGGCTTAGGGACGTTTCGGGCCGCCGGTGGTGATGCGGCCCAGATTGCCGACCAACTGCTCCAGGAAGCTGTACTCGCGGCCCTTGGTGGGCGTCTCGCGGGCGGCGACCGCCACATTGCGGCCGTCCTCGAGATCCAGCTTGCGAACGTCCTTGAGGATCCCTCGCTCGTCGAAGCTGACCGCATAGATGGTGCGATCAAACTCGTGGTTGGGATAGAAGGCGTACTGGGTGGTGTGGGCGCTGATGTAGTACCAGGTGTCACCGTCGAACACCGCCGTGGTGGACGGCGTACCCAACAGGTTCTGCACATCGACGCGGGTCTGCTCGCCCGGCGCCAATTGGGCCAGCATCTCGGGCTTCAGGAAGTTGCCGCGCTGCTCCACATCCTTGACGCAGCCTGTCAAAGGCAGTGCGAGGGCCAGGAGAAGGGCGATGCTCTTGGTGTTCATGGAGAGACGTATTATATCAGCCGGGGCGGGAAGCCCAGCCCCCATTATGTAATGAAACCGGGGGCTTGCGTCACACTTCCCGGCCGCTGCAACCCTGTCTCAGTGATGTCCGGAAAATTCCACTATGTTCGCGGGTTTATTCAAGAAAACCGATCCGGCCGTGCACGAGCTGTACAGCCGCATCATCGAGCAAGCCCGGCACCCGATGTTCTATGCGGCGTTGGGCGTGCCGGACACGGTCGATGGCCGGTTCGACATGATCGTGCTGCACGCCATGCTGGTGCTGCGCCGCCTGCGCGGCCAGGGCGATGCGGCCGAGCGCCGGGGCCAGGAACTGTTCGATCTGATGTTCAAGGACATGGACCAGTCGTTGCGTGAGAGCGGCGTGGGTGACATGAGCGTCGGCAAGCATATCAAGCGCATGGCCCAGGCGTTCTATGGCCGCGCCGAGAGCGCCGAGAAGGGCCTGGATGCGGTGATCGCGGATTCCGCCAGCACCGCCCTGGAACAGGCGCTGCTTGCCAATGTCTATCGCAAGGCGCCGCCGCCGGCCGCGGTGCTGAAGGCCATGCAGGCCTACCTTCTGCGCGCCGATCGCCATATCGCCGCGCAAAATGCCGCGGACCTCGTCGCCGGGCAGGTTGATCTGAAGGTGGCGGTGGCGTGACATCCTCGGAATTCTCCTTCGCCATCGAGATCGACCGGATTCCGACCGCGGGCGGCCATTACGAGGTCGCGGCGCCGCCCGCCGCATGTGCCGCCATCGCGCGCCGCCTCGACGTGCTCGAGGTCAAGGCGCTGAAGGGAAGCTTCGACGCCAGGATGGGCGCAGGCGGAATCGTGCGGGTGACAGGTAAGGTCCACGCCGACCTGGTCCAGGCCTGTGTGGTGTCCCTGGCGCCCGTGCCCGCGCACATCGACGAGGACATCGAAACCACGTTCGTGGCGGCTGAGCGGCTGGGCCGCAAGAAGCACAAGGATGCCGAAGAAGAGGAAATCGTCGGGCTGGAGGGCGAAGACCCGCCCGAGGTGTCGGAGGACGGTCGAATCGACCTCGCCGAGCTGGCCATCACCCAGGTTGCCCTAGTGCTGGACCCGTACCCCCGGGCCCCTGGGGTAGCATTCGACCCGGCCAAGGCGGGCCTGAAAGCTTCGGATATCCTCGCGCCGGAGCCCGCCGGGCCCTTCGCGGCACTGGCCAAGCTCAAGAAAACACAACCGATTTAGCCCCGGCGGCGGGCAGGGAGGCCTCTGGCCTTTCGCTTGCGCGGGCAGTGGTTTTTCGCTATCTAGTCCCGCTTTCCGGCCGGGCCGTTACGGCCGAGGCCACCTCCCGCTATCCAAGCGGCTCAATACGAAAGAACACCACGATGGCGGTTCCTAAAAAGAAAGTCTCCAAGTCGCGCCGTGACATGCGTCGCTCGCATCACGCCCTCAAGTCGCCGGCGCACCAGGAATGCCCGAACTGCGGCGAAACCAAGCGGCCCCACCATGTGTGCGGCTCCTGCGGCTATTACGATGGCCGCGAAGTGGTCGCCCAGTCCGACGCTGTGGCCTAACTGGCCCACGCATATACTTTGATATGAATGAGACGCGCCCTGGCACGATAGCCGGGCGGTCGTTCAATGTTGCGCAGCTGGTTGTGACGCACCAGGTTTGGGGAGCACCGTGAGCGCGGCCTTTACCTTGTCTCTAGACGCGATGGGCGGCGACGCCGCGCCCGCGATCGTGGTCAAGGGCGCCGCGCTCGCCCACGTCCGCTATCCCAACGTGCGCTTCCAGCTCCACGGCGACGAACGCCAGATCAGCCCGCTGCTCGCCGCCGAACCCGGCCTCAAGGATTGCTGCACGGTCGTTCACACCACCGAGGTGGTGACCAACGACGACAAACCCAGCCAGGTCATCCGCTCCGGCCGCCAGACCAGCCTGTGGAAGGCGATCGAGGCGGTGAAGGCGGGCGAGGCCGCCGGCGTCGTGTCGGCCGGCAATACCGGCGCGCTCATGGCCATGGCCGTGCTGATCATGCGCACCCTGCCGGGTGTGCATCGCCCCGCGATCTGCTGTCTGCTGCCGACCAAAGTCGGGGAGAGCGCCATGCTCGACCTCGGCGCCAATGCGCAATGCGATGCGCGCAACCTGGTGGAATTCGCCGTGATGGGCGAGTGCTTCTCGCGCGCCATGCTCGGCCTCGCGCGCCCCAGCGTCGGCCTGCTCAATATCGGCTCCGAGGATCTGAAGGGCACGGAGACTCTCCGCGAAGCCGCCCAGATCCTGCGTGACGCGCACCTCGACATCGAATTCAAGGGCTTCATCGAAGGCGACGGCATCCTGCAGGGCGCCGTGGACGTGGTGGTGACCGACGGCTTCACCGGCAACGTGGCCCTCAAGACCATGGAAGGCACCGCTAAGCTCTATTCCAGCTTCCTAAAAGCCGCGATCAAGAGCTCGATCCTCGCCCAGATCGGTATGCTGTTCGCGAAGCCCGTGCTGTCGCAAGTCATGGCGCGCACCGATCCCCGGCGCTACAACGGCGCGCTCCTGGTGGGATTGAACGGCATCGTCGTCAAAAGTCACGGCGGCACCGACGCCTGGGGTTTTTCCAATGCCATCGGGGTCGCGGTGGATATGGTGGAGCGCGATCTCAATACGCGCATCGGCGAAGACCTCGCGCGCATCAAGGCCGAACAGGCCGAGCAGGCCGCGGCACAGCAGGCCGGGTCCTAATCCGATGCGCCGTTCCGTTATCGCCGGCACCGGCTCTTACCTTCCGGACAGAATTCTCTCCAACCACGACCTCGCGAAGATGGTCGACACCTCCGACGAATGGATCGTCGAGCGCAGCGGCATCCGCCAGCGCCATATTGCCGCCGACGGCGAAAAGACCTCCGACCTCGCCATCGCCGCCGCCACCAAGGCCCTGGCGGCCGCGGGCGTTGCGGGCACGGATATCGACCTGATCATTGTGGCCACCGCCACGCCGGATCAGACGTTTCCCGCGACCGCGGCCCGGGTGCAGGCTGCCTTGGCGCGGCCGGGGATTCCGTCATTCGATATCCAGGCGGTGTGCTCGGGGTTCGTGTATGGCCTCGCCACCGCGGATAATTTCATCAAGGCCGGGCAGGCGAACACGGTGCTGCTGATCGGCGCGGAAGTATTCTCGCGCATCCTCGATTGGAAAGACCGCACCACCTGCGTGCTGTTCGGCGACGGCGCGGGCGCCGTGGTGCTCAAGGCCGAGGACGGCAAGGGCACCTCAGATGATCGCGGCGTGCTGTCCACGCATCTGCATTCCGACGGACGCCACCACGACATGCTC
>CANJOI010000050.1 GCA_947475365.1 Fidelibacterota bacterium | reverse complement strand
GAAGGGCTTGAGGGCGTGGTGGTGCTGGACGGCACCTGGTCCCAGGCCAAGGCCCTGTGGTGGCGGAACGCCTGGATGCTGAAACTGCGCCGCGTGGCGCTGAACCCGAAGCAGCCGTCGCTCTACGGCAAGCTGCGCAAGGAGCCGCGCCGCGACAGCCTCTCCACCCTTGAGGCCGCCGCACTGCTGCTGTCGCATCTGGAGAACAAGCCGGAGATCCGCACGCAGATGCTGGACGGCTTCGCGCGCATGCTCGCGGCGTACAAAGCCAGCCGCGCCGATTGACCTTTAGGGTTTGAACTCGGCCTTCGTCGCCGCGAGATCGTGTTCGATCTCCTTGCGGCGGAATTCCTCGGCACGCACGCGAACCGGCGCATGCAGCGCGGTTTCGAAGTAGCGGATCGCCTCGGCGTGTTTCTTCTTGCCGCGCAAATAATCGGCGTAGAGATAGTTGGCTTCCTGGCCGGCGGGATTGATCTCGAGCGCCTGTTTGAAGTGCGCCTCGGCTTTGCCGTCGTCGCCGAAAGCGACCGGCCAGGACGGCACGCCGGAATAAAGCATGGCGAGACCGGTATGGATGCGCCCGTCATACAGACCGGTATTCTCGGCTTCGATTTCCTCGAACAGGCGTTTGGCCTCGCGCACCACCTGCAGGGATCCGAGATCGCGTTTGTATTCGGCCTCCAGCAGCAGCACCATGGCGTGCCAGAACTTGATCTCGAGGTTGGCCGGGTCTTCGGCCACCAGCGTCGCGGTTTCCTTGCGCAAGGCGCGCGCCGCCGCCAGCCGCGCGGAGGTGTCGGTCATGACGTAGCGGATGTCGACCCAGCGGTCCTCGATGCCGGCCACCACGGCGTGCGTGGCGGACTCGGGCGCGACCGTCTCCGGCGCGATCACGGGAGCCGCGGCCACAACCGGCCCCGTCACGCCCATCGCGATGATGAGAGCGGGGATAAGAGCGAAGCGGGCAGACATGGTGCTAGGATATATCAGAATCCGGGTTGGGAATTTGGTCTCCATCACTACCGCCTAGGGAGAGCATGGACAAAAACAACAATCAAGCCGGGCATTTCTATCAAAACCTGCCTCCTATAAGGACGCCAAGCGAGGTGTTCGACCCTACCCGCTACGCCCAGGCCCCCGCGGATTGGCTGATCGCGGTCTCCGATATCCAGGGGTCCACGGCCGCGGTGCAGGCCGGCAACCATTCCGACGTCAATTTCGCCGCCGCCGCCATGATCGCGGCCCTCAACAACCTGTGCGGCGATATCCCCTACCAGTTCGGCGGCGACGGCGCCGTGGCCCTGGTGCCGCCGGAATTCGCCGATGGCGCGCGCCGGGCCCTGGCCCAGACCCGGAGCCTGGCGGCGCGCGAGTTCAAACTGAACCTGCGCGTCGGTCTGGTGAGCGTGGCGGCGCTTTCGGAGCGCAAGCTCGCGGTGCTGGTGGGCCGCTACGAGCCCTCGCCGGGCAACGCCTACGCGGTGTTCCTGGGCGACGGCGTTGACCGGCTGGAACGCGCCATCAAGGACCGTGGTGACGATTCCTTGCGCGATCTCGCCCTGATCGGCGCGATGGACGATGAACACGAAGCTCCTGACCTTACCGGCCTGTCCTGCCGCTGGACGCCGTTGCGTTCCTCCCACGGCAAGATGGTGTCGCTGGTGGTGCGCGGCGCCGATCACGGCGTGCTGCACGCGCGGCTGGCTGAAATTGCCGGCGTCGAAGCCCTGAACGCGGCTTCGCTTGCCAACCTCGACGCGCGCTGGCCGCCCAAGGGACTGATGCGCGAAGCCAGGGCGCGCCGGCGCGGCGCCTCGCTGCTGCGCATGGTGCTGCGGGTCGCTTGCGAAACCTTCCTGGCCTTCATCGTCATCCGGTTCCGCCTCAATGTGGCGGGGTTCAATACCGATAAATACAAGGCCGAAATAGTGCAGAACGCCGTCAACTTCGCGCGCTCAGGCGAGAACCTGTGCCTGGTATTCGATTGCCCAGAAGACCGCATAGACGCCTTGCGCGCCTATCTCGACCAGCGCGCCGATAAGGGCGATCTGACTTATGGCCTGCATATTTCCGATCACGCCGTGATGACCTGTCTGGTGGCCTCATCCGAGGACAATCAGCATGTGCATTTCATCGACGGCGGCGATGGCGGCTATACCGCCGCCGCGACGCAGCTCAAGGCGCGGTCCGCAAACGCCCTGGCCGCGGCGATCGCGCTGTGAGTCTTGACTCCGTCCGCGCGTTTTTCGCCACGCATGCGCCCGACATCGCGGTGATGGAACTTGAGACCAGCACCGCGACAGTCGCGCTGGCCGCCGCGGCGCACGGCGTAGCGCCCGGCCAGATCGCCAAAACATTGTCTCTGAAAATCGGCGCCCAGGTGTTCCTGGTGGTGGCGCGCGGCGACCTGCGCCTGGACAACAAGAAAGCTAAGCAGGCTTTCGGCGGCAAACCCCGCATGCTGGAGGCCGATGAAGTGGTGGCCGTCACCGGCCATCCCGTGGGCGGCGTCTGCCCCTTCGGCCTGGCCACGGCGGTGCCGGTCTATTGCGATGTATCGCTAAAGGCCTTCGATGAGGTGTTGCCGGCGGCGGGCGCCACCAACAGCGCGGTCAGGATCGCCCCCGGCCGCATGGCGGCGCTGGTGAACGCCACCTGGGTCGATGTTTGCACCGGCCCCGTTCCATAAACCATTATGAATCAATGCATTGATACACGCTGAGACTCCTGCCTTGACTCTGCTCTCGATGAGAACAAAACTAGAACAAATACGCAAACCCATGAAAACATCGGGACGCACACTTTATGGAACCCGGCAGGACATCTGCCGCCCTTCGGCACCTGAAGGAGACTCTGCGCGGCCTTGAACGGGCCGAGGGTTTCCGGGCCAAAGCCGGGCAAGCGGCGCTGCCGTTCGGAATCGAAGCGCTCGATTCCTTGTGGCCCGAGGGCGGCCTGCCGCGTGGGGCGCTCCACGAGATCGCGGGCGCCGGTCCCAACCTCGGCAGTTTCGCCGCTGTCATCGGATTCGCGGCCTCCCTGGCGGGGCGCCTGGGCTCCGCCGTGCTGTGGTGCGCGCGCGGGCATGAGCTGTATGGGCCAGGCCTTGCCGCGGTGGGGCTTCCCGCCCGGCGCCTCATCGTCGCCGCGACGCGCGACGACAAGGACCTGCTCGCCGCCATGGAGGAAGGTTTGCGTGCCGGCGTGCTGTCCGCGGTTGTGGGCGAAGTGGAGCGACTAGACCTCACCGCCAGCCGTCGCCTGCAACTCGCCGCCGAGAAAACCGGCTGCACGGCCCTGGTGCTGCGCCGTCCGGCAAAACACCGCGCACAGGCCGCCACCTCCATTACCGCCGCCAGCCGCTGGCGCGTGGGGCCGGCGCCGTCCATCGGTGCGCAGGATTTTCACCAGATACCCGCCGCACGCCTGTGGCGGCTGGACCTCTTACGGGCGCGCTGCGGCGCGCATGGTTCTTGGATTGTCGAGGCGCCCGATGCGCAGGGTCATCTCCGTCTTCCTGCCCTACTGGCCGATCGAGGCCTGGGCACGCCGCGTTGGCAAAACGTCGCCTGAGGCGCCGTTCGCCCTCATCGGCCAGGACGGACAGAAGCAGATTCTCACCGCGGTCAACCGGGCGGCTGAAGGCGAAGGCCTCACGCCCTGCATGTCGCTGACCCATGCGCGCGCCATTCTGCCGACGATCCAGACCGCGCATGCCGCACCGCTGGAGGACGCCAAAGCGCTGCGGGCGCTCGCCACCGCGTGTTTCCGGTTCAGTCCGTTCGTCGCCCCTTGCGGCAGCGACGGGGTGTGGCTGGACACCACGGGCAGCGCGCATCTGTTCGGCGGCGAGGCCAAAATGACCGCACGCATCGCCCGCGCGCTGGCCTCTCAAGGTCTGACGGCGCGCGTCGCCATGGCGGCCACGCCGGGCGCTGCCTGGGCGCTGGCGCGTTACGGCCGTTCGCACGTCACCGTCTCGACCGCCAAGGAAGACCTCGACCCCTTGCCGGTCATGGCCTTGCGCATGGACGCTGCCACCGCCCGCAGCCTGTGGCGCGTCGGCATCAAGACCATCGGCGCGCTCAAGGCGATCCCCCGGTCCACCCTGCCGTTGCGGTTCGGCAAGATGCTGGTCACGCGCCTGGACCAGGCCATGGGCCATGCGCCCGAACCCATCGAATGCATGGTCCCGCAAGAGGCACGGCAGCGGGAACTGGCCTTCGCGGAACCCATCAGCACATCCGAGGATATCCGCCGCTGCACCGAGAAGCTGGTGACGGATCTCTGCGCCGATCTCGAGAAGCGCCAGGAAGGTGCCCGCAAACTCGATCTGATGTTCACGCGCGCCGACAACACCTATCAACTCATCCGCGTCGGCGCCGGGCGCCCCAGCCGCGCGCCCAAACATCTGCTGAAACTGTTCGCCGAGCATATGGATGCGGTGGCGCCCAAATTCGGCATCGACAAAGTCACGCTCACCGCGTGGAAGGTGGCGCCCCTGCTCCCCACCCAGACCGACAGCGAAGGTGGCGGGCAACACGCGGGCGACCTTGCGCAGCTGACCGATCAACTCGCCAACCGCTTGGGCGACCGCGCTGTCTACCGTCTGACACCGGCGGCCACGCATATCCCCGAGCGGGCGCAGACCTTGACCCCGCCCGCGGCCGATACGCCGTCCGACGGCTGGCCCGCCATCCTGCCCCGGCCGGTGCGCCTGTTCTCACCGCCCGAGCCGGTGGATGTGCTCGCCCTGCTGCCGGATACACCGCCGGCCCGGTTCGTCTGGCGCGGCCAGGTGCACAAGGTGCGCTGCGCCGACGGGCCCGAACGCGTTTGCGGCGAATGGTGGCTGAACCGGGACGAAGTCACCGAGACCCGTGACTACTTCCGTGTCGAAGGCGAGGACGGCGCCCGCTACTGGCTGTTCCGCGACAACCGGCTGTCGCCCAACCAGCGGCATCTCTGGTTCCTGCACGGTGTGTTCGCATGACCGGCTACGCCGAGCTGCAGGTCACCAGCAATTACTCCTTCCTGCGGGGCGCATCCTATCCCCAGGAACTGATCAATCAGGCGTTGGACCTCGGCCTTTCCGCCATCGCTGTCACCGACCGCAACAGTCTGGCGGGGGTGGTGAAAGCCTATGCCGCCGCGCGGGAGCGGGAAAAAAAGACCGGCGAGACCATCCAATTCATCACCGGCTGCCGTCTCGACCTTACCGGCGGGCGAAGTGTGCTGTGCTATCCCCAGAACCGTGAAGCCTACAGCCGCCTGGTCCGCCTGCTGACACTGGGCAAATTGCGCGCCGAGAAAGGCCACTGCCGCCTAACCTATGAAGATGTGGCGGCTCATGGCCAAGGCCAGATCTTCATCGCCCTCGCCGACGCCGCCCCCGGCGACTTCCCTGATGATGGGTTGCGGGATTTCCTCGCCCGGCTGAGGAGCGATTTCCGCCACCAGACCTATCTCGCCCTCACACGCCGCTTCCGCCCCAACGAAACCCAGCGCCTGGAAGCGCTCGCCGATCTGGCCCGGGACGTTCGCGTGCCCACAGTCGTCACCAATGACGTGCTGTTTCACACCCCCGAACGCCGCATCCTCCAGGACGTGGTGACCTGCATCCGTCTGGGAAAAAGCATCGACACCCTGGGCCACGACCGGGAGTGGTCGGCGGACCGCTTCCTGAAACCCCCAGAAGAAATGGCGCGCCTGTTTGGCCGGTATCCGGACTCGGTGGAACGCACCCAGGACATCGCCGCCCGCTGCGCTTTTTCGCTCTCGGAGCTTGCCTATCAGTATCCCGACGAGAACCTGATCCCGGAATTGTCGGCGCAGGAAGCGCTGGAGAAGCTCACCCGCGAAGGCGCCGCCGTGCGCTATCCCCAAGGCGTGCCGGAGAAAGTGCAGCGCCAGATCGCTTACGAGCTGGCCATCATCAATAAGCTGAAGTACGCGCCTTACTTCCTCACCGTCTGGCGGATCGTGAAGCAGGCCAGAGAAATGGACATCCTGTGCCAAGGCCGCGGCAGCGCCGCCAATTCCGCGGTGTGCTACTGCCTGGGCGTCACGCCTATCAATCCTAATGAGCAAAAACTGCTCTTCGAACGGTTCATCTCCGAGGACCGGGGCGAGCCGCCGGACATCGACGTCGATTTCGAACACGACCGGCGGGAAAACATCATCCAATGGATCTACAAGACCTATGGCCGCGATCACGCCGCCATGACCGCGACCGTGATCCACTACCGCTCACGCCGCGCCGTGCGTGAGGTCGCCAAGGCGCTGGGCCTGCCTGAAGATATAGCCGCCGGCATGGTGGCGTCCATCTGGGGATGGAGCGAGTCCGGCGTCGGCGCGGAGCGCGCACGGGCGTTGGGCCTCGACCCCAGCGACTGGCGCCTCAAGCTCCTCATCCATCTGTCAAAGCAGCTGATCGGCTTTCCGCGCCACCTCTCGCAGCATCCCGGTGGTTTTGTCATCTCCAAGGATCGCCTCGACGACCTGGTGCCGATCGAGAACGCCTCCATGAAAGACCGCACCGTCATCGAGTGGGACAAGGACGACATCGAAACCCTGAAGATGATGAAGGTCGATGTCCTGGGGCTCGGCATGCTGGGATGCCTGCGAAGGTCCTTCGAACTTCTGCGCGAGCATAAAAACATCAACCAGACCGTCGCCGGGATTCCGCTCGAAGACCCGGCGTTCTACGATATGCTCTGCAGGGCCGACAGCGTGGGCGTTTTCCAGGTGGAAAGCCGCGCCCAGATGAACATGCTGCCGCGCCTGAAACCCCGCTGTTACTACGACTTGGTGGTGGAAGTGGCGATCGTGCGGCCGGGCCCGATCCAGGGCGGCATGGTGCACCCATATCTCAAGCGCCGTCAGAACATCGAGCCGGTCACATATCCGTCGGAGGAATTGAAGGCGGTGCTCGAACGCACTCTGGGCGTACCGCTGTTCCAGGAGCAAGCGATGGAGATCGCCATTGTCGGGGCCAGGTTCACGCCCAGCGAGGCCGACGGCCTGCGCCGCGCCATGGCCACCTTCCGCAACGACGGGCGCATCCACGAATTCGCCGAACGCTTTATCGGCGGCATGACCAGGAACGGCTACGAGAAAGAATTCGCCGAACGCTGTTTTGAGCAGATCAAAGGCTTCGGCACCTATGGGTTTCCCGAGAGCCACGCCGCATCTTTCGCGATCCTGGTGTGCGCCTCATCCTGGATCAAATGCCACCACCCGGATGTGTTTCTCTGCGCCATCCTCAACGCGCAGCCCATGGGGTTCTACCAGCCGGCCCAATTGGTGCGCGACGCCGAGGAACATGGCGTCACGGTGCAGCCGGTGGACGTCAATGCCAGCCGCTGGGATTCCATCCTTGAGCCCGATCCCGCCCACCCCAAAGGCTACCTCGCGGTGCGCCTGGGGTTTCGCCTGATCAAAGGCATGAAGAAGGAGGATGCCGGCGCGTTGGTCAGCGCACGCGAGCGGCCCTACAGCAGCCCCCAGGACCTGTGGCGGCGGAGCGGCATTCAGGTTTCGCAAGTTGTGCACCTTGCGGAAGGCGATGCCTTCGCGTCACTGGGTTTCGGCCGGCGCGATGCGGTTTGGAACGTGAAAGGCCTGCGCGACGGCGCGCTGCCTTTGTTCGACGCGGCGCCGTCCGGCGGGCCGGAGTTCGCGGAGCCCGGCGTTGCTCTCAGGCCACTGCCCCTGAGCGGCGAGGTGGTGGAGGATTATGTGCAGATGGCGCTGTCCCTGCGCGCGCATCCCTTGACCTTCCTGCGCGCGAAATTGCGCAGTCACGGTTGGCTCTCCCTCGACCAGCTCAAGACCAAGAAGGACGGCGCCTTCGTGAATATTGCCGGGCTGGTGCTGGTGCGCCAGCGCCCGGGCACGGCCACCGGTGTGGTGTTCGTCACCCTGGAGGACGAATTCACCCACGCCAATCTGGTGGTCTGGTCGACGGTGTTCGAGCGTTACCGCAGCGAAGTCATGACCAGCCGCCTGCTGGCGTGCAGCGGCAAGGTGCAGACCGAAGGCAACGTTATCCACGTGGTGGCGAATGAGCTGTTCGATCTCAGTCCTTGGTTGAAGGACTTGGAGAAAGACCCGGAAGAGATATCACTGACGCTGCCGGGCGCCACCGCGGACATGCGGCTGACAAGCCGCGATTTTCACTAACCCTCCCAACCCGAGCGAACTATTTGCCGCCATCACCGTTTCAAACTGCGCCGTTTCAAGAATGTGTGATCCCGGGAGATATCCATGACCATGAACATTGTGCTGATCCAACCGCTCATCGCGCTGATCGCGGGCATCCTGATCCTGATCGCACCGCGCCTGCTCAACTATATCGTTGCGATTTACCTGATCATGATCGGTATCGCCGGGCTGATCCCGCACGCCTGATATCTGAAAGCCTGCCGCACGCGCGGCACGAGATCGGAAGAGAGCCGCAACCCTGACACCATAATCTGCGGCACAGGGGCAACACTCGTGCCGCAACGCGATGCGGTTGGGGGAACTATTATTACCGCTGCCGGGTTTGGGCTTTCGTTCTGCATCGCAGGGCCCGCGAGAAAATCACGTGCGAAATTCTGCACATACGGTTTGCCCACAGCAGACCCGCGCGGCTCGGTTCAGGACATAACTTAAACAGAAAAAGTGAGGTTGGTAATGCATACCGACATGCGGCGAATCATGACTTCAACAATCCTGGGCCTCGCGCTCTCGGCGGGAACTGCCAGCGCACAAGACTACGGCGCCAACTACGGCCCCTACGTCAGCGTCGCCGGCGGCATGACCGATTCGAAGGACATGAACATCGCGCTGCGCAATCCGCTCGGCGCCGCGCCCACCAGCAACACCATCCACACCAACACCGGCTGGACCGTGAACGGCGCGTTCGGGAATAAGTGGACCAATGGTCTCCGCACCGAACTCGAAGTCGCCTACCGCCAGGTAGGGGCCGATCGCATTAATGCGACCACGCTCTCCGGGTCGCAGAAAACCCTCTCCCTCATGGGCAACGTGCTTTACGACATCGAGACCGGCAGCAAAATCAACTTCTCGGTGGGTGGCGGCGCCGGTGTCGGCCGCGCGAAATGGGCCGACGTCCGCGGCATGGGCGTCCCCAGCTTCAATGACTCGGATACCAACCTGCAATGGCAGGCCATCGGCGAAGTAAGCATGCCGATCGGCGAGAAAATGGCGTTGTTCGCCGACTATCGCTACATCACGCTCTACGACAACAACTTCTATTCCACCACCGGCACGGCGCGCGCCAGCGCCGGCACCGACCGCAGCCACAACGTTCTCGTGGGCCTGCGTTACTACTTCGGCTCGTAAGGCCAGCAAAAGCCGCGGGGCGCGCAATCCCCGCGGCTACGCCTTTAAAGGCTCCGGCAGCGGCCCACCCGTGGCCCAATCCAACAGTTCCACGGTGTGGACCACAGGGATTTCAGTTCCGGACCGGATCTGAACCAGGCAGCCGACATTTCCCGCGCAAATCACCTGCGGCGCCAGGGCGGCGAGATTGCCCACCTTGCGGTCACGCAAGGCGCCCGCGATCTCCGGCTGCAGGATGTTGTAGCTTCCGGCCGAACCGCAGCAGAGATGGCTTTCGGCGGGCTGGCGCACCTCAAACCCCGCGTCAGTCAGAAGCTTCAGCGGCGTCGACACGATGCGCTGGCCATGCTGCAAGGAACAGGCGCTGTGATAACCGACGTGTAAAGCACCGCGCGGTTCAAACTTCAACGGTAAGCGCGCCAGAACTTCGCTGACATCCAAGGCGAGCGCCGACACCCGGGCGGCGTCTGCGGCCAGGGCCGGATCATCCCGGAACATATGCCCGTAGTCCTTCACCAGCGTGCCGCAGCCGGAAGTATTGATGACAATGGCGTCCAGCCCCTTCGTGTCGATCTCCACACACCAGGCGCGGACGGCTTCCCCAGCCGCTGCCTGGGCGGGGGCGAGACGCCCCATGTGATGGTCCAACGCCCCGCAACAGCGCGCGCCTTTGGACACCACCACCTCAACTCCGTGCCGGTTCAAGAGCCGGATGGTCGCGGCATTGATGCTGTCTTCCACGACGCTCTGCACGCAGCCTGTCAGCAGAGCTACGCGCATGCTGCGTGAACCAGACGCGGGATAGACGCCCGGCCCCGTTGCGGTGGCGCCGGGGCGCCGCGGCGCGAGCTTCACCATCGCCTGTAAGCGTCTTGGAAGCAGGCCGGCGAATGGCCGCGCGAACCAGGCCAAGGCCAGAGCAAGCCGCAGCCGGGCGGGATGGCTAAGCACCGCGCCCACCATCGCGCGCAGGGCGCGGTCGGGTCCCGGGCGCCGGTAGGTGCGCTCCACATGGGCACGGCCGGTTTCGATCAGGTGCATATAGTTCACACCCGACGGACAGGTGGACATGCAGGCGAAGCACGACAGGCACCGGTCGAGATGCTTGGTGACCGTTTCCGTCGCCGGCGCATCCTGCTCCAGCATGTCCTTGATCAGCGAAATGCGCCCGCGCGGGCTGTCCAATTCGTCCCCCAAAAGAACGTAGGTCGGGCAGGTCGCCGTGCAGAACCCGCAATGGACACAGGCGCGCAGAATGCCATTGGCTTCGGCGAGGGCGGGGTCGGTCAACTGCTGCGGCGAGAAATGCGTCTGCATCACGCCCACATGCGGCCCGGGTTGAAGAGGCCGCGCGGGTCGAACACGTTCTTGATGCGGGCTTCCAGCGCCGCGAGCGGCGGCGGCGCCGGTTGGAATGGCGGCACCGCCGCGCGGGTCGCGTCTGTCGCGCGCACCAGGGTCGCATGACCGCCGCCGGCTGCGGCGACCGCTGCGCGAATCACCGCCGCCGCTGCGTCGCCGGTATCTGGCACCGCCGCCCAGGCGAGGCCGCCACCCCAGTCGAAATAGATCTCTGCCCCAGGGATGGACTCCACCGCTTGAGCAAGTGTCACACCGCCGCTGGGCGGCGCGGAGATCCGCCATACCGCGCGGGCGTCTCCCACAAAGGGCGCCACATCGCCGATCCGCCGCCAGAAGGCGCGGGAGTTGGCGGTGTGCAGTTCCTCCGTGCGGCCGCCGAGCAAAGCGCGCAACGCCGCCATGCGGTCCGCGACCGATAGCGCGGTTCCCTCCAGCCGCAGCGCGGTGACCGTAAGGCCATCCCCCAGGCGCTCCTCTTGCAGAGCCGCCGCGAGACCGGCCGGCACATAAGCCGCCGCCGAAACCTCGTGGCCGGATGACAGCGCCTTGGTCATGGCCTCCCACGCCGCCGCGTGGTCCAACCCCAGGAGTAGCAAGGTGCGGGTCTTTTCGGGCGCCGGCAGGACCTTGAGGCTCAGCGCGGTCATGATCGCCAGCGTGCCGAAGGACCCCGCCATGAGTTTGCACAGGTCATAGCCGGTGACGTTCTTCACCACCCGGCCGCCGGCTTTGAAAATCTCGCCGCGCCCCGACACGGCTGAAAAACCGAGCAAATGGTCGCGCGCGCCGCCCGCCTTGAGACGCCGCGGCCCCGCGAGGTTACAGGCAATCGCACCGCCGATGGAGCCCGCATCCGGCGCCGCACCCAGCAGTGGCCCGAGGTCGGGCGGCTCGAACGCCAGTTCCTGGTTTTGCGCCGCGAGCAGGCGCGCGATGTCCGCCACCGTCGTGCCGGGCTTTGCATCCAGCACCAGTTCCGCCGGCTCGTAAGCCGTCACCCCGGAAAGCGCCGCAAGGCTTACGGTCGGAAGGGGCAAGCTGGGCCGGCCGAACCCACGCTTGGTCCCCCGGCCTTCGATATTCAAAGGCTGCGTTGCCGATGCGACGACCTCGGCCAACTGCGCCTCACTGATGATATTGATGTTTGTCATTAGAACCGTGGCAGATCGGCAAAGGCGGTCTTTCCGCCGTGCACATGCATCCGGCCCAGCTCGGCGCAGCGGTGTAGGGTCGGGAACACCTTGCCGGGATTCAGCAGGCCTTGCGGGTCGAAGGCGCACTTGACGTGTTGTTGCTGGGCAAGGTCGACATCATTGAACATCACGGGCATCAGGTCGCGCTTTTCCACACCAACGCCGTGCTCTCCGGTCAGCACGCCGCCGACTTCGACGCACAGCTTGAGGATTTCCGCGCCAAATGCCTCGGCGCGGTCAAGTTCCCCCGGCTTATTGGCGTCATACAGGATCAAGGGGTGCAGGTTGCCGTCCCCGGCATGGAACACGTTGGCCACCGCAAGGCCGAACCGCGTCTCCATCTCCCGCATCCGCGCCAGCACCTTGGACAGGGCGCCGCGCGGGATGGTGCCATCCATGCAGTAGTAGTCGGGCGAGATCCGCCCCGCGGCGGGGAAGGCGTTCTTGCGGCCCGACCAGAACGCCAGCCGCTCGGCCTCCGTGGTTGATACCCGGCAGTAACAGGCGCCCGCGGTCCGAGCGATGGCCTCGACCCGTGCGATCAACTCTTCGACCTCCGAGGCCGGCCCATCCAGTTCGACGATCAGGATCGCTTCCACATCCAAGGGGTATCCCGCGTGGACGAAGTTCTCGACCGCATGGATCGCCGGCCGGTCCATCATCTCCATGCCGGCGGGAATGATGCCGCCGGCGATGACCGCACTGACACAGGCGCCGGCGGTTTCATTGGAGGGAAACCCTAACAACAGGGCCTTGGCTGTGGTGGGTTTAGGCAGGATGCGCACGGTGACCTCGGTGATCACCGCGAGCAGGCCTTCGGACCCGGTCATGATCCCCAGGAGATCGTAGCCGCCGGCATCCACATGCTTGCCGCCGATGCGGATCACCGTGCCGTCGATCATGACGGCCTCCAGCCCCAAGATATTGTTGCTGGTGACGCCGTATTTCAGGCAATGCACGCCGCCGGAGTTCTCCGCCACATTGCCGCCGATGGTGCAGGCGATCTGGCTGGAAGGATCGGGCGCGTAGTAGAAGCCCGCATGCGCCACCCCCTGGGTCAGCGCGAGGTTGGTGACTCCAGGCTGCGTACGGATACAGCGGTTGGGAAAGTCGATCTCCAGGATCCGGTTGAACTTGCCCAGACCGAGCGTGATGCCATCGGCCAGCGGGAGCGCGCCGCCGGATAGCCCAGTGCCCGCGCCGCGCGGCACCACCTTGATTCCCTCACGGGTGCAATAGGCCAGCACCGCGGAGACTTGCGCCGTGGTTTCGGGCAACACCACGATCATCGGCGGCTGGCGGTAGGCGGTCAGGCCATCGGAATCATAGGCCTTGAGGGCGTCCTCATGGGTGATGACATTGGCCGGCGGCACAAGACCGCGCAACACCTGGGCGATGGCGGCGCGCCGCGCGATGACCGCGGCATCGGGCGCCGGCATGCACAAAGTCACGGAGCGGTCTCCCGCAGCGCCTTGAGACGCGAACGCACGAACCACACGCCGACGATGACGATGACCGCGCCGATCACGACGTCGGCGCTATGGAAGATTGCCTTGAGCTGCGGGTCGCTGTTCCACCGCGCGCCCAGCTCCTGGCCGATCCAGGCCAGCCCGTAGCACCACGGCCACGATCCGGCGAAGGTGTAGACATGAAACTTGAGAAGCGGCATGCGCGCGACGCCCGCCGGCAGCGCGATGAATGTGCGAATCACCGGCAGGAGGCGGCCGACAAAGACGGTGATGCTGCCCCATTTCTCGAAGAATTGGTGCGCGTGCTCGACTTCTTTGGGCGTGATGAGGACATAGCGCCCCCAGCGCTTGACGAAGGGAAGCCCGGCGTAGCGGCCAACAGCATAGGCCACCGCCGATCCGAGGTTGCAGCCGATGGCGCCGGCGGTGGCAACCCAGAACAGGTTGAGTTCGCCCGTGGACACCAGGTAGCCCGCGAACGGCATGATGATTTCCGACGGCAGCGGAATGCACGCCGATTCAATCGCCATCAACAGCGCGATGCCGACATAACCACCGGCCGAAATGATGGCGACGGTGAAGCCGGTGAGGAAAACGATAATGCGTTCGATCATTTATACGGTCACTCGCGAAGCTTTGCGGTAGAGGAGATACAGGATCGATGCGAAAGCCCCGAGGCCAAGCGCGACATCAAAGGGTTTGAAGTCCTCGCCCACCAGCGCCAGCGGCGAACCGTTGCCCGTGCCGACAATCAGGCCGGCCAGCAGCACGCCGAACAGGCTCTCTCCCACGATCAGGCCCGAGGCCATCAATACGCCCATGCGCCGCGCCCCTTCGGCATTCGCTTGGCCGGCGACGCGCCGCTGGTAAATCCGACCCAGGATCGCCCCCGCCATGACCGGCAAGGTCACACCCGGCGGAAGGTAGATGCCGATGCCGATGGCTAAGGGCGGCAGGCGCATCCAGCCTTTGCGGCCCAGGAAAGCGTCGAGCAGGATCAGCGCGGCGCCCACCGCGGCGCCGGTGGCGATCAGGCTCCAATCCAATGTGTCGCCAAGTACGCCACGCGCGAGCGCGGAGATCAGCGTGGCCTGCGGCGCGGGCAGCGGTTGAGTCTCCGGGCCACCGGGCGGGCGGGCCACACCGGCAAAACCATAAGCGTCGTTGAGCAGATTGAGGATCGGCGGGATGATCACGGCGCCGGCCAGCGCGCCGACGATCAACGCCGCCTGCTGGCGCCACGGGGTCGCGCCCACCAGTTCGCCGGTTTTCAGGTCCTGCAAGTTGTCATTGGCGATGGTGGCCGCGGAAAACACGATGGCGGTGACGAACAGGGCGTAGGCCACCAGATGCGGGCGAGCGGCGTCGCCCGCGATCGGCAGCGCGAACAGCGCCAGCAGCAATCCAGCCCCCAGCACCGCCAGGATGCCGACCCCGGACACCGGGCTGTTGGAAGAGCCGATCAACCCCGCCATGTAGCCGCAGATCGCCGAAATGAAAGCGCCGACGATGAAGATGTAAACCAGCCCCAGGATGACCAGCGGGACGATGATCTGATCGAGCGCGCCGCCGCGCATGAACACCACCAACAGCACGGCCATGGGCGGCACCAGCGCCAGCATAATCGCACCGACGATCCCCAAGGGTATGTCCCGGTCCACGCGCGCGACCACGGCCGTGGCCTGGCTGCGGCGCGCGGCCAGGGCGCTGGTGATGCCCTGCATGATCGGCGCCACCAATTCCCCCAACTTCCACAGCGCGGCGACCCCGATGGCGCCGGCGCCCAGGAACCGCACTTGGCTCGCCCACACGCTGCGCGCGGCTTTGGCCGCTTCACCGGGCGTGTCCTGCAGCGCCGTCAGCACCGGCGTGGCGATCCCCCAGGCCATGGAGAAGCCGATGAACATGGCGAGCCCCACCGAGAAGCCCACCAAATGCCCCGCGCCGATCAGCGCCAGCGACAGGCCGGTGCCGGCGCCGGTGGCGCTCTTGCCGATGCGGAAGTACCCCGAGATCTCCTCCGCGAACAGACGCGTGGCCGTCAGAGCGGCGAACGCGGCCGAGGCCAGCGCGCTCCAGGCAATGGTGGCGAGACCGGCCTTGGCTTCGGCCGCGCCTTCGCGCGACCCGATGCCGACCTTGAGCACCTCCGCCGCGGCCACCCCTTCGGGATAAGGCAAGTTGGAGCCCACCACCATGGCGCGGCGCAGCGGGATCGAGAACATGATCCCGAGCACGCCGCCGGTCGCGCAGGCCCCGAAGGATTCCCAGAACGGGAAGTTCATCCACCAGCCCACCATGATCAGGCCGGGCAGCACGAAGATGATCGATGCCTGAGTACCGGCGGCCGAGGCCACGGTTTGCACGATGTTGTTTTCGCGGATGCCGGCGTCTTTGAACGGCCGCAACAGCGCCATGGAGATCACGGCGGCGGGGATCGAGGTGGCGAAGGTCAGCCCGACCTTGAGCCCGAGGTAGACGTTTGCGGCCGTGAACAGGAAGGTGATCGCCACCCCCAGCACCAGGCCACGCAGGGTGAGTTCTGCTTCCGTTGTCTGGTCCTGCACTGGCACGCCCTCTGTCCGATGGATCATGGCAACCATAGAACGCCGGGAGACCGGCGACAAATCGGGATCAGCGGGCCGGTTGGGTCAAATCCGCGTCAGGCTGCTTCAATCGCCCTGACGAAGCGCCTTGAACGCGGCCAGCGCACGGTCGCGGGCGCCTTTGTGATCGACGATGGGCGCGGGATATGTGCTCCCGAGCTTTATACTGGCGGCGGCGAGAACCTGGAGGGGCGCCTCCCACGGTGCGTGGATGTGCGCGTCGGGCAGATCCGCGATCTCCGGCACCCAGCGGCGCACATAGGCGCCGGCGCCGTCGAACTTTCCACCCTGCAGGATGGGGTTGAACACGCGGAAGTAAGGCGCCGCATCCATGCCGCAGCCCGCCACCCATTGCCAGCCCGCGCTGTTGTTGGCGAGATCGGCGTCCACCAGGGTGTCCCAAAACCAGGCCGCGCCCGCCTGCCACGGCTGCAGCAGATGCTTCACGAGGAACGACGCCACGATCATGCGCACGCGGTTGTGCATCCAACCGGTGCGCCACAGCTCGCGCATGCCGGCATCTACAATGGGATAACCGGTGCGCCCCGTCTGCCATGCCGTGAGCAGATCTCTGTCTTTACGCCAGGGAAACTCCGCGAACTCCG
>CANJOI010000049.1 GCA_947475365.1 Fidelibacterota bacterium | reverse complement strand
GGCAATGGTCGCGAAGACGCCGAGGGCGGTGGCGGCCTTGGAGCCGCCTTTGCCCTTCTTTTTGGGCCGCGTTTCGCCGGCATCGCTCTCGCCATTGTCGGCGTCGTTCTTCGCTGAGCGCTTGGCCTTGGCCATGACGCGAGTCTTCCCCCGGGATGACATCCCGCAAACTTAAAATCCCAACGCTTAAGAACGCGCTAGGATGATCGCGGTTCTGCCGGTTAAATACGGCGGTTTAAGGGCGTCTCCCGCGCGATTCCACTGCCTTTCGCGGGGCGCCCCTCTGTAGAAATGTAAGAGGATCCTCATGGCCGCCAAGCGCAAGCCCGCAAAAAAATCAAAAACCAAAAAGGCGAAGCCGGCCGCAAAGCCTGCGAAGAAGCCCGCGAAGAAGCCCGTGAAGAAGGCCGCGCGCAAAATGCCCAAGGCCGCGAAACGGGAAGGCCTCGCGATCAAGACCGATCCCGCCCTGGAAGCGCGCCTGCGCATGCTGGCGACCAAGATGGGCAAGGACCTGCCGGCGGTGATCGTTCAGGCGCTGAACGAATTCGCCGACACCTGGGAAGATCACATGCAGACCGTGCAGGCCCTCCAGGACACCGAGGACCGCGTTCACCTGACGGTCCCCAAAGAATAGCGTGCCGAAGGAATAGGCCGTCGCTTAGACGTCCAAATTACGCACCGCGAGGGCGTTTTCCTGGATGAAGTCGCGGCGGTGTTCGACCACGTCGCCCATGAGGGTGGAAAACACCTCGTTGGCTTCGTCGGCGTGGTTGACCCTGACCTGCAAGAGCGTGCGCACGTTGGGGTCGAGGGTGGTTTCCCACAGCTGGCCGGGGTTCATTTCGCCCAGGCCTTTATAGCGCTGCAGCGACACGCCCTTCTTGCCGAGGCCCATGATCGCCGCCATCAGCGACACCGGGCCGGTGATCTTGATGCTGTCGTCCTTCACCTTGAGGATCGCGTCCTTGGTGTAGGTGCCCTGCAGCTCCGGCGCCAAACCATCAAGATGGCGCGCCTCGGCGGAATGCAGCGTGCGGCTATCCAGCACATGGGAGTCGGTCACGCCGCGCAGGAGGCGGGTGAACTTGAGGCCGCCACCTTCGGCGGCCTCGCCGGCCCAGCCCTTCTCGAATTCCGTTTCGAGATGATCGAGGCGCCGGGCGACATAGCCCGCCGCCTCGCGCGCCAGCGCCATGTCCGAAAGCACCTCTGGATTGAACGCGCCGGCGATGGCGCATTGCTCAACGATCGAGAGCGGCAGGGTGCGTGAGAGCATCTCCAGGCTGATCTTGGTGTCGCGCGCGCGGTAAACCAGACGCTTCAGGTCTTCGCCGCCCACCTGGTCGCCGTTGTGCAGCACCATGGTGGCGCCCGAAAGCCCGGCGCCGATCAGGTAATCCTCCATGGCCTTGTCGTCCTTGAGATAGACCTCGGAGTTGCCCTTCTTCGCCTTGTAGAGCGGCGGCTGAGCGATGAAGAGATGGCCGTTCTCGATAATCTGCGGCATCTGGCGATAGAAGAACGTGAGCAGCAAAGTACGGATGTGGCTGCCGTCCACGTCGGCGTCCGTCATGATGATGATCTTGTGGTAGCGCAGCTTGGCGATGGAGAATTCCTCGGGGCCGATCGAGGTCCCCAGCGCCGTTACGAGGGTTCCGATTTCCGCCGACGACAGCATTTTGTCGAAACGTGCGCGCTCGACGTTCAGGATCTTGCCGCGCAAGGGCAGGATCGCCTGGAACGCGCGCTCACGCCCCTGCTTGGCCGATCCGCCGGCCGAGTCACCTTCGACGATGAAGAGTTCCGAGGCGGCGGGATCGCGGTTCTGGCAGTCGGCCAGCTTGCCGGGCAACGAGGCGAAATCGAGGGCGCCCTTGCGCCGGGTGAGTTCGCGCGCCTTGCGCGCGGCTTCGCGGGCCAGCGCCGCTTCCACCACCTTGCCGACGATCTTCTTGGCCTCGGACGGGTGTTCCTCGAACCATTCGCCGAGCTTCTCGGAGACAATGCTTTCCACCACCGGGCGCACTTCCGAGGACACCAGCTTGTCCTTGGTCTGCGAGGAGAACTTTGGGTCCGGCACCTTGACCGACAGCACGCAGGTCAGGCCTTCGCGCATGTCGTCGCCGGTAAGCGCGATCTTCTCTTTCTTCCCGAAGCCCGCTTCGTTGGCATAGTGGTTGATGGTGCGGGTGAGTGCGCCGCGGAAGCCCGCGAGATGCGTGCCGCCGTCGCGCTGCGGAATGTTGTTGGTGAAGCACAGCGTGTTCTCGTGATAGCTGTCGTTCCACTCCAGCGACAGTTCCACGGTGATGCCGTCGCGCTCGGCCGTCACGGTCACCGGCGGCTCGTGCAGCGCCTGCTTGGTGCGGTCGAGGTATTTGACGAACGCTTCGATGCCGCCCTGATAGTGCAAGTCGATCGACTTGTTCTCGCTGTGGCGCGCGTCGGTCAGGTTGAGGTAGACGCCTGAGTTCAGGAACGCCAGCTCGCGCAGGCGGTGTTCGAGCGTGCCGTAATCGAATTCGGTTTTGGTGAAGGTTTCCTTGGACGGCGTGAAGCGCACTTCGGTGCCGGTCTTCACCTGTCCGGCCTTGCGGCCTTCGGTTTCCAGCGGCGCGTCGCCCACCATCGCCAGCGGCTTCTCCGCGACGCCGTCGCGGAAGCGCATAGTGTATTCTTTGCCGTTCCGCCAGATCTTGAGGTCGAGCGTGGTGGACAGCGCGTTCACCACCGACACGCCCACGCCGTGCAGACCGCCGGAGACTTTGTAGGAGTTCTGGTCGAATTTTCCGCCGGCGTGGAGCTGGGTCATGATGACCTCGGCCGCCGAGACGCCTTCTTCCTTGTGAATGTCGACTGGAATGCCGCGGCCGTTGTCGCGCACCGTGCAGCTGCCGTCGCCGTGCAGGATCACATGCACCCGGTCGCAATGGCCGGCGAGGGATTCGTCGATGGCGTTGTCCACCACTTCGTAGACCATGTGGTGCAGCCCCGAGCCGTCATCGGTGTCGCCGATGTACATGCCGGGACGCTTCCGCACCGCGTCGAGACCCTTCAGAACTTTGATCGATTCCGCATCGTAAACCGGCGCCGGTTGCGCCTCTTGTTTTTGGGTCGCGGCGGAAGAAGTCATGTATGGACTCTGGGTCGGGAAAGGGGCTGGTTTGATAGCTTATTAAGATAGGATGTCTGCGGTCTTTTTGCACGCCAATTGGCCAAAAAAGCGCCCCTCACAGAGGGCTTTTTTCGTGCCGCAAATCGCCGTTTTCCGCGCTCAGGAATTGAGCGTTTCCCGCGAGTTCGGCGAACACCCCGAAATCGGTCCCCGTCATCCAGGCCTGCGACCCTAGCGTGAGGATTTCCGCGAACAGCCCGGCGCGCCGGTCCCTGTCCAGATGGGCCGCGATTTCGTCCAAGAGCAGCACCGGCGCGAACCCGCGTTTGGCGCGCTGCAGACGCGCGGCGGCGAACAGGATCGCGATCAGCAGGGCTTTCTGCTCGCCCGTGGAACACAGCGCCGCCGGCTGGCCGTGCGAGGGGTGATCAGGCGCGACCATGGCGACCCCGAGGTCCGAGCGATGCGGCCCGGCGCCGGCGCCGGCGATGCCCCGGCGTTCATCCCACAGGCTGCGGCGCAAGGCGTCCTCCACATCGACCGCGGGCATGTCCGCGAGCCAGGCGTCGACCGCGCCCACCAGCGCCAGGGCGGCGGCCGGGAAAGGGCCACGGCTCGCCCCCAGTTCCCGGTTCAGCCGGTCCACCAGATCGCTGCGTCCGGCGGCGAGCGCGACGCCATGGCGGGCCATGGTGTCTTCCAGGGCCGCAAACCAGGCCGCATCCCCGGCGCCGGTTTTCAGCAAACGCAGACGCTGCCGGTAGGCGTGGTCATAGGCCGCCATGCGCCCCGCGTGGTCGGCGTCGAACGCGATCACCAGCCGGTCGAGGAATTTGCGCCGCCCCGCGGGGCCTTCCAGGAACAGCCTGTCCATGGCGGGCGTCAGCCAGATCAAACCGAGATGGGCGGCCAGGGCCCCGGCGCCCTTGGCGGGCTGGCCATTGATGCGGATGGTCCTGCGTTCGCCCGTGCCGGCGGCAAGGCCGGTGCCCAGGTCCATGGGCCCGTCCGGGGTCGAGAGCTGCGCCGCCACGCCCCAGGGAACCGGAGCCTCCGACAGGCTGGCGTTGCGGCCGATTTCCGAGAGCCGCGCGCCGCGCAGGCCGCGCCCGGGGGCCAGGAACGAGAGCGCCTCAAGCAGGTTGGTCTTGCCGGCGCCGTTGCGCCCGCAAATCACCACCGGGCGAATATCGGTATCGGCCCTGAGATAGGCGTAGGAGCGGAAATCGGTGAGCGTGAGGCGGGTGATCCCGATACGCCTCAGGGCGGGCCGCGACCCGGCAGCGATGGTGCCCGCTGCAAGGGTGCCCGCTGCAAGGATGGGTGTGGCCGCCGTCACACCCGCATCGGCATCAGCACGTACATGGCCGAGCCGTCGGCCACATCGCGAATGACCGTGGGCGAGGCCGCGTCCGCCATGGTGAAGCGGGCGGCGTCGCCTTCGATCTGGCCCAGGATCTCGAGCAGATAGCGCGAATTGAACCCGATCTCGATGGCGCTCGCGGTATAGCGCGCCTCGACCTCTTCACTGGCGCTGCCGGCCTCGGGGCTGGAGGCCGCGAGGGTGATCAGGCCCTTTTCACAGTTCATCTTGATGGAACGCGACTTCTCCGAGCTGATGGCCGAGACGCGGTCGACGGCGTCGAACAGCGCCTGGCGTTCGGCTTCCAGCACCTTGTCGTTGCCGGTCGGGATCACGCGCTCATAGTCGGGGAAGGTGCCGTCGATCAACTTGGAGGTCAGCGAAACGTTGTCGAAGGCGAATTTGATCTTGGCGTCGGAGACGGAAATGGTGATGTCGCCTTCGGTCTCGTCGATCAGTTTGCGCACTTCCTGCACGGCTTTGCGGGGCACGATGATGCCGGGCATGGAGGCCGCGCCCTTGGGCAGCGGCAGCTCGACCCGGGCCAGGCGGTGCCCGTCGGTGGCGACCGCGCGCAACACCGCGACGCCGTCGCTCTTGGTGGCGTGCAGGTAGATGCCGTTCAGGTAATAGCGGGTTTCTTCCGTGGAGATCGCAAAGCGCGTGCGGTCGATCAGGCCCTTCAGATCAGCGGCGCCAATGGTGAAGGTGTGGGAGAAATCTCCACCCGCCATGGCGGGAAAATCCTCGACCGGCAGGCAGGCGAGGCTGAAGCGCGAGCGCCCGGCCGCCAGCGAGATCTGGCCGCCGTCGCCGGAGGAGGCGATCTCGACCTGAGCGCCGTCGGGCAGCTTGCGCACGATGTCATAGAGGGTGTGCGCGGGCGCCGTGGTGGCGCCGCCCTTACCGACTTCAGCGCTGGTGGATTCCGTGATCTCGATGTCCATGTCGGTGGCGTTGAGCGACAGGGCCCCCTTGGCCGCGTCGATACGCACGTTGGACAGGATCGGGATGGTGTTGCGCCGTTCCACCACGCTCTGCACGTGACCCAGGGACTTGAGGAGCGCGGCGCGTTCGATGATCAGTTTCATGTGTGCGATTTCTCGGAAAGGCGCTGAAGATTCGGCCCTCGCGGCACGGCTTCAGACCCCATCCGTGCCACGGAAGGGCAGCGAGTATAGCAATAGGTAGGGGGCCGACCAGAGGGCAAAAGCGCCCAGGGCGGCTGGAGAGCCTTTAGCTCTCCAGCATCCGGGTCAGGAGTTCGACGTCCTCGGCGAAGGCGCTATCGAGCTTCACCAGTTCCTCGATCTTGCGCACGGCGTGCATGACGGTGGTGTGGTCGCGGCCGCCGAAGGCCCGGCCGATTTCGGGCAGGGAGCGCGAGGTCAGCTGTTTGGAGAGGTACATGGCCACCTGGCGGGGCCGGGCCACCGCGCGCGAGCGGCGGGCGGAGCTCATGTCCGACACCCGGATCTTGAAATGTTCGGCCACCCGCTTCTGGATCTCTTCCATGGTCAGACGCCGGTCGTGGGCGCGAAGCAGGTCCTGCAGCAGGTCCTGGGTGGTTTCCAGGGTCAGGGCGCCGCCCACCAGCTGGGCGTGGGCCACGAGGCGGGTCAAAGCGCCTTCCAACTCGCGGACGTTGGAGCAGATCTTGTGGGCGAGGAACTCCTTCACCCGCTGGGGCACCTGGACCCCGAGCCGTTCGGCCTTGGCGTCGAGGATGCCGAGGCGGAGTTCGAAAGTCGTCGGGTGCAGGTCGGCCACGAGGCCCGAAGCCAGGCGCGAGCGCAGGCGGTCGCCGATCTCCTCGAGGCTGGACGGCGACTTGTCGGCCGACAGCACGATCTGGCGGCCCTGGTCCACCAGCGCATTGAAGGTGTGGAAGAACTCTTCCTGGGTGGCGTCCTTGCCGGCGATGAACTGGACATCGTCGATCATCAGCACATCGACCGAACGGAACTGTTCTTTGAAGGACACCGTGTCCTGGTTCCGCAGAGCGCGGACGAAGCTGTACATGAACTTTTCCGCCGACAGGTAGACCACCTTGCGATGTGGCGTACGGGCGCGGATTTCCCAGGCGATGGCGTGCATCAGGTGGGTCTTGCCCAGGCCGACGCCGCCATACAGGAACAACGGATTGAAGCTGACCTGGTCGGACTCGGCCACGCGCTTGGCGGCGGCATAGGCGAACTCGTTGGGTTTGCCGACAACGAAATTCTCGAACACATAGCGCGCGTCAAGCGGCGCGGAGAGTTCGGTGCCGTTCGCCGCGGTGTATCCCGAGCCCGTGCTCGCGAAACTGGCCGGAATCGGACGGGCCACGCCCGGCTTGGCGGCGGCGGCGGCGGCGGCGCCGGGCGCACGGGCGGGCGCATCCGCCTTCGGCGCGGCGGGCTCGGGCTTGCCGGCCTCGACCTTCAGGGTGACTTTGCGCACGCCGGGATTTTCACCGGCCCACAGGGCGCGAATCCGCTCGGCGTAATGGGTGGTGATCCAGTCGCGCATGAAACGGGTGGGAACCGACAGTTCCACTTCGCCGTCGCGCATGGAGGTGGCGGTAATGGGAATCACCCAGCTTTTGAACGCCGACTCGCCGAACTCCAGCTTGAGGCGGGTTTTGACCCGGTCCCATTCAGCCTGATTGACCGCCGCTTCCTCAACTCGCTTCACGCTTCGTCATCCCCTCGCATAAGCACGACCCACCCAATTATGGGCGGCGGCCGCAACACGTCCTCACGCCGGAACGTCGTCCCCATCCTTGGATGGGTGGGCGTTCCAGCCCGTAAGATCCCGATCGTTTTTAGAGATCGCCCCTCAGAACCGGCAGATACCCGCGCGACGCCTTGCTCATCACCGCCCCCGCTTCGACGTACCAAGTCTCAACGCACAAGGCCGCACTTGGTTGCCAAACTCAACGCTGCCCCCGTTTGAATAACGAGCTTCGAAAAAGCAAACTTCGAAAACCAACTTGAAACAACGCTTCTTAAAAATCGCACGCATCGCACGTCGAAAATTTTTCTCGGAGCTTTCTGCCGGAACGCGCTGTTCTCGCCCGTTGTCTTCGACCTGCCGTCTCGCGCCGCCTTCGCATTTCATGCCGCGGCTTTTCGCGAGAGCTGAGCAAATCACAGCAGCTCTGTCGTGGTGTGTGCGGGGTTCGTCCTGATTGTTAGCGCGCTTCGGATTTCGCGGAAAATCTTGTGAGAGGATTGGCCGCGAGGTGAAGCGCGAGGGCCAATTTAATCCGAGAGGCCGATGAGACAAGGGCAAAGATGGCTTGACACTAAATTCACCGGAACGCCCGCGCGCAGCGCTCATCGCACAGGCGAATTCACGCTAGAGGGCGCTGATTCCAACATGATTTGCCAACCTGATTTGAAAGACCGCGGGAGACTCCGTCTCCGTGACTCGGGAGACTCGCCGCAAAATATCTTCGGGTCGTGCGAGGTCCGCTGGAAAATTTCCGCGCACAAAAATTTCCGTGCGCGGCCGCATGTACGCTGATGCACAAAAGCAGAAGCGCCCGCGAAGACTCGCGAGCGCTTCTGAAACTTAAAATCTATCTGCGAAAGATTCGCGGCCTTAGGCCGCGATGCCCTCGTCGGTGGTTAGGCCGCGATACCTTTGATGCGGGCCGACAGGCGCGACAACTTCCGCGACACCGTCTTCTTGTGCACCACGCCCTTGGCGGCGCCGCGCATCAGTTCCGGCATCACCTTCTTGAAGGCGGCCTGGGCGGCGGCCTTGTCGCCCGAAGCAATGGCGGCTTCGAGGGCCTTCACCTGCGTGCGGATGCGGCTGAGGCGCGAATGGTTGACGTCCGCGGCGCGTTCGTTGCGGCGGATACGTTTCTTGGCTGACTTATGCTGCGCCATGGACTTTTTCACTCATACTTCGGCGGACCGGCGCGGCGGCCGGATGGCCATAGGATCAAGGGTTCTTAGAAATTGAAGCGCAACTTGTAGGAGATGCCGCCCGGTACGTCAACGGCCGGAAGGCCCGTAAGACAGGCTTAAACGCCGGTTGCGCCCGCATCCCTGGTATATCTTACCGCCCAACGGCCTAGCGCTGGCATTTTGCGCAGAAAAACGTCGACCGGGCGCCCTGGACGATGCGTTTGATGACCGCCTTGTCGGCCCCGCAGCGGCAGGCTTCGCCCTCCCGGCCATAGGCCTTCCAGGCATGCTGGAAGTACCCTAGCTCCCCCGACGGCTGTACATGGTCGCGTAAAGACGACCCGCCGGCGGCAATGGCCTGGCGCAGAACCTCCTTGATGGCCGGCACCAGGACGCGGGCGCGTTCCCCCGCCACCGTGCCCGCCGTGCGCTTGGGCGAGATGCCGGCGAGATGCAGGCTTTCCGAGGCATAAATATTGCCGACCCCCACCACGATTCGCTGGTCCAGAAGGGCGGTCTTGATGGCGGTCTTGCGGCCTTTGAGCGCGGCGGACAGTGCTTCCGGCGTGAACGAGTCTGCCAGGGGATCTGGCCCCAGATGGCGGAACAGCTTGTGAGACTCGAGGCCGGCGAGCGGCGTGATGGTCAGCAATCCAAAGCGGCGCGGGTCGTTGAAGCGCACTTCGGCGCCGTCGCCGGTCACGAAAATCACGTGGTCATGGGCGTCAAAAGGCATGGCGCTTTTGACCACCTGCATGCGCCCGGACATGCCGAGATGGGCGATCAGGGCGTCACCGCTGTCCAACGCCATGACGATATATTTCGCCTTGCGGAAGATTCGCTCGACCTTGCGGCCTTCGGTGCGCGCCTTGAGGTCCTTGGGGAACGGGATGCGCAGGTCTTTCCGGCGCAAGGTCAGGCGGACGATGCGCCGGCCCTCCAGCACCGGCTGCAAGCCCCGGCAAACGGTTTCAACCTCGGGCAGTTCAGGCATCGGATTCCCATCAAAGTTCTGTCGCCCCTACATAGTCTTTAAAGCGCCCTTGGACTATGGTCCCGCGATGACTGAAGACTCGGACCTTTCGGGGCAGACCCATTTCGGCTTCCGCACGGTGAATGCCGGCGAGAAGGCCGGGCTGGTGCGCGGCGTGTTCGACGCGGTCGCGCCCAAATACGACCTGATGAATGACCTGATGAGCGGCGGCGTCCACCGGCTGTGGAAGCGGGCGTTGATCGAGGTGCTGGCGCCCAGGGCCGGCGAGGCGTTCCTGGATGTGGCCGGCGGGACCGGGGATATCGCCTTTCGCATTATAGATGCGGTCGGGCCGGAGCAGGCGCGGACCAAGCCCGTGACGGTCTGCGATATCAATGCCGAGATGCTGGCGGTGGGACGCAACCGCGCCGTGGACAAAGGCTGGCTCACGGAGCTCACCTGGAACTGCGGCGATGCGCAGGAACTGCCGTTCCCGGACATGAGCTTCGACGCCTATACCATCGCCTTCGGCCTGCGCAATGTGACCGATATCCCCAAGGCGTTGCGCGAAGCGCGCCGCGTGCTGAAGCCGGGCGGGCGGTTCTTCTGCCTGGAGTTCAGCCAGGTGACCGCGCCGGGCCTCGATAAAATCTACGACGCCTATTCCTTCTCGGTGCTGCCGTGGCTGGGCGGGGCCATTGCCGGCAATCGCGAGGCCTATAGCTATCTCGCCGAAAGCATCCGCAAATTCCCCAGCCAGAAAGCCCTGGTGGGCCTCATGACCGAGGCCGGATTCCGCCAGGCGAAATTCCGCAACCTGACCGGCGGCATCGCCGCGATCCATTCGGGCTGGCGCATTTAGCATGGCGCTGCGGCATCTTTCCCGCCTTGTGGTGATCGCCAGGTGCCTCGCGCGTCATGACGCGCTGTTCCTGCTGGAACTGCACCCGGCCGGCGTCACCCTGGCCCGCCTGGCGCGCACCGCGTGGCGCCCGAAAGCCGTGGTCAAAGGCCTGCGGCCGGGCCAGCGCCTGGCGCTCGCCCTCACCGATCTCGGCCCCACCTTCATCAAATTCGGCCAGGCGCTCTCGACCCGCGCCGACCTCCTGGGGGAAGAAACCGCGGCCGATCTCTCCGGCCTGCAGGACCGCCTGCCGCCGTTCCCCTTCACTGAGGCCAGGCGCACGATCGAGGAAGACTTCGGGGCGCCGCTGGAAACCCTGTTCCAGAGTTTCGATCCCGTATCCGTCGCGGCGGCCTCCATCGCCCAGGTGCATTTCGCGGTCGATATGCAGGGCCGCGAGGTCGCGGTGAAAGTGCTGCGGCCCAATGTTAAAGCCGCCTTCACGCGCGATATCGAATTCCTGACCTGGATGGCCGAACAGGCCGAGACCCGCGTCTCCTGGCTCAAACGCCTGAAGCCCATCGAAGTCGTGCGCACCTTTGCCGAAAGCGTGCGCCTGGAAATGGACCTGCGCTTCGAAGCGGCGAGCGCCCAGGAACTGGCCGAGAATTTCGCGGGCGACGCCGGCTTCCGCGTTCCCACCGTGGACTGGAGCCGCACCTCGCAGCGCGTCTTGTGCCTGGAACGCATGGCCGGCGCGCGGGTCGACGACCGCGCCGCCGTCATCGCCATCGGCGCCGATCCGGTGGTGGTGGTAAAGGCCGCCGCCGAAGCCTTCTTCAAGATGGTGTTCCGCGACGGATTCTTCCACGCCGACATGCATCCGGGAAATCTGTTCATCGCCGCCGACGGCGTGATCGTGGCCCTGGACTTCGGCATCATGGGCCGGGTCGATGAAGACACCCGCCTGATCCTGGGCGAAATGCTGCTGGGCTTCCTGACGCGCGACTATAAAAAGGTCGCCGAAGTGCATATCCGCGCGGGTTTCGTTCCGGCCCATAAATCCCTCGAGCAGTTCGCCCAGGCCGCGCGCACCATCGCCGAGCCGATCCTCGGCAAGCCCATCGCCGAAATCTCCATCGCCAAACTCCTCGGGCAGCTGTTCCAGGTCACCGAGGACTTCGAGATGGAGACCCAGCCGCAACTCCTGCTCTTGCAGAAAAGCATGCTGCTGGCGGAAGGCGTGGGCCGGAATTTGGCGCCCGAAGTGAACATGTGGGAACTGGCGCGCCCCTTGATCGAAGGCTGGATGCGCCAGCGCCTTGGCCCCGAAGGCCGCATCGCGGATATGACCCGCGATGTGCTTTCCATCGCGCAGAAACTTCCGCGCATCATCGCGCGCGTCGACAGCATCACCGCCGACCTCGCGAGGCATGGTTTGAAACTGCACCCCGACACCACCAAGACCCTGCGCGGCGAAGGCCGCAAAGTGCCCGTCATGCTGTGGCTGCCCTGGGTGGCGGCCGCGGTGCTTTTGGCGATTGTGCTGCTGCGATAGCAGCCCTGCTGATCCTGTCATTGCCCGCTCAGTGGCCGAAGGCCACTATTTTGAAAGGCGCGCCTCCGGCGCGACCGGGCAATCCGTTCGTCCTCTCAAGGATGACATTGGGGGAAACATGACCATCACCCTTTACGGCGATTCCATCTCGGGCAACTGCCTCAAGGCGAAGTTCGTCGCCGACCTGCTGGGCAAGCCCTATCGCTGGATCGAGACCAGCGTGCTGAAGAAAGAAACCCGCACGCCGGAGTTCCTCGCGCTCAATCCCGCGGGGCAGGTGCCGGTGGCGGTGCTGGACGATGGCCGGCCGCTCGCGCAATCCAACGCCATCATGCTCTACCTCGCCGAGGGCAGCCGGTTGATCCCCGCCGATCCGGTGGACCGCGCGCTCATGTTCCAATGGCTGTTCTGGGAACAGTACAGCCACGAGACCGCCATCGCGGTGTTGCGCTTTCACAAGGCCTATCTGAAAAAGCCCGACAGCGAGATCGACCCGAGCCTCGCGCCCAAGTGCCGGCGGGTATTGACCCTGATGAACGATCACCTCGCCACACGCGCCTATTTCGTGGCCGAGGCGCTGTCGCTCGCCGATATCGCCCTGGTGGCCTACACCCGGTTTTCCCACGATGCCGGCCTGGATTTGAAGGAGTGGCCCCATGTGCATGGCTGGGTGGTAAGAATCGAGAAGGATTTAGGGCTTAAAACGGTCCTTCCTGCTTAGATTTGGGCTAATTTTATCTCGTCGCATCGTTTCGCCGAAAACCGGTGTCCACTTTTCGACACGATGCTTTAGGGTCCGGCCATGCTTGAGAATAAACGCATTCTCCTGATCGTCGCCGGCGGCATTGCCGCCGTGAAGGTGCCGGACTTGATCCGGCGTCTGCGGGAACGCGGCGCATCGGTGCGCTGTGTCGTCACCAAGGGCGGTGCGCAGTTCGTCACACCGTTGACGCTCGCCGCACTCTCCGGCGACAAGGTCTACCAGGATCTGTTCTCGCTCACCGACGAAAGCGAGATGGGCCATATCCGCCTGTCGCGCGAAGCCGATGTTTTGCTGGTCGCCCCCGCCACCGCCGACATCATGGCCAAGATGGCCACGGGCCAGGCCGACGACCTCGCCACCACCGCGCTGCTCGCCACCGACAAGCCGGTGATGATCGCACCATCCATGAACGCCATGATGTGGACCCACCCGGCCACGCAGGCCAACCTGCTGACTTTACAGAATCGCGGCGTGCGCGTGGTTGGCCCCGGCGCCGGCGATCTGGCCTGCGGCGAAGTGGGCGACGGGCGCATGGCCGAAGTGCCCGAGCTCATCGCCGCGCTCACCCAGTTCTTCCAGAAGACCCAGGACCGCGGGCCGCTCACCGGCAAACACGCCATCGTCACCAGCGGCCCGACCCATGAGCCCATCGACGGCGTGCGCTATATCGCCAACCGCTCGTCGGGCAAGCAGGGCCACGCCATCGCCGCGGCCCTCGCCGATCTCGGCGCTACCGTCACCCTGGTCAGCGGCCCCACCGCCGAACCGGCGCCGCCGGGTGTGACGGTCCGCAAGATCGAGACCGCCGCCCAAATGCTGAAGGCCTGTCAGGCCGCGCTGCCGGCCGACATCGCCGTTTGCGCCGCCGCCGTGGCCGACTGGAAAGTCGAAGGCGCCGGCGCGTCCAAGATCAAGAAGGGCAAAGCGCCGCCGGAACTGAAGCTCAGCGAAAACCCCGACATCCTCGCTACCCTTGCGGCGGCGGGCCCAGCCCGCCCCAAGCTGGTGATCGGCTTTGCCGCCGAGACCGACGACCTGATCGACAACGCCAAGGCCAAACGCGCGGCCAAGAAATGCGACTGGATCGTCGCCAACGATGTTTCGCCCGCCAGCGGCGCTCTTGGCGGTGACAGCAACACCGTGCACCTGGTCACCGCCGAGGGCGTGGAAAGCTGGCCCACCTTGAAGAAGCGTGCGGTCGCCGAACGCCTGGCCGAACGTATCGCCACCTTCGCTGAAAAAAACCTGTAGGAAATCACACCCGTGCCTGTCGTCACCGCCGTCGCCATCAAACGCCTTCCCAGCGGCCATGATCTGCCGCTGCCCAGCTATCAGACCGAACACGCCGCCGGCATGGACCTGTGCGCCGCCGTGGAGGCCGATGTGATCCTGGCCCCGGGCGCCCACGCCATCATCCCCACCGGCTTTTCCATCGCCCTGCCGCCGGGCTTCGAGGCCCAGGTGCGCCCGCGCTCGGGCCTCGCCGCCAAGAACGCGGTGACGGTGCTCAACGCGCCCGGCACCATCGACGCCGATTATCGCGGCGAAGTGGGCGTGATCCTGATCAATCACGGCAAGCAGGCCTTCACGATCACGCGCGGCCTGCGCATCGCCCAGATGGTGGTGGCGCCGGTACGCACCATCATGTGGGAAGAGAAGGACGAGCTGGACGACACCAGCCGCGGCGCTGGCGGGTTCGGCTCCACGGGCGTTCATAAAGCCTGATGGATTTTTCTGAGGAGCAGATCCGCCGCTACGCCCGCCACATCCTGCTGAAGGAAGTCGGCGGTGTCGGCCAGGAGAAACTGCTCAAGGCCAAGGTCCTGGTGATCGGCGCGGGAGGGCTGGGCTCGCCGCTGATCCTGTATCTCGCGGCGGCCGGCGTCGGCACCATCGGTGTGGTCGATGACGATACGGTCGATCTCTCCAACCTCCAGCGCCAGATCGCCCACACCACCGACCGCATCGGCGTTTCAAAAGTCGAGAGCGCGCAGGCGGCGGTCGCCGTCCTCAATCCCGATGTGAACGTGGTTGCCCACAAAGTCCGGCTCACGGCGGACAACGCGGCCGCGCTGATCGCGGGTTACGACATCGTCGCCGACGGCAGCGACAACTTCACCACCCGTTTCCTGGTCAACGACGCCTGTTTCTTCGCACAGAAGACCCTCGTTTCGGCGGCGGTGCTCCGGTTCGACGGTCAGCTGTCCACCTTCAAGCCCCACGCCGGCGGCCCCTGTTACCGCTGCCTCTACCCCGCGCCGCCGCCCCCGGGTCAGATCCCGTCCTGCGACGAGGCCGGGGTCCTGGGCGCGGTGGCGGGCGTGCTCGGCACCCTGCAGGCCACTGAGGTCTTGAAGGAAATCACCGGTATCGGCGAGGGCATGGCCGGGCGCCTTCTGATCTATGACGCCCTGTCCGCCGCCTTGCGCCAGGTGAAGATCAAACCCGACCCGGCCTGTCCGCTTTGCAGCCCCAAGGCCACGATCAGCTGTCTGCGGGTTGATCCCGCACCTGAATCGGCTTAGATGCCGCCCCATGGACACCGTTTTTTCTCCGGGGGCACCTCCCGCTGACACCCGCACCAACCTCATCGGCCTCTCCCGTGAGGCGCTGACGGCTGCGTTGCTGGAGGTGGGTCAGAAGCCTTTCCGCGCCAAGCAGGTGTGGCATTGGCTGTACCACCGGGGCGCGACCAGCTTTGCCGCCATGACCGACCTGTCCAAGGACCTGCGGACAAAGCTGGAAGACCATTTCGTCGTCAGCCGTCCCGGCATCTCGCGCGAACAGACCTCCAGCGACGGCACCCGCAAGTGGCTGATGGAATTCGCCGACGGCCAGAAGGCGGAGACCGTGTTCATCCCCGACATTGATCGCGGCGCGGTGTGCATCTCCTCGCAAGTGGGCTGCACGCTCACCTGCCGCTTCTGCCACACCGGCACCCAACGCCTGGTTCGCAACCTGACGCCGGCGGAAATCGTCGGCCAGTTCATGGTGGCGCGTGACAGCTACGGCGAATGGCCGACCCCCACCGACGAGCGCCGCATGCTCTCAAATATCGTGCTCATGGGCATGGGCGAGCCGCTCTACAATTTCGACAACGTCGCCACCGCCATGAAGATCGTCATGGCCGACGACGGCATTGCGCTCGGCAAGCGGCGCATCACGCTCTCCACCTCGGGCGTGGTGCCGGAGATTCACCGTGCCGGCGCGGAACTGGGCGTTAACCTGGCGATCTCGCTGCATGCGCCCGACGACGACACGCGCTCCATGATCATGCCGATCAACAAGAAGTATCCGCTGAAGGAGCTGATGCAGGCCTGCCGAGATTATCCCGGCGCCAGCAACGCCCGGCGCATCACCTTTGAATACGTCATGCTGAAGGGGATCAACGACACCACCGCCCACGCCCGCGCGCTCATGAAGCTGGTGAAGGGCATCCCCTGCAAGTTCAACCTGATCCCGTTCAATCCCTGGCCGGGCACGCCCTACGAATGCTCCGACGCCGCCACGGTCGAGGGCTTTTCCCAGACCCTTTTCGAGGCCGGCTTCTCCGCGCCAATCCGTACGCCGCGCGGCCGCGACATCCTGGCCGCCTGCGGGCAGCTCAAGACCGACTCCGAAAAGCTGTCGGCACGGGAAAAGCGCCTGCGGGAATCCGAAGCCGCCTGGGCGGAAAAAGAGGCGGCCCTCGGTTAAGCCTTTGCTGCGCCTGGAGTGCAGCATTTCATCAAGCGACGCTTGCGGGAGGACGTGCGCTCCCTATACTGCCGCAACTTTTCTCACAGCCCTTTTAGCCCGACAGGATTCCGACGCGCATGGCCCCCAAACCCAAAAAGGTCGTACTGGCTTATTCCGGCGGCCTCGACACCTCCATCATTCTGCGCTGGCTGCAGGTGGAGAAAGGCTGCGAGGTGGTGACCTTCACCGCCGATATCGGCCAGGGCGAAGAGCTGGAGCCGGCCCGCAAGAAGGCCGAGCTGATGGGGATCAAGGAGATCTACATCGACGACCTCAAGGAAGAGTTCGTCCGCGATTTCGTGTTCCCGATGTTCCGCGCCAACGCGCTGTATGAAGGCGTG
>CANJOI010000048.1 GCA_947475365.1 Fidelibacterota bacterium | reverse complement strand
GATGACCGACGACAGCGCCGATATGGCCAAAACCATGGCGGCTCTCGACAAGGCGCTGGCCCGGGCCGAACGTTTTGCCTCGTTCAAAGGCTGGCGCCGGCCGGCCGATGCCGCCCTCTGACGCCGCCGCTCACTACCAGGCGTTCCCCTCCCGCGAAAGCATCCTGGCCGCGCTGGCGCGCCGCGGCGCGGACCTCGCGCATCTCACACCGGACCACCTCGCCCCGTTCGATCAATTGCACACCGGCGGCGCCGCCGCGACGCAAGCGCTGATCGCGCGCCTGTCGCCGGCTGCTGTGGATCATGTGCTGGATCTCGGCAGCGGCCTCGGTGGTCCTGCCCGGCAATTGGTGGCGGCGGCGGGATGCCGCGTCACCGGCGTGGATATCACGCCGCGGTTCGTCGCTGACGCCGCGTTTTTTACCGAGCGTACCGGACAGGCGGATCGCGTGGCATTCCGCGAAGCGTCCGTCACGGCGCTGCCGTTTCCGGACGGGAGCTTCGACGCCGCCTGGCATATTCATCTCGCCATGAACGTGTCCGACAAGGCCACCTTGTACGCCGAGGCGTTCCGGGTGTTGAAGCCGGGCGGGCGCTTGGCCATCGACGATCCGGTGCGCGGGCAGGGCGACCTACTGTTCCCCGTGCCGTGGGCGGCGGAGGCGAATACGAGTCATCTGGCGACGGAACAAGAACTCGTCGCGGCGTTGGCTGCCGCGGGGTTCCAGCATGTGAATGTGGAAGACGTCACAGAACAGGCTGTTGCCTGGTTCGCGGAAATCGCGCGCACACGAAAACCCGGACGCCCCGGAACACCGCTCGACGTTATGGCCGCCCACCACCGCGCCAATCTCGAATCCGGCGCGGCGCGGATTGTCTCGATCCTGGCAGAGAAGCCTTAAAAGCTGGCTCGCGCGGAACGGCATGCTCCCGCGTCTCGGCGCGGCCGGGCTGG
This sequence comes from Fidelibacterota bacterium, assembly GCA_947475365.1. Taxonomy (GTDB): domain Bacteria; phylum Pseudomonadota; class Alphaproteobacteria; order Rhodospirillales; family Rhodospirillaceae; genus SHVO01. Next base: position 15,901 of record CANJOI010000048.1, on the reverse strand, counting down.
TTGAATTGGGATATCACCGTAGGTAGTTTTACCCACAGACCAAGGCCTCGGAGCAGGCAGACCCGCATAACGGCTGAAAACACGGTTTGTGTTGTCGATGACGCCCCCGAGGTGTGCGATTCGGGGGCGGTGCTCCTGACGTCCGCCGGGTTCGCGCCGAAGGTGTTCGTGTCGGCCACCGCGTTTCTGGCCCAGGACAAGACCGGCGACAGCGGCTGCCTGGTGGCGGATATCCGCTGCCGGACATGGACGGGATCACGCTTCAGGCCGAACTCACGGAAAGACGCGATACCGACTAATACCTATTTCGCGGATACGGTGACCTGCCTATGGTCCTGCCGTGCCGAATGAGTGTCGCGCATAAGGGGCGACCATGCAGGATGAGAACAAAGTAACTTACGTTTATGTGGTGGATGACGATGAGGCCGTGCGCGATTCCACGCGGATGGTGCTCGAATCCTACGGCATGACGGTGCGCACCTTCGCCTCGGCCCAGGCCTTCCTCGCCGCCGTCGATGACCAGCCCGGAGGCTGCATCCTGCTCGACCAGCACATGCCGGAGATGACCGGCCTGGAAATGCTCGAGATGCTGAAGGCCAGCCGCAAGACCCGGCCGGTGATCATGATCACCGGCCGCAGTGACCAGACCTTCAAGGACCGCGCCTTACGTGCCGGCGCCTTCGCGCTGCTCGACAAGCCGGTCGCGGACGACGACCTGGTCGCCGCCATCGGGACGGCGCTGCGGCACTAGGTCCTAAAGCGGAATCCTCAAAGTCGCTCTCAGCCCGCCCAACGGGCTGCCCGCGAGGGTGATGTCGCCGCCCATGCCGTGCACGAGATCGCGCGCGATGGTGAGGCCGAGGCCGATGCCTCCGGTGCGCGGGTTGCGGGACGGCTCGAGCCGGTGAAACGCCCGGAACGCTTCCTCGCGCTTGTCGGGCGGAATTCCCGGCCCGTCGTCATCGACGTCGATCTGGAAGAATCCCGCGGCCTGCCCCGCGCTGACGCGGACCTGGCGGCCGTAACGCACGGCGTTGGCGACCAGGTTGCCCAGGCACCGCCCGAAGGCGACCGGCTTTAAAGGCATGCGCGCGGGCAGATTGCCGAGGTCGAGGGTGATATCGGCGCCCTCGCGGCGAAAGCGGCCGACCGCGTCCGCCAGGAGCTCCGCCGGGCTGGACGCGACCGCGGTCTCGGCGCCGTCTCCGCGCGCGAACGCCAGATAGGATTCCAGCATCTTTTCCATCTCAGTGACGTCGTCGCGCATCGCCGTGACGTCGTCGGGACTGGCGCCTGCCATCATGGCGAGCTGCAGCTTCATGCGGGTGAGCGGCGTACGCAGGTCGTGCGACACCCCCGCCAGCATTTCGGTGCGCTGGGCGATCTGCCGCTGAATGCGCTCCCGCATGATGGTGAAGGCGCGGGCGGCTTGGCGCACCTCAAGCGCGCCTTCGGCGGGGAAATTGGGCACTTCGCGGCCTTTCCCAAAAGCCTCGGCGGCGCGCGCGAGGCGCCGCACCGACGCCACCTGGCTGCGCAGATAGACGGTCGCCACGCCGAACAGCAGCACCGACGATCCCGTCAGCCACATGACAAAGACCAATGTGCTGTTGCCGCCCGCGAGGATGCGTTGGCGCGGCACCAGCACGTTGAGCAGGCCGTCGTCCTGCTGGATCTGCACCAGCACCAGCCGGTCGAGGCGGTATTTCAGAGTGTCGATGACAAAGCTGCGGCCCACCACTTGCCACACCGCGCGCTTGAGCGAGGTGTCGGCGCCTTTTTCGCTGCGCACGGCGCGTTCGTCCTGGAGGGTCGCGCCCGGCAGGAACGAGATGTCGAAGCCCATGGTCTTGCGGGCGTTGCCGATGACACGGTCGCGGGCCGCCGTGTCGCGCTGATCGGCGAACGCCATCGACACGCCGGCAAGATCGCCCGCGAGGTCGTCCTCAATGCGTTCGTTCACCGCGCTCAGGTGGTTGTCGAAGAACACATAGGTCGAGATCACCTGCACCAGGATGAGCGGGATCAGGATGGCGAGACTGGCCCGCGCCATCAAAGTCGCGGGCATCATGCGTTCCAGGGGCTGCGGCGGGAACAACGTCCGCCACGCCTTCACGATGGCTTCGGCTATCCATGGGTCGCGGCCAACCGGCTTGGCGCGGCAGCCGGGCTCACGCGCCGGCGGGACGTCCAGGCTGTTGCGCGCGTTATCCATCATCCGGTGCCTAGGGGTCGGGACGCAGGAGATAGCCGGTGCCGCGCACCGTCTGGAGGTAGCGCGGCTGGCGCGGATCGGGTTCGAGTTTGCGGCGCAAGCGCGTGATCTGCACGTCCACGGTGCGCGGGTTGGCGCCGTCCTCGCCCACCAGCCCGAGCGCGGCGCGGTCCACCGGCTGGCCCAGATTCTGGGTGAGGATCTTGAGGAGTTCGGATTCCGACGACGTCAGGCGCACAGGGGTGCCTTCGCGCGTCAGCCGCTGGCGCGCGAGGTCATAGCGGCAGTCGCCGAACCGGAGTTCGAGATTGGCCGAAACCTCCGGCGGCGGCGCACGCCGCAGGATGGAGCCGATGCGCAGGACCAGCTCCTTGGGCTCGAACGGTTTGGCCATGTAATCGTCGACACCCGACTCAAGGCCGCGGATGCGGTCCGGCGCTTCGCCCATGGCGGTAAGCATCAGAATCGGCACCTTGCTGCGGGTGCGGATGAACGCGGTGAGCGCGAGGCCGTCCTCGCCCGGCATCATCACATCGATGACCAGCAGGTCGAACTGCAGCGCGGTCAGGTGGCGGCGCGCCTCGGCGGCGTCGGCGGCGGCGGTCACCATGTAGCCGCTCTCGGCCAGGAACTTGCGGAGCAGGTTCCTCAGGCGGGTGTCGTCGTCGACGACCAGGACGTGGGGCGGATAGGACGGTTCCATGACCGCTACATTAGCCGAGGACGCGGTGTTCATAGGGGCGGTCATTTATCGCCGGACGACTTGTCCAAGGTGCTGAAGCGGCGCCGGGCGTCCGGCTCCATCAGACCCAGCAGCACCTTGCGGAAGCCTTCCACGGCCACCGCGCCCGCCTCTTTATAGGCCGCGGTCAGGCGCGCGCGCTGGCTGGTGGTCAGTTCGGTCTCCAAGGTGCGGCCTTTCTCGGTCAGGTGCAGCAGGCGCTGGCGGCGGTCGGCGGTGCCCTGCTTCTGGATGATGAAACCCTGGCGGATCAGCTGGCTGAGCACCCGCGACAGGCTTTGTTTGGTGACACGCAGGATGTCGAGCAGCTCGCTGACGCTCAAGCCCGGATAGCGGCCGACGAAGTATACGATGCGGTGATGGGGCCGGCCAAAGCGGTACGCACCGAGGATTTCGTCGGGGCGCGCGGTGAAATCGCGCGCGGCGAAGAACAGCAGTTCCATTCCCTGGCGCAGATCCTCCTCGCGCAGGAATAGCGGATTGACGATGGTTTTTGCTTCAACCATGGTAACGGTATCCTCATCGCTCAATGCTGCTATGCGTACACGTCTCTGGTGCCGCTTTGACATACGCGGCTAAGGATGTTACGACAATAGCTATTAGGGCGTAATTTTATTTCAAACACACACGGCCCTGGATGGGCAGAGGTATACCATGAGCACGGCAGGATTCGACGATCGCGACGGCTACATTTGGATGGACGGCAGCCTAGTCCCCTGGCGCTCCGCCAAAGTCCACGTCCTCACCCATGCCCTGCACTATGCCTCGAGCGTCTTCGAGGGCGAGCGCAGCTACGGCGGCAAGGTGTTCCGGCTCGAGGAGCATACCGAACGCCTGCTGGAATCGGCGCGCATGCTCGACATGAAAGTGCCGTTCACGGCGCAGCAGCTCAACGACGCGACCTATGAAACGCTGCGCGCCAACAATATCGCCGACGGTTACCTGCGCCCGGTGGTGTGGCGCGGCAGCGAACAGATGGGCGTCACCGCCCAGAACGCCAAGATCCACTGCGCCATCACCTGCTGGGTGTGGCCGTCGTACTTCACGCTCGAAGCGCGCCTGAAGGGCATTCGCCTGTGCATGGCGGAGTGGCAGCGGCCGGGTCCGAAGATGGGGCCGGTGAAAGCCAAGGCGTCCGGCCTTTACATGATCTGCACGCTCTCAAAGCACACGGCCGAGCGCGCGGGTTACGACGATGCGCTGCTGCTCGATTGGCGCGGCCAGATCGCGGAAGCCACCGGCGCGAACATCTTCTTTGTCATGAACGGCGAGATCCATACCCCGACGCCGGACTGCTTCCTCGACGGCATCACGCGCCGCGCGGTCATGGAGTTGGCCCGCAAGCGCGGCTACAAGGTGGTCGAGCGCGTGATCATGCCGGAGGAAATGGCCAAGGCGCAGGAATGCTTCCTGACCGGCACCGCCGCCGAAGTCACGCCGGTGCGCGAGATCGGCGACTACACGTTCACGCCCGGCGAGGTGTGCCGCAACCTGATGGCCGACTTCGACGTCATGGTCGGCAAGGCGCCCGCGGTTAAATCGTCTGCTGCTTAGTTTACTTCCAGCGTTGTGCGCGGGCCTCATCGTCCGCGCTGGATGCGACCCAGGTTTCGCCTGACTCAAAGGCCTCCTTCTTCCAGAAGGGGGCCTTTGTCTTGAGCCAGTCCATCAGGAACTCGCAAGCCGCGAACGCATCGGCGCGGTGCGCCGCGGCCGTGGCCACCAGCACGATCGGTTCGGGCGGACGCAGTTCGCCGTAGCGGTGAATGATTAACAGCCCGTCGAGCACCCAACGCCGGCGCGCTTCGGCGGCGAGTGCGGCGAACTCGCGCTCCGCCATGCCCGGATAATGCTCGAGCGTCATGGCGTGAACGGTCTCGGCCCCTTTGAAATCCCGCACCTGGCCAACGAAAGTGGCGACGCCGCCGGATTTCGGGACCGTGGCGAGGAACGCGTTGATCTCCGCCCCGGGATCAAAGGCATGTTTCTGAACCCGGACCATCAGCCGCCCGTGACCGGCGGGAAAAACGCCACTTCGCCCGCGCCGTCCAGCGCCGCACCGTGATCCACATGCTGCTGGTCGACCGCGGCTTTGATCAGGCGCCGGTCGGAAAATGCCGCGGCGTGTCCGGGGCTTTGGGTGGCCAGCCAATCCATCAGCGCGGAAACGGTTTTGACCGCCGGCGGAGGCGAGAGAGTCTCTTCGCCGCGCCCGACCTTATCCTTTACCCAGGCGAAATAGAGCACATGAAGCGCCACGGCCGCCTCATCCCTGCGAGGGCTGGGAATCCCGCACGTCTTGCGAGGGCAGCGGAACGGCGTCGTCCATATAGCGCAGGCCGGCGCGCAGGTAGTCGTAACCGGTGATCAAGGTGAGCACCGCCGCGATCCACAGGGAGGCTTCGCCGAGGACGCGCGCCGGAATCCACCAAGGCGCCGCCGAGCCGACGATCAGAAAGCCCAACGAGATCATCTGTGCGGTGGTCTTGAATTTGGCGAGCTTGGTGACCGGCAGGCCCACGCGGATCTCGGCCAGGTATTCGCGCAAGCCCGACACCATGATCTCGCGCAACAGGATGATCAGCGCCGGCAGATAGGCCCACAGCGTGAGGCGGCCGAATCCCACCAGCAGCAACAGCACCGCCGCCACCAGGAGTTTGTCGGCGATCGGATCGAGGAAGCGGCCGAACCGCGAAATCTGATTGGTGCGCCGCGCGAGGTAGCCGTCGAAGAAGTCCGTGATGCAGGCGATTGTGTAGAACCCCAAAGCCACCCAGCGCATGGCGCTGGAATCGAAGAAGAACGTGATCACCATCAGCGGGATGATCATGATTCGCGAGAGCGTGAGGATATTGGGCAGATTCAGCACTGAGTCAGCTACACATGCTTGCGGAAGACTTGAGTTTAGCCCTCGGGGTGGAAATGGTCATAGATTTTCTTCGCGGTCGCGGCGCTCACGCCTTCCACGCTTTGTAAGTCGGCGAGCCCCGCGGCGGCCACGGCTTTGGCGGAGCCGAAGTGTCGCAAAAGCGCCTTTTTTCTCGCGGCGCCGATGCCGGTGACCTCGTCGAGCACCGACATGCCGATCGCCTTCGAGCGCTTGGCGCGATGGGCGGAGATGGCGAACCGGTGCGCCTCGTCCCGCAGGCGTTGCAAAAAATAGAGGACCGGATGATTCAGCGGCAGCATGAACGGTTCGCGGCCCGGCATGAAGAATTGCTCGCGGCCGGCGTTGCGGTCAGGGCCCTTGGCGATGGCGGCGACACACAGATCGGAGATGCCGAGATCGGCGAGAACCTTGAGCGCGGCGCTCAGCTGCCCCTGGCCGCCGTCGAGCAGCACCAGATCCGGCCATTGCCCTTGCGTGCGTGACGGATCCTCCTTTTGCGCGCGCGCGAACCGGCGGGTCAGGACTTCGCGCATGGCGCCGTAGTCGTCGCCGGGGACGACGTCCTCGGATTTGATGTTGAACTTGCGATAGGCGTTCTTCACCAGTCCGCCCGGCCCCGCCACCACCATTGCGCCCACCATGTTGGTGCCCGAGATATGCGAGTTGTCGTAGACCTCGATCCGCTGGGGAGGCGCGGCGAGCCCGAACACCTCCGCAGTGCCTTCCAGCAATTTTCTCTGCGCGGTGTTCTCCGCCATGCGGCGCAAGAGCGCCTCGCGGGCGTTGACCGCGGCGTGATCGACCAGGTTGCGGCGATTGCCGCGTTGGGGCACGGCGATGGTGACATTGCGCCCGGCGCGCAAGGACAGGGCCTCCACCAGTAGCCCCTGATTGGCGGGCGCGGCGTTGAGCAGGATTTCTTTCGGCGCCGGAAAACTTTCGTAGAACTGGGCCAGGAAAGCCTCGAGCACCGCGTCCTCGGTTTCATCGTTGGCGTGGCTCGGGAAATAGGCCCGGTTGCCGAAATTCTGGCCGCCCCGGAAGAAAAACACCTGCACGCAGGTCTGGCCGCCGGCCTGGTGCAGCGCCACCACATCGGCCTCGCCGATACCTTGCACGTTGATGTCCTGGTGGGCCTGCACCGCGGTCATGGCGCGGATGCGGTCGCGAAACGCCGCCGCGGCCTCGTACTGAAGAGCCGCTGCCGCGGTATCCATGCGCTTGGCCAGTTCGTTCTGCACCGCGCGGCTGTCGCCGGTCAGAAACTCGCGCGCCTCGCGCACCAGCTCGGTGTATTCGGGCTCGCCGACCTTGCCGACACACGGGGCGCAGCACCGCTTGATCTGATGCAGCAGGCACGGGCGCGTGCGCGCCGAGAACACGGCATCGGTGCAGCTGCGCAGCAGAAACACTTTCTGCAGAGTGGTGAGCGTGGCGTTGACCGCCATGGCGGAGGCGAACGGCCCGAAATATTCGCTGCCCTTGGCGCGCGCGCCGCGGTGTTTGACGATCCGGGGGTATGCGTGCCCGCCCACGATCATGATGTAGGGGAACGATTTATCGTCCCGGAAGATGATGTTGTAGCGCGGCTTGAGCTGCTTGATCAGATTGCTTTCCAGCAGCAGCGCTTCGGCCTCGGTATGGGTGATCACCACTTCGCAGGCGGTGGTGTTGTACACCATGCGCTGCAGTCGGATCGGCAGGCGGTCGACCTTGGTGTAGGAGGTCACCCGCTTCTTCAGGTTCTTGGCCTTACCGACATAGAGCACGTCACCCTTGGCATCGGTCATGCGGTAGACCCCGGGTTTGCCAGGGAGGGTCTTGATGAAGTCCGTCAGGACATGGAGGCCGTTGCGCTTGGCCTCGGGCGAGAGGGGGGCGTCATCCTCGGGTGCCTCCTCCAAGGAGGGGCCGTCTTCCAGCGCGGCGATTGGCAGCATGGGTCTTATGTGATGGCTTCAGCTGTGGCGGTCAATCGATTGACCTGGGCCGGTAAAATGAAACCGGGCCGATGGGCTCCCGTCGCGCGGGAAAGGGGCGCCGAAGGATATCCACCAAAGCTGTGGATAAGTCTGTTGAAAAGCGCCGTGTGACGGCTGCTGATGGCTGCGGCTTGGGGTTTTGCTCCCTCTGCCTAAAAAACGGACACAAAATCTAGTCCATTGATATCATTATATTTTTATACTTCGGGCTTTACACCTATGCGACTCCTGCGTGACGCTGTGCGCGGGAAAGCCATCGCGGCACGGCGGCATCCCTGTTGTGAACAACTTTGCTTGACAGGGCGCGGCCGCTCTTTCTACGGCGCGAGTCGATGGCCGGAATCCCTGGGATTCCGGGCAGGTAGCCAACCGCAGCGGGCGGTTGTTAACCTTTCGGGCGCGCCCGCAGAGCGGAGAACCGCTCGATCTCCACGCCCACGCTGCTGGCGTCGGTGAACACGTCCAGCTTCTCGACGCGGACCCGGGCGGAGCGGCAAGAGGGGTCCTGCAGGCATACCGCCGCGATGCGCTCCGCCAGGGTCTCGGCCAGGTTGACGTGCCCATCGGCAGTGATGGCGCGGATCTTGGTGACGATGTCCTCGTAACAGACCACATTCTCCAGGCGGTCGCGGTGTTCGACGCCTTCGGTCACGCCCAGGTCCAGGTTGATGCGCACCCGCTGCTCCCGGCCTTTTTCATGCTGGTGCACGCCGATGTTGCAGGACAGCACAAGGTCGCGCACGAACACGTGGCGCAACCCGGCGGCGGCATCGGCGATCTTCAGGGGTTCGATGACAGGTTTGCTCATCCGCGCACTCCGTTGCTTCACCGGGGTCATTCACCGGGATCGGCGCTGCCGTGTACCTGGCCCCACCCGAGGTGCTGGCCGCCGTCCAAGGCGATCATTTGGCCCGTCATGGCCTTTGCCGCAAGGATGAACCGCACGGCGGCGGCTATTTCCAAGGGGTCCGTGGCGCGCTCCAGCGGGATCGTCCGGACCACGGCCTCGAACTGGGCTTGGGTCTGGCGCGGGCTGGGCAATGTCGGCCCAGGCCCGATCCCGTTCACGCGAATGCGCGGGGCCAGGGACATGGCCGCCGTCTGTGTAAAGGTCCACAGCCCGGCTTTGCTCAGGGTGTAACTGGCGAAGTGGGGTGTGAGGTGCCACACCCGTTCGTCGAGGATGTTGATGATCGCGCCCCGCGCCGGCGCGGTCACCTGCGCCGCAAAAGCCTGCGACAGGAAGACCGGCGCGCGCAGATTGATCGCCATATGGCGATCCCAGCTTTCGAGCGTGGCGGAGGCGATATCGTCGCGTTCGAACACCGACGCGTTGTTGATCAGGCATCCCACCGGGCCGAGGGCCTCGGCGGCTTTCTCCATGACCAGGGCCGGTGCCGCGGGATCGGCGAAGTCGGCGGCGATGGCCACGGCGCGGTCGCGCCCCAGCGCATTCACCAGCGCGTCGGCATCGGCGTCCGATCCGGAATAGTGAATCGCTACTTTCCAGCCGTCGGCGGCCAGGCCCTCGGCGATGGCGCGGCCAATACGTCGCGCGGCGCCGGTGACAAGCGCGGTCCTGTGGGTGACGTCTGTAACCGGTCCGGAGGTCATGATGGGTGCAGGAAGGAGAGAAGGACTACGTCTAGGTAGCGGTGGGCTCAGGCACACACAAGGCCTCGCGGGAATCTTAACGAGTCCGGGCATTGGCGCTTGCCGTGGGTCGGCAAAAGCAGGAATAACCCGAAGCCATGGATAATGACGTCTCGCGCAGACCAGCCCCGCCCCGTCCGGAGGAGCCCTCCTTGTTTTCAAGGAATGGGTTCGCACGGCGCGGTCGCCTGCCGACCTGGGCGCTGGGGGGAATCCTCAGCCTGATCGTGCTGGCGGCATGGGCGATCTTCCTGCAATTCGCACCGCCGCCGGAAAGCCCGGCCCCGGGCAGCCCGGCGCCGGTGCAGGAAGCGGCCGCCCCCGCCGCGGCGGACGCGCCCGCCGTGACGGCGCACGGTCTGCGTCTGCTGCTATGGCGCGACGTGATCCCGGCGGAGACCATCTCCGGCTTCGAGGCCGAAAGCGGGCTCAAGGTGGTGGTTGAGCGCTTCGAGACCCTCGAACAACTTGAAGCCAAAGTCGGCGCCAATGCCTTGGGGGCCGACATCGTGGTGGTGTCGGGCGCGGGCGTGAAACGCCTGGTGGCGGCCGACCTGCTGGCGCCCTTGCCGCCGTTGGCGGCGGCGCCGAGCCTGGACCCTGCTATCACAGCGCGGACCGGCGTCTACGATCCCGGCAATAGCCATGCCGCCGTGGTGCAGTGGGGCACCATGGGCCTCGCGTTCGACGCCGCCAAGGCGGGCGAGGCCTTAGGCTCAGCGGACATCGATAGCTGGCGCACCCTGTTTGATCCCGAGGCCATGGCCAAGCTGGCGTCCTGCGGTGTGCAGGTGGTGGACTCCCCGGCAGGCGCGTTCCCGATCGCCCTGATGCATCTCGGCCGGCCGGCGGATTCCGCCAGCGCCGAGGATACCGAAGCGGCTTCGCGTGCCTGGGAAGCCGTGCGCGGCTCGGTCGGCAAGTTCGCCACTGCCGGCGTGGCCGATGCCCTGGCCGACGGCAAAGTGTGCTTCGCGCTCGCCACCTCCGGCGACGCGTATCAGGCGCGCCGCAAGGTGCAGGCCGCGGGGGCGGGACCCGACATTCGCTATGTGGCGCCGAAGGACGGCACTATCGTGTGGTATGCGCTGGTGGCGATTCCGAAAGCGTCGGCCAACGCCGCGGCCGCGGCGAAGTTCGCCGACTATTTGTTGCGGGCCGACGTCGCCGCGAGGCTCTCCAATGCGCAAGGCCTCGCCAACGCCGTGCCGTCGTCGGTGAGCGCGCTGAAAGCCGACCTCAAGGAAAACGCCATGCTGATGCCGCCGCCCGCGGCTTTCGCGGCGTTCACCGCCGAGATGGAGCCGTCCGCCGCCGCCGCCGCATTGCGCAAGCAGTTCTGGCAGCTGATCAGCACGCCGCCGGCGCCCGCGCCGGCCTCTCCCACGCCTTAAGAGTCCGCGGCGAGATCGATATATTTCTGCAGCAACGCGTCCACATCGGGCGGCGGCTGCGACCAGGCCGACCGCGGCAGGATCGACGCGCGGTCGCGTTCCAGCAGACGCGCGGGATGCGGCAGGGCGAGGCTGGTGAGCGTCAGACCGCACCTGGCGAGATCCAGCGCCGGCACCAGACGCACGGCGTGCGAGGGGAAATGTTCGGCGAGGATAGCGCGGGCGCGGTCGTCGCCCGGTTCGCCGTAAGCCGGCGCCAGCACGGCGCCGTTAATAGCTATGAAGCCGGTGTAGGACGCGGGCGCCGCGGTTTCGGCGGCGGGCGCGGGCAGCGCAACGACATCGAGGTGTTTGCCATGGGCGTCGCGCGAGCGCTTCAGGTCCTGGGCGACCGCCGTCAGAACCCGGCTGTGGGCGTGGCCTTCCGGCGCTTCGCTCACCAGCACAACGCCGGTGGCCGCGAACGCCGCAAGCGCGCGCACGTCCGTCACCAGATGGTCGCGCGGGTGAGTATGCTCCAGCCAGATCACCCGCGCGATGCCCAGCCATTGCTGCAGGATCGCGAAGGCCTCCATGCGCGGTAGATCAGGATTGCGGGCGGGATCGAACACCGCCGGCGCCAGCGCCAGCAGCGTGTCGAAGCCGTCGCCGGTGAACGCGCTGCCTTCGAGCGTGAGGGGTGCGCGGAAGCGGCGGACTTCAGTAAGTCCCAGGAGGGCGTGCGCGAAGCCGGCGTCGGCTTCTGACACGGCGCAGCGTTCGCCCCAGCCATTGAACCGCCAGTCCACCGCGGCCGCGCCGCCTTTGCCGTCGACGAGAAATGTCGGTCCAGTGTCGCGTAGGCGGAGAGAGCTGTGTTCAAGCGTTTCGACCGCGGCCACGTCGCCGAGCGCGGCGCGGGCGTCATGTTCATGGCCGGGCAGCGCGATCACGGACACCGGCGCGGCGTCGGCGAGAATGCGGGCGACGGGCAGGAGCGCCGCGCGCGCTTCGGGTTCACGCGGCCACGACAGCCACAACCGGCCCAGGCGCGCGGTATCGGCGGGAAGATAGAAGCCGTCCTGGTGCGGCGTGCCGATGCCCGGCTTGGAAACAGGCGCCTTGGAAGTCATGCGCAAGGATACGATTTATGACTCGGGCGTGCCATAGCCGCCACCACCCGGTGTCAGGATCGTCACCACATCGCCGGGCGCCAGCCGGACTTCGGCGGTGGGTCCCAGGATTTCGCTGCGCCCGTCCGTGCGGTCAATGCGGGTTTCCCCGGGGAGGGCGTCGGCGCCGCCTTTGAGCCCGAAAGGCCTGCTCAACCGGCGTCCCGACAGGATCGCGGCCGTCATGGTTTCGGTGAAGCGGATGCGCCGCAGAACGCCGTCGCCGCCGCAATGCCGGCCCGCGCCGCCGGAGCCCGCGCGGATCGCGAAACGCTCCACGGTGACGGGGAAGCGGTTCTCCAAAACCTCCGGGTCGGTGAGGCGCGAATTGGTCATGTGGGTCTGCACCGCGCTGGCGCCATCGAATCCGTCGCCCGCGCCCGCGCCGCCGGCAATGGTTTCGTAATACTGATGGGTGTCGTTGCCGAAGGTGAAGTTGTTCATGGTGCCCTGGCTTGCGGCCAAGACCCCCAGCGCGCCGTAAAGCGCGTCGCAGATAATCTGTGACGTTTCAACATTGCCGGCCACCACCGCGGCCGGCGCCCGCGGCCGGAGCATGGAGCCTTCGGGGATGCGCAGGGTGATCGGGCGCAGCACGCCCTCATTCATCGGGATCTCGTCGGCGATCAGGGTGCGGAACACATACAGCACCGCGGCGCGGCAGACGGCGGCGGGCGCGTTGAAATTGGTGGGGCGCTGCGGCGAGGTGCCCGCGAAATCCACCGTGGCCGCGCGCGCCCGCCGGTCGATGGTGATCCTCACCGCGATCTGGCCGCCGTCATCCATGGGCGCCGTGAAGGCGCCGTCTTCCAGCCGGCCAATCAGGCGGCGCACCGCTTCCTCGGCGTGATCCAGCACATGGGCGGCATAGGCCTCCAGCGCGGGCCCATGGTCGGCCACGGCGCGCGCCAGCTCCGCCGCGCCTTTGGCGTTGGCGGCGACCTGTGCGCGCAGGTCGGCGAGGTTGGTGTCCGGCGCGCGCGCGGGCATGGCCCCCGCTGTCAGCACCGCGCGGATCGCCTGATCCTGGAACACACCGCCGCGCACCAGCACAAGCGCATCGAGCAAGATGCCCTCTTCGGCCAGGGTGCGGCTCGCCGGCGGCATGGACCCCGGTGTGGCGCCGCCGATATCGGCGTGATGGCCGCGCGAAGCTACAAAAAAGCGCGGGGTGTCACCCTGCAGGAACACAGGGGTGACCACCGTGATGTCCGGCAAGTGCGTGCCGCCGGCATAAGGGTTGTTGAGCACAAACGTATCGCCGGGCCGCCAGGTGGCGCCGTGGCGTTCGATCACCACGCGCACGCTCTCGCCCATGGAGCCGAGATGCACGGGCATGTGCGGCGCGTTGGCCAGCAATTGTCCCTTGGCGTCGAAAAGGGCGCAGGAGAAGTCCAGGCGCTCCTTGATGTTCACCGACTGCGCGGTGTTCTGCAGCGCCGCGCCCATCTGTTCGGCGATGGACATGAACAGGTTGTTGAACAGTTCGATGCGCATGGGATCGATCCCGGCGCTCTGGGCCGCCACCGCGCGCGGCGCCGAGCGCAAGAGTACCAGTCCGCCTTCAGCGTCAACGCGCGCGGTCCAGCCGGCGTCGACGACGGTTGTCGCGAGGCGCTCGGCGATCACGGCGGGTCCCGCGATCTGCTGGCCCGCCGCAAGTTCGTCACGGAGGAATAAAGGCGCCTGCGTTGGTCCCGCCGCCTGGGTCAGGGTGATGGCGGCGGCGGGGGATGCGGGCATCGCGGGTAAGCGCCCATTCGCCGCCATGGGCGCTTCCGCCGGGCCGGCGGCTTCCACTTCGGCCATGTCGCATAAGACTTCACGGCCTTCCATGACGAAGCCGAACTGCGCCTGATGCGCCATAGCGAAGTCACGCGCCATATCAGGCCCAAACGGCACCATGAGCGCGGCGTCTGTCCCGGCATATTTGATGTGCGCGCGCCGGGTGACCCCTTCGGCCGGCACTCCTTGGGACTTCACCGCCGCCCGGGCTTCGTCTTCCAGCGCCGTGAAAACCTCCGCCACCGCGCCATCGTCCAGGGGGCGTTCCACGGTGCGGGTCCTGACCGCGCGGATGCGCGCCAGGCCAATGCCATAGGCCGAGAGTACGCCGGCGAGGGGATGGATGTAGACGCGCTCCATGCCCAGGGCGTCGGCGACGGCGCAGGCGTGCTGTCCGCCGGCGCCGCCGAAACAGGCGAGGGTGTAGCCCGCCACATCGTGGCCGCGTTCGATGGAGATTTTGCGGATCGCCCGCGCCATGTTGTCGACCGCCAGCGCGGTGAATCCCAACGCAAGCTCCGCCGCTGCGCAGGGCCGCCCCCGCGCCGCCGTCACGTCCGCCGCCAGCCGCGCGAACTTCTCTTGCACGATGGCGGCGTCCAAGGCTTGCGTGCCGTCGCCAAAGACCTTGGGGAAAAAATCCGGCTGGATGCGCCCCAGCAGAAGGTTGGCGTCGGTGATGGTCAAGGGGCCGCCTTTGCCGTAGCAGGCGGGACCAGGTGCGGCGCCCGCCGACGCGGGACCGGCGCGGAACCTGAGGCCATCGAAGGCGAGGATCGATCCGCCGCCCGCCGCCACCGTGTGGACGCGCATCATCGGTGTGCGCAGCCGCACGCCCGCCACGGTGGTCTCGAAGGAGCGTTCGTAGTCCCGGTTGGCCACCAGACATACGTCGGTCGAGGTGCCGCCCATATCGAAGCCGATCACGCGGTCGAAACCGGCCGCGGCGGCGGTCTCGGCCGCGCCCACCACACCGCCCGCCGGGCCGGAGAGGATCGCGTCCTTGCCGCTGAAGGCCTGGGCGGTGGCGAGGCCGCCGTTCGATTGCATGAACAACAGCCGCCCGGGGCAATCACGCGCCAGCCGCGCGGTATAGGCGCCGAGCGCCGGCGAGAGATAAGCATCGGCCACGGTGGTGTCGCCGCGGCCCACCAGTTTCACCAGCGGGCTGACCGCATGGGACACGGAAATCTGTGTAAAGCCCACCTCGCGCGCGATGGCGGCGACCCGCGCCTCATGGGCGCTGTAGCGATAGCCGTGCATCAGGACAATGCCGACCGCCGTGAAACCCTCGGCCAGCTTGGCGGCCAAGGCGGCGCGCACATGATCTTCGTCGAGCGCGCGCAATACGGCGCCATCGGCGGCCATGCGTTCTTTCACCTCGATGGTCGCGCCGTAGAGCATGTCGGGCAGGCGGATTGCGAGATCGAACAGGCGGGGCCGCGCCTGGGTGGCGATGCGCAAGGCATCGGCGAAGCCCTCGGTGATGGCGAGCACCGTGGGCGCGCCGGTGCGGGTGAGCAGTGTGTTGGTGGCGATGGTGGTGCCGATCTTCACCACATCGATCTTATCCCCCGGCAGCGGGGCATCTTGCGCGAGACCTTCATGCGCGCCGAGAATCTCGCGAATACCCGCGAGCGCGGCGTCAGGATAGGCGCTGCTTTCCGACAGTAATTTCCGGGTGACGATTTCGCCTTTTGGCGAACGGGCGACGACATCGGTGAAGGTGCCGCCGCGGTCGATCCAGAATTGCCAGGGCATGAGGTTTTCTCGGCGGCGGGAAGAGTGCTATCGCTGGCGCCAGCTTAGCAGAAATCGGTCCGCCGGAAGGTCCGAGGGAAAGGTCCGCCATGCCATTCAATACCCATGCCATCGGCGCCACGGCGGCTGTCATCGCGCTGATGGTGTTCATCGCCTACCGGCGCATCCGGCGCGCCATCGGGCGGCAGGAATTGCAGCCCTTGCGCATGAAGATCCGCATGGCCCTGCTCGCGGCGGCGAGCATTGCCTTTGTGGTGGTGCCGCATGGTGATGTCCTGATCCTGGCGGCCGCCGCGGCGGGCGCGGCGATCGGCATGGGCCTTGCGGT